>NZ_JBDIAQ010000266.1:0-2513 GCF_039812505.1 Intrasporangium sp. | reverse complement strand
CCCGGGACTGTCGAGGGTGGCGCACACAGGCCCACGGCGAGCGGGCCACGACAACCGCCTGCCGACCAGATCGCACCGCTCGGCGGCCCCACCCCGCCCACCCCTTGCGGTCTGGGCGACGGTTTACTTGAGTGGACCCCGGACCAACGAAGCCTCGAAAGGTGGAATGCCGTGAGCGAACAGACTCTCGAGAACCTGCTGCAGGAGACCCGGACCTTCCCGCCCCCAGCCGGGTTCAGCGCCCAGGCCAACGGCACGGCCGAGCAGTACACCCAGGCGGCCGAGGACCCCGAGGCGTTCTGGGCCGAGCAGGCCCGCAAGTACGTCGTGTGGAGCAAGGACTTCACGCAGGTCCTCGACTGGTCTGACGCCCCCTTCTCCAGGTGGTTCGCCGACGGCGAGCTCAACGCCTGCTACAACGCCGTCGACCGGCACGTCGAGGCCGGGCACGGCGACCGGGTCGCGATCCACTTCGTCGGCGAGCCCGAGGGCGACGCCCGCGACATCACCTACCGCGACCTGCACGAACAGGTGCAGCGGGCCGCCAACGCCCTGGCCGACCTCGGCATCGACAAGGGCGACACGGTGGCGATCTACCTGCCGATGATCCCGGAGGCGGCGGTGGCGATGCTGGCTTGCGCGCGCCTCGGCGCACCGCACTCGGTCGTCTTCGGCGGCTTCTCCGCCGAGGCGCTGCACTCCCGGATCCAGGACGTCCGGGCCACGGTCGTGATCACCAGCGACGGCGGCTACCGCCGCGGCAAGCCGAGCGCCCTGAAGCCGGCCGTCGACGCGGCGCTGGCCCATGGCGACACCTCGGTCGAGAAGGTCCTCGTCGTGCGCCGCACCGGCCAGGACACCGCGTGGACCGACGGCCGCGACCTCTGGTGGCACGAGGCCCTCGAGGCGGCTGCGCCCGAGCACACGCCCGTCCCGGTGGAGGCCGAGCACCCGTTGTTCATCCTCTACACGTCGGGCACGACCGGCAAGCCCAAGGGCATCTTCCACGCCACCGGCGGCTACCTGGTCCAGAACGCCTACACCAACGCCGTCGTCCACGACGTGCACCCCGAGACAGACGTCTACTGGTGCACGGCCGACATCGGCTGGGTCACCGGACACTCCTACATCGTCTACGGCCCGATGACGCTCGGCGCGACCCAGGTGATGTACGAGGGCACCCCGGACACCCCGCACCAGGGCCGGTTCTGGGAGATCGTGCAGGACAAGCAGGTCACGATCCTCTACACCGCACCTACCGCGATCCGCACCTTCATGAAGTGGGGCGAGGACATCCCGGCGAAGTTCGACATGAGCTCGCTGCGGCTGCTCGGCTCGGTCGGCGAGCCGATCAACCCCGAGGCCTGGATGTGGTATCGGCGGATCATCGGCGGCGACCGCTGCCCGATCGTGGACACCTGGTGGCAGACCGAGACCGGCGCGATCATGATCAGCCCCCTGCCCGGGGTCACCGCGACCAAGCCCGGCTCGGCGATGAAGCCGGTGCCCGGGGTCACCGCCGACGTGGTGGACGACGCGGGCGAGTCGGTGCCCAACGGCTCCGGGGGCTACCTGGTGGTCCGCGACCCGTGGCCGGCGATGCTGCGCGGCGTGTGGGGCGACCCGCAGCGCTACAAGGACACCTACTGGTCGCGTTTCCCCGGCATGTACTTCGCGGGCGACGGCGCCAAGAAGGACGAGGACGGCGACATCTGGGTGCTCGGCCGGGTCGACGACGTCATGAACGTCTCGGGCCACCGGCTGTCCACGACCGAGATCGAGTCGGCGCTCGTCTCCCACCCCAAGGTCGCCGAGGCTGCTGTCGTCGGCGCCACCGACGCCACCACCGGTCAGGCGGTGTGCGCGTTCGTCATCCTGCGCTCCGAATCCGTCTCGGAGGCCGACGAGGTCGGCGAGGGTGCCGAACTCGTGGCCGAGCTGCGCAACCACGTGGCCAAGGAGATCGGTCCGATCGCCAAGCCGCGACAGATCATGATCGTCCAGGAGCTGCCCAAGACCCGCTCGGGCAAGATCATGCGCCGCCTGTTGCGCGACGTGGCCGAGAACCGCGAGGTCGGCGACGTCACGACGCTTGCCGACGGCTCGGTCATGGACCTCATCAAGGCGGGACTGGACAGCGGAGGCAGCGCCTGATCCGCTGCCCACAGCGACACCCATGCCGTATGCCGCTCACCCGGCGCACTGGTCATGCCCTGATGTCAGGCATCTGACTACGCGACGAACGGCACCAGGACGGCTGCCGCGGTCCTGGTGCCGTCCCCGACGAACCGGCCGTGGTCGGTGGACATCTCGAGCAGCCGACGACTCAGCCCGCGCTCACTCCTCGCTGGAGGCCCGGTCGCCGACGAACGCGAGCAGCTCGGGGTCGTCGGTGTCCAGGCGCTGCATCTCCTCGTCCCCGGTGCAGGTGCGCAACGAGAGCTGCAGACGCCCGCCGACCCGGGACAGGACCCGCCAGGTGGCGCCGCTGTCCTCCCAGCGGCGCACCACCT
>NZ_JBDIAQ010000265.1:0-2516 GCF_039812505.1 Intrasporangium sp. | reverse complement strand
CTCGTGGCTGGAACCGGCTCGTCAGTCGAGCACGGCTCCCTTGCTGGCGCTCTGCACCAGCTTGCGGTACTTGGCCAGCACGCCCCGGGTGTAGCGCGGCTCGGGATGCCGTACCCCGGCCGTGCGGCGGCGCTGCATCTCGTCGTCGTCGACGAGCAGGTCGAGCGTGTTCGCGGCGACGTCGAGGCGGATGGCGTCGCCGTCCTGCACGAACGCGATCGGGCCGTCGTCGACCGCCTCCGGCGCGACATGCCCGACGCACAGGCCGGTCGTGCCACCGGAGAAGCGCCCGTCGGTCAGCAGGAGGACCTCCTTGCCGAGGCCCGCTCCCTTGATCGCCCCGGTCACCGCGAGCATCTCGCGCATGCCGGGACCGCCCTTGGGGCCCTCGTAGCGGATGACGACGACATCGTGCGACTTCAGGGTGCCCTGCTCGACGGCGTCCATCGCGGCGCGCTCGCCGTCGAAGACCCGGGCGGTCCCCTCGAACACCGTCGTGTCGAACCCGGCCGACTTGACCACTGCCCCCTCCGGGGCGAGCGAGCCGGTCAGGATCGTCAGTCCCCCGGTCGGGTGCATCGGCCGGGACATGTCCCGGATGACGCGGCCGTCGATGTGCGGCGGGTCGAGCGCCTCGAGGTTCTCGGCCATCGTCCTGCCCGTCACGGTGAGGCAGTCGCCGTTGAACAGGTCCGCGTCAAGCAGGGTCTTCATCACGACCGGGATGCCGCCGATGTGGTCGATGTCCTTCATGACGAAGTGGCCGAACGGCTTGACGTCGGCCAGGTGCGGCACCTTGCGGCCGACCCGCTGGAAGTCGCCGATGGTCAGGTCGACCTCGGCCTCGTGGGCCATCGCGAGCAGGTGCAGCACGGCGTTGGTGGAGCCGCCGAAGGCCATGACGACCGCGATGGCGTTCTCGAACGCCTCCTTGGTCATGATCTGGCGGGCGGTGATCCCCTTGCGCAGCAGACCGACGACGGCCTCACCCGACTGCCGGGCATAGTGGTCGCGGCGCCGGTCCGTGGCCGGCGGGCCGGCCGAGCCGGGCAGCGACAGACCGATCGCCTCACCGATCGCGGCCATGGTGTTCGCGGTGTAGAAGCCGCCGCAGGCGCCCTCCCCGGGGCAGATCGCGCGCTCGATCGCATCGACGTCCGCACGCGACATGTGGCCCGACGCGCACGCCCCGACCGCCTCGAAGGCGTCGATGATCGTCACCTCCTTCTCCGTGCCGTCGGAGAGTTTGGCGACACCCGGAAGGATGGTGCCGGCGTAGAGGAAGACCGCGGCCAGGTCGAGCCGCGCCGCGGCCATCATCATGCCGGGCAGCGACTTGTCGCACCCGGCGAGCAGGACCGAGCCGTCGAGGCGCTCGGCGTTCATGACCGTCTCGACCGAGTCGGCGATGACCTCGCGCGAGACGAGCGAGAAGTGCATCCCCTCGTGGCCCATCGAGATGCCGTCGGACACCGAGATCGTGGCGAACTCGAGCGGATATCCACCCGCGGCGTACACGCCGTCCTTGGCGGCCTTGGCCAGCCGGTCGAGCGACAGGTTGCAGGGCGTGATCTCGTTCCACGAGCTCGCGACGCCGATCTGCGGCTTGGCGAAGTCCTCGTCACCGAGCCCGACCGCTCGCAGCATCCCCCGCGCTGCCGTCTTCTCGAGGCCGTCGGTGACGTCTCGGCTGCGGGGCTTGATGTCCGGGGTCTGAGTCATTGCAGCAGCATAGGACGGCGTCCGTAGCGTGGACACGCCGTCCCGAGGCATGGGAGACCACCCGGCTCCGCCACCGCCGCGTCCGGTCCGGCAGGTCCCGGGGGGACCACCGCGCGTCCGGATGGGTCCCGGCAGGGCTGACAACACGGGCGGAGCACGGCATCCTCGACATATGGGCATTGCGGCTGAGGACAAGACCCTCCTTCTCATGCGCCATGGCAAGGCCGAGGAGGGCCCGGGCAGGCCGGACCACGACCGGGTCCTGTCCAAGCAGGGGGTCCGGCAGGGCGAGCTGGCCGGCGCGTGGCTGCGCAGTCAGGGACTCGTCCCCGACCTGGTCATCTGCTCGACGGCGGTTCGGACCCGGCAGACCTGGGATGCCGTCCGGCGCGGCGGGGCGCGCGCCGAGTACGTCGAGTTCCGTCGGCCCGTCTACGAGGGCGGCGCCGAGGCGCTGGTCGAGATCATCCGGGAGGACGCCGGCGACTCCTCGACCGTCCTGGTCGTCGGGCACAACCCGACGATGGCCCACGCGACGAGCCTGCTCTGCGACGGCGACGGCTCCGGGCCGGGTCACGCGGCGCTGGCCGGCGGCTTCGGCACGAGCGGGATCGCGGTGCTGCGCTACTCGGGGGACTGGGCGGACCTCGAGTTCGGCAGCTGTGACCTCGACCGCTTCCACGCCTCGGAGGCCTGACGCCGCGCGACCGGGCGGACCGAGCCACGGCACACGCGAAGGTGAGGCACGGCACCTTCGATCGGGAGTGGCGCACTCTCGACACGAATTGCCGCAC
>NZ_JBDIAQ010000264.1:0-2530 GCF_039812505.1 Intrasporangium sp. | reverse complement strand
CCTTATAGATTCCGATCCCATGACGGTGACGGAGACAGCACCCCGCACACTCCGGGGCCCGAACGCCGGCCGGTCCAACGGCCAGTGGAAGGTCGACGGACGCGCCCCGCTCAACGGCACCGAGGAGTTCAAGGCGGAGGACAACGGGATCAACGTGCGGGCGCGGATCGAGACGATCTACGCCCGTGACGGCTTCGACTCGATCCCCGACTCGGACCTGCACGGCCGGTTCCGCTGGTGGGGCCTGTACACCCAGCGCAAGCCCGGGATCGACGGAGGGCGCACCGCGCAGCTCGAGCCGCACGAGCTCGAGGACCGCTACTTCATGATGCGGGTCCGCTCCGACGGTGCTGCCCTGACCCCGCAGGCCCTGCGCGTACTGGGGAGCATCTCGACCGACTTCGCCCGGGGCACCGCCGACATCACCGACCGGCAGAACGTCCAGTTCCACTGGGTGCGGATCGAGGACGTCCCGGAGATCTGGCGGCGCCTCGAGTCGGTGGGCCTGCAGACGACGACCGCGTGCGGCGACACGACGCGCGGCTTTCTCGGCAGCCCGGTCGCAGGCGTTGCCGCGGACGAGATCATCGACCCGACCCCGGTCATCCGCGAGATCAAGCGGCGCTGGCTCGGTGACCCGGAGCTGACCAACCTGCCGCGCAAGTTCAAGACGGCGGTGACCGGTCATCCGAGCCTCGACGTCGTCCACGAGATCAACGACGTCGCGCTGGTCGGGGTCGTGCACCCGCAGCTCGGCCCCGGCTACGACCTCTGGGTCGGCGGGTCGCTCTCGACGGCCCCACGCCTCTCGGAGCGGATCGGCGTCTTCGTGACGCAGGAGCAGGCCCCCGACGTCTGGCACGGAGTCGTGCGGATCTTCCGCGACTACGGCTTCCGGCGGCTGCGCAACAAGGCGCGCCTGAAGTTCCTGCTGGCCGACTGGGGCACGGAGCGGTTCCGTGAGGTGCTCGAGACCGAGTACCTCGGCTACCACCTGCCGGACGGGCCGCCGCCGGCCCCCGCAGTCGGACCGGGGGACCACGTGGGCGTGCATCCCCAGAAGGACGGGCGCTACTACGTCGGCGCCGCGCCGCTCGTCGGCCGGGTCGGTGGGCCGACCCTGTCCGGTCTCGCCGACCTGATCGAGCACGTCGGCGCGGACGCCGCCCGGTTCACCGCCTTCCAGAAGGTCGTCGTCCTCGGCGTCCCGGAGGAGGGGCTCGAGACCTTCGTCGCCGGCCTCGAGCAGCTCGGCCTCACCGCGACGCCGGGCCTGTTCCGCCGCTCGACGCTGGCCTGCACCGGGCTCGAGTTCTGCAAGCTCGCCATCGTCGACACCAAGGACACCGCCGCGGCCGTCATCGCCGAGCTCGAGGAGCGGCTCGCCGACCTCCTGCCCGAGCTCGACGCCCCGATCGAGCTGGGCGTCAACGGCTGCCCCAACTCGTGCGCCCGCATCCAGACGGCCGACATCGGGCTCAAGGGCCAGATCATCACCGTCGACACGGGATCGGGCCGCGTCCAGCAACCGGGGTTCCAGGTCCATCTCGGCGGGGGTCTCGCCGGGGTCGGGCGCGACAGCGGTGAGCTCGGGCGCACGGTACGTGGCCTGAAGGTCCCGGCGACGCAGGTGACCGACTACGTCGAGCGGGTCGTGCGCCGGTATGCCGCCGAGCGGGCTCCCCGGGAGACCTTCGCCCAGTGGGTCGCCCGGGCCGACGAGGAGGCACTCCAATGACCTTGCCAGCACGACCTGTCGCCGCACGGCCGGGTCCGACCCCGGTGCCGACCCCCCGCGTGCCGAGGCTGCGCCGCTCCGAGGCGGAGCTGCGTGCCCTTGTCGACGAGTTCACCCGGAGCGCAGCCGAGTCCGGCACCGAGCCGACGGCCGAGCAGGTCTCCGCGTGGGCCGCGGAGACCTTCCCGGGCACCCTGGCCGTGGCCTGCTCGATGGCGGATGCCGTGCTGCCGCATGTCGTCTCGCGTTTCGCGCCGGGCGTCGACGTGCTCTTCCTCGACACCGGCTACCACTTCTCCGACACCCTCGTCACCCGGGACATCGTGGCTGCCGACCTGCCGATCACCCTGGTGAACGTCGTCCCGGAGCAGACCGTCGCGCAGCAGGACGCGCAGTACGGTCCGCGGCTCCACGAGCGGGACCCGGCGCTCTGCTGCAAGCTGCGCAAGGTTGACCCGCTCGCCAGGATCCTGCCGGCCTACGAGGCCTGGGTCACCGGCGTGCGCCGCGAGGAGGCGCCGACGCGCACCGACACGCCGCTCGTGACGTGGGACGCGAAGAACGGCCTGGTCAAGGTCAACCCGCTCGCGGCATGGACGTTCGACGAGCTGCTCGGCTACGCCAGGGAGCACGGCGTCGAGGTGAACTCCCTTCTCTTCGACGGCTACCCGTCGATCGGGTGCGAGCCGTGCACCAGGCGGGTCGCGCCGGGTGAGGACCCTCGTGCGGGCCGGTGGGCCGGCTTCGCCAAGACGGAATGCGGGCTGCACACATGACGACGCACACCACGAC
>NZ_JBDIAQ010000263.1:0-2593 GCF_039812505.1 Intrasporangium sp. | reverse complement strand
GGTCGTGCAGCGCGGGACCGGCCGGTTCACGGTCCTCGCGGTCCCCCCCGACGCAATCCAGCAGACGCCGAAGACCGGCCGGACCGTGCGCTACACCGTCGAGACCGAGGGCGGGCTCGGGATCGACCCGGTGGGTTACGCGGCGACCGTGGCACGGGTGCTGAGCGACCCCCGCGGCTGGCAGACCGAGGACCGCGTCCGGTTCGTGGACGTCGCGCCGGCCGACGCGGAGCGCGGCGCCCGCGTCGACATCCGCGTCACGCTGGCCAGCCCCGACACGACCGACCGGCTCTGTGCCCCGCTCGAGACCCGGGGACAGGTCAGCTGCCACGCGAACGGGCGCGCCGTCCTGAACGCCAAGCGGTGGATCCTGGGCGTGCCGGAAGCCTACGGCAAGGACGTCGCGACGTACCGGGTCTACCAGGTCAACCACGAGGTGGGTCATGGCCTGGGCCACGGCCACGCCGCCTGCCCCGGCAAGGGCCGGCCCGCCCCGGTGATGATGCAGCAGAGCTACGGCCTCGACGGCTGTACCGGCTGGCCGTGGCCGACCCCCAAGCCCGCCTGAAGGGGCCCCGGCGCGCGTCGGAGCCAGGCCCGTCAGGCCCCGGCCCGGACGTTCTCGAGCACGACGGCCAGCCCCTGCCCCACCCCGATGCAGATGGCCGCCACCCCCCAGCGCCGGCCGCTGCGCTGCAGGCCGCGCGCCAACGTGCCCAGGATCCGACCGCCCGAGGCGCCGAGCGGGTGGCCGATGGCGATGGCCCCACCGTGCGGGTTGACGATCTCGGGGTCGATCCCCCACGCGTCGACGCAGGCCAGCGACTGGGCCGCGAACGCTTCGTTGAGCTCGACCTGGCCGACGTCGTCCCAGCCGATCCCGGCCCGGGCCAGCGCACGGTTCGCCGCCTCGACCGGCGCGAAGCCGAAGTACTGCGGCTCGACCGCGTGCGCCCCCCGGCCCGCGACCCGGGCGAGCGGCGGCAGGCCGATCCGGTCCGCGGCCGCCGCGCTGCCGAGCAGCACAGCCGACGCGCCGTCGTTGAGCGGTGAGGAGTTGCCGGCGGTGACCGTGCCCCCCTCGGTGCGGAAGGCGGTCCGCAGCGCGGCCAGCCGCTCGAGGGTCGTGTCCGGCCGGATCGACTCGTCGCGGGTGAGCTCCACCCCGGGTACCGGCACGGTGAGGTCGTCGTAGAAGCCGGAGCGCCAAGCCGCCTCGGCGAGGCGGTGGGACCGCTCGGCGAAGGCGTCCTGCCGCTCCCGGCTGATGGCGTGCTTCTCCCGGAGCTGCTCGGTCGCCTCGCCGAGCGAGACGGTCCACGCCGGGGGCATGGCCGGGTTGACGAGACGCCATCCGAGCGTGGTCGAGGCGAGGGCCAGGTTGCCCGCGGGATACGGCTTCTCGGTCTTGGGCAGCACCCACGGGGCCCGGCTCATCGACTCGACCCCGCCGACGAGGACGACCTCGGCGTCGCCGACCTCGATTTCGCGGGAGGCGACCATCGCCGCGTCGAGGCTCGAGCCGCAGAGTCGGTTGACCGTAGTGGCGGGGATGCTCGTCGGCAGCCCCGCGAGCAGGGCGGCCATCCGGCCGACGTTGCGGTTGTCCTCGCCGGCCTGGTTCGCGTCACCGAAGACGACCGTGTCGATCAGGCCGGGGTCGGCGGCAAGTCCCGGTGCCCGCTGCACGATGCCCTTCACGACGACGGTGGCCAGGTCGTCGGTGCGCACCCCCGCGAGCGCTCCGGCGAACCTGCCGAAGGGCGTGCGCACCGTGTCGTAGACGAAGGAGTGGGTCAGCTCGGTCATGCCGGTCTTCCTCCTGCTCGAGTCTGGTGCGCTGCTCCCGGGCGGTCGCGAAAGCGGGGCCGAGGCCCGGTACGCCGGGCCGGGCGACGGACGGGCTGCGCTCGAACCGCCGCGTGCACCACGTTAGTGCTGCTCGCTTCCTTCAGCCTGAGCGCATGTGGCCCGGTCGGGGCGTGCACTCCCGGACCGTGGTCCGACCGTCGGTGGTGGTGAGTCGGAAGGCTGCCCGAAGCTGACACCGGCCTGCGTCCCGAGGCTGCGACACAGCCGCCCGCGGCAGAGCGCAGGCCATGGCACAGCCGCGCCCATGGCCCCTGCCAGGTCCGGCAGGGGCCATGGGCTCACCCGGCGGGGCCGGCTCAGGCCTGCTTCGCACCGGCCTCGATGCCGTCGGCGAACTCGCAGAAGGCGTCGTACGCACGGGCTCCGTGGATCGTGGCCGGGCCGCCCTGCATCAGGAACGTCACGCCGATGGCCTCGGCCGCCTCCTGGCGGGTCGCCCCGGCCCGGGCCGCGGCCTGGGCATGGGAGGCGATGCACCCGTCACAGCCCTCGACCACACCGATCGCCAGGGCGATGAGCTCCTTCATCCTGCGATCGAGCGCACCGTCGGCGAACGCCGCGTGCGACAGCGCCCCGAACCCCTTGTACACCTCGGGGATCGCGCCCCGGAGCGACCGGTGAAGCGGAGACAGGTCACGCAGCACCTCCCGCCCGTGCGCCGAGGCGTGGGTGATCGTGTCGGTCGTAGTCATGCCCGTCCTTTTCGGTTGGCTGCTGGAGC
>NZ_JBDIAQ010000262.1:0-2647 GCF_039812505.1 Intrasporangium sp. | reverse complement strand
GTGGCCGGGACCGGACGCAGAGGAGCGCAGGTGACCGTCTCGGCCGAGGTCCGGACCGCCCACGAACGACGGGTGGCGACGCTGCGCCGCTCGTACGACGCCATCCCAGTCGGGCGGCCGGTGCGGCTGGCCAAGCGCACCTCCAACCTGTTCCGGCCCCGTGCCGAGCTGGACACCCCCGGTCTCGAGGTCACGCAGCTGGGCCACGTCCTGTCCGTCGACCCGATCGGTCTGACCGCCGAGGTCGAGGGGATGACCACCTACGAGGACCTCGTCGCGGCGACCCTGGCGGTCGGCTGCATGCCGCTCGTCGTCCCGCAGCTGCGGACCATCACGATCGGTGGCGCCGTGGCCGGGCTGGGCATCGAGGCGTCGTCGTTCCGCAACGGGCTGCCCCACGAGTCAGTGCTCGAGATGGACGTGCTCACCGGCTCGGGCGAGGTCGTGACGGCCTACCCGGACGGCGCGAACAGCGATCTCTTCGAGACCTTTCCCAACTCCTACGGCAGTCTCGGCTATGCGACGCGGCTCGTCATCGAGCTGGAGCGGGTGCACGCGTACGTGCGACTGCGCCATGTCCGCTTCACCGAGCTGAGCGGCATCCAGCAGGCGGTCGACGACATCGTCACCGCGCGTGAGTACGCCGGCGAGCCGGTCGACTTCGTCGACGGCGTCGTGTTCGGCGCCGACGAGGCCTACCTCACGCTCGGCACGTGGGCCGACTCGGCGCCGTACACCAGCGACTACACCGGGCAGCAGGTCTACTACCGCTCGATCCGGCTGCGCGCGGAGGACTACCTGACCGTCCGGGACTACCTCTGGCGCTGGGACACCGACTGGTTCTGGTGCTCGCGTGCCTTCGGGGTGCAGCGGCCGATCGTGCGCCGGCTCTGGCCGGACGCGCTCAAACGAAGCGACGTCTACTGGAAGCTGATCCGCTTCGAGAACCGGCACCACTGGTGGGCCCGGCTGCAGCAGCGCCGGGGAGAGCCCGCCCAGGAGCGGGTCGTGCAGGACGTGGAGATCCCTGTCGGACGCACCGCGGACTTCCTGCACTGGTTCCTCGAGAACGTTCCCATCGATCCGGTCTGGTTGTGCCCGTTGGTCCTTCGCGACGCGGGCGCCGGCGCTCGCCGCTGGCCGCTCTACCCGCTCGAGCCAGGGCAGACGTATGTCAACGTCGGTTTCTGGTCGACCGCGCCGATCCTGCCGGGCCGCCGGGACGGCGACGTCAACCGAGCGATCGAGGCCGAGGTCGAGCAGCTCGGCGGTCACAAGTCCCTCTACTCCGACGCCTACTATGACGAGCGGACCTTCTGGAGCAGGTACGGAGGCGATGCCTACCGGGCGATCAAACGGGTACACGATCCGGAGGGCCGACTCCCGGATCTCTACGCCAAGGCGGTGCGAAGAATATGACGATGACGATCGGCGAGGTGGTCGACCACCTCTTCCCGACTGGGCTGCTGTTCCGGCTGGAGGCGTACGACGGGTCGGTCGGCGGCGACCGCGAGGCCCCGGTCACCCTGCGCGTCCGCAACGAACGGGGGTTGCGCTACCTGGTCACCGCCCCTGGCGAGCTCGGACTGGCCCGGGCCTACATCATGGGCGACCTCGAGATCGACCCGATCGACCCGGGCGACCCCTACGAGGTGCTGACGCGCACGATGGACAAGATCCCGAGCCCCAAGGTGCACGTGACCGAGGTCCCCGAGATGGTCCGCAGCCTCGGCCGGTCGGCCTTCCGCCGCCCCGAGCTCCCACCGCAGGAGACCCCCAGCCGGCTGCACCGGCTCCACTCCGGGCTGGTCCACGGACGCAAGCGGGACGCCGAGGCGATCTCGCACCACTACGACGTGTCCAACCGCTTCTACGAGCTCGTCCTCGGCCCCTCGATGGCCTACACCTGCGCCGTCTATCCGACCGCGGACGCCACGCTCGAGCAGGCCCAGGAGCACAAGCATGACCTGGTCTGCCAGAAGCTCGGCCTGCGGCCCGGGATGCGGCTGCTCGACGTCGGCTGCGGCTGGGGCGGCATGGTCCGGCACGCGGCCGAGCACTACGGCGTCGAGGCGCTGGGCGTGACCCTGTCGCAGCAGCAGGCGCTCTGGGCCCAGAAGGCGATCTCCGACGCCGGCCTGTCCCACACCGCGGAGGTCCGCTTCATGGACTACCGGGACGTGGCCGAGACCGGCTTCGACGCGATCAGCTCGATCGGCCTGACCGAGCACATCGGGGTGGGCAACTACCCGGCCTACTTCCGCGAGCTGCACGACAAGCTCAAGCCGGGCGGGCGGCTGCTGAACCACTGCATCACCCGCCCGGACAACCGGCACAACGGGGCCCTGAAGGCGGTCGGGCTGCGCGGTTCGTTCATCGACCGCTACGTCTTCCCCGACGGCGAGCTTGCCGGCTCCGGCACGATCGTCTCGGTCATGGAGGACACCGGCTTCGAGGTGCAGCACCACGAGAGCTTCCGGCCGCACTACGCGCGCACTTGCCGGGCCTGGGCGCGCAACCTGTCGGCCCACTGGGACGAGGCGGTCGCCGAGGTTGGGGAGGGCACGGCCAAGATCTGGGGGCTCTACCTCAGCGGCAGCTCGCACGGCTTCGAGACCAACGTCGTCCAGCTGCACCAGGTGCTCGC
>NZ_JBDIAQ010000261.1:0-2701 GCF_039812505.1 Intrasporangium sp. | reverse complement strand
CCGCCTGGCGGCCGCGGGCCGCAGGTGCGTGCCGTCCCACCAGCCGAGACCGTTCCTGTAACCCCGTTGCAAACTCTGCAAGAACATGTCACGCGGCTATGCTCTTGGCCTGTGAAGGCCATCCGACGCTTCAGCGTGCGCACCGTCCTGCCGCCCCGCATCGAGGGTCTCGGCGTACTCGCCAGCAACCTGCGCTGGTCCTGGCACCCGCTGACCCGCGACCTCTTCGAGAGCATCGACCCGCCGAAGTGGGCGGCCGCCAAGAACGACCCGGTCAAGCTGCTCTCCCGCCTGTCCGCGGACGAGCTCGCCGCGCTGGCCGCCGACGACGAGTTCGTCGGCCGCGTCGTGGCCGCCAACGAGGACCTGCACCACTACCTGACCAGCGAGCGGTGGTACCAGCACTGGAGCCGGGAGCAGGAGGAGCGCGGCGGCGCGGCACCGCGGGCCATCGCCTACTTCAGCCCCGAGTTCGGCATCACCGCCGTGCTGCCGCAGTACTCCGGTGGCCTCGGCATCCTCGCCGGCGACCACCTCAAGACCGCCTCCGACCTGGGTGTCCCGATCGTCGGCGTCGGCCTGTTCTACAAGACCGGCTACTTCAAGCAGCAGCTGTCCGGCGACGGCTGGCAGCAGGAGACCTACCCGGTCCTGGACCCGGACGGCCTGCCGCTGTCCCTGCTCCGCGAGGCCGACGGCACCCCGGCGGTGGTGTGCCTCGACCTGCCCGGCGGCCGGGTCCTGGGTGCGCACGTCTGGAAGGCGCAGGTCGGCCGGGTGCCGCTGCTGCTGCTCGACTCCGACATCCCCGGCAACGACGAGGCGGCGCGACGGGTCACCGAGTCGCTGTACGGCGGCGGCGGTGAGACCCGCCTCGAGCAGGAGCTGCTGCTCGGCGTCGGCGGCGTGCGGGCCCTGCGGATGTGGTCGCGCCTGAGCGGCGCCCCGACGCCGGAGGTCTACCACACCAACGAGGGCCACGCCGGCTTCCTCGGGGTCGAGCGGATCGCCGAGCTCGTCCGCGACGAGGGCCTGACCTTCGACGAGGCACGCGCGGCGGTCCGGGCCGCCACGGTGTTCACCACGCACACCCCGGTCCCGGCCGGCATCGACCGCTTCCCGGCCGAGAACATCAACCGCTACTTCGGCGGGTCGCTCGAGGTGCCCGGCGTGCCCGTCGACCGGCTGCTCGAGCTCGGCGCCGAGGACTACGACGGCGGCACCCCGGGCATCTTCAACATGGCCGTCATGGGCCTGCGGCTGGCCCAGCGCGCCAACGGCGTCTCGCAGCTGCACGGCGTGGTCAGCCGCGAGATGTTCGACGGCCTCTGGCCCGGCTTCGACGACGTCGAGGTGCCGATCACGAGCATCACCAACGGCGTCCACGCCCCGACGTGGGTCGACCGCCGGGTCTACGACCTGGCCAGCACCCACCTGGGCACCACCAACGTGGCCGGCGAGGACGCCTGGCACCGGGTCGACGAGATCCCGGCCGAGGCGATCTGGCAGGTCAAGGGCGAGATGCGCCACCAGCTCGTCGCGGACGCCCGCCGCCGGCTGCGCTCGTCCTGGCGCAAGCGGGGGGCGACCAAGGCCGAGCTTGGCTGGGTCGATGACGTGCTCGACCCCGAGGTCCTCACGATCGGCTTCGCCCGGCGGGTGCCGACCTACAAGCGGCTCACCCTCATGCTGAGCGACCCCGACCGGCTCAAGCGACTGCTGCTGCACCCGACCCGCCCGGTGCAGCTGGTCATCGCCGGCAAGTCGCACCCGGCCGACGAGACCGGCAAGCGGCTCATCCAGGAGATGGTCCAGTTCACCGACGATCCCGAGGTGCGCCACCGGATCGTCTTCCTGCCCAACTACGACATCGCCATGGCCCAGGCGCTCTACCCGGGCTGTGACGTCTGGCTCAACACCCCCCTGCGCCCCTTCGAGGCCTGCGGTACCTCGGGCATGAAGGCGGCCCTGAACGGCGGGCTCAACCTCTCGGTGCTGGACGGCTGGTGGGACGAGTGGTTCGACGGCCACAACGGCTGGGCCATCCCGACCGCCGACGGCGTCGACGACACGGACCGGCGCGACGACATCGAGGCGGCGGCGCTGTACGACCTCATCGAGCAGAGCGTCGCCCGCCGGTTCTACGACCGCGACGCCGACGGGCTGCCGCACTCGTGGATCGAGATGATGACGCACACGCTGACCACCCTCGGTCCGAAGGTCCTGGCCAGCCGGATGATCAAGGAGTACACCGAGCGGCTGTACGCCCCGGCGACCGCGGCGGGGCGGGCCATGGACGGCACCGGCTGGAAGGGCGCCAAGGACCTGGCCGCCTACACCGCCAAGGTCCGACACGCCTGGCCGGACGTCAAGGTCGCGCACGTCGAGTCCTCGGGCGTGTCCGACTCGCCGCAGATCGGCGACGTGCTGCACGTCTCCGCCCTCGTCGAGCTGGCCGAGCTCAGCCCGGACGAGGTCGAGGTCCAGCTCGTGCACGGGCGCGTCTCCGGCGACGACGAGCTGCGCGACATCGCCGTCGCGCCGCTCGCCTTCACCGAGACCGACGAGCAGGGCCGCGCCGTGTTCGCGGGTGAGATCTCGATGACCCGGACCGGCTCGTTCGGCTACAGCGTGCGGGTCGTGCCGAAGCACGAGGGGCTGGCCTCCTACGCGGAGATCGGGCTGGCGCGCATCGCCTGAG
>NZ_JBDIAQ010000260.1:0-2702 GCF_039812505.1 Intrasporangium sp. | reverse complement strand
GAATGCCGTCGCGCACCGGGACCTCGGCGTCGCGACAGCAGGAGCCACGTTCTTCCGGTCCATCGGCGGGTCCTTCGGCACCGCCGTGTTCGGAGCGATCTTCGCCAACGTGCTGGGCGGGCGGCTGGCCGACGCGTTGCACGGCGTGCCGGTCCCGTCGGGCCTGGAGGGGTCGGTCGGGCCGGCCGAGCTGTCGCACCTGCCCCCGCAGGTGCTGGCCGGGATCGTGGACGCCTACGCCTCGACGATCCAGACGGTGTTCCTCGTCGCGGTGCCGATCGCCGCGGTCGCCTTCGTGCTGACCTGGCTGCTGCCGGAGATCCGGCTGCGCCACACCGTCGGGGACGTGGCGCGGCCCACGGAGGAGGTCGGCGCCGACGGGTCGGGGTCAGGTCACGACCAGGCGCCCTGACCTGAGGTATGCCAGCTGTGCTGGGACCGCACGCGGCGCGCGGGCCCCGGCCCAGCGGCATACGGCAGCGGTAGACGTCGGCGGTGTACGGAATAGATCCCAGAGTTGAGTCGTTGACGCTCATGTATCTTGATGCGACGCGCCGCAGGGGTGCATCGCCAGATCGCAGTCAGGAGTAGTCATGCCCCGCCAGTTCGACCCGTTCCGCGAGATGGACCGCCTGTTCACCGACCCGTTCCCCGGCACCACCACCGCCGCGATGCCGATGGACCTCTACCGCGAGGGTGAGACCTTCACGGCCCTGATCGACCTCCCGGGGGTCGATCCCGCGACGATCGACATCGACGTCGAGGACCGCATGCTGACGGTCCGCGCGTCCCGCAAGGACGTCCAGGTCGAGGGTGCCAAGTGGCTCTCGCACGAGCGTCCGAGCGGCACGTTCGCCCGGCAGCTCTCGCTCGGGCGTGGGCTGGCCCTGGACAAGATCGAGGCCGATTACCGCGACGGCGTCCTCCGGCTCAGCATCCCGGTCGCCGAGGAGGCCAAGCCGCGCAAGATCACCGTCAGCCACAGCGGTGCCGGCGCCATCGAGGGGTCCGTCGGCTGAGGCCGGGCGGCCGGTGTAAACCGCCCGGCCGGGGCAAGCCACCGCGCCCCGGCCGGGTGCTCAGCCGGGCGGCGCGGCCCGGTGGCCGGTCGTCCTCAGGACCTGGCCTCGCCGAGTTCGGAGGCAAGCTCGGCCTCGTCGGCGTCGGACAGGGACGTCTGCAGCACGGTGCCGCCGAAGGGGCCCATCGCCGCCGCGAACTTGTCCTCGGTGATCTTGCGGGCCATCACCACCACTGCTGCCTTGCCGGGTGACAGGGCCGCGTCGACCCGTTCCTGGAAGGCCTTGTTCACCCCGATCTTGGTCAGCTTGCCGCTGAACGCACCGACCAGCCCACCGACGAGGAACCCGACGCCGGGAGCCAGGAAGAGCAAGCCGAGGAGCATGCCCCAGAGGGCGCCCGACGCGGCGGTGGCGCCGACTATCTTGGCCGGGGTGTCGACATGGCGCTTGCCGTCCGCGTCGACCCGGACGACGGCCAGGCCCGACAGGTTGACGACGAAGTCGCGCTGCAGCTCGAGCACCTTCTCGTAGGCCTTGGCGGCGCTGTCGTGGTCGTCGTAGCCCAGCACGATGAGCTCGGACATGGTCGGTTCCTCCTGATGCGGTTGGACACGTGACGGTTCCTTCCGGGCCCTGCCGGACCGACCGGGTCACCGAAGCGAGGCCACGATACCGCCGCGCGCGTCGGCACCCCCAGCCCACCCCCAGCCCACCCGCAGCCCGGTTCGATGTAATACCGCGGTCTCTGGGCTGCGGTAATACATCGAACCGGGCTGCGGGGTGGGGGTCGCCACGCGTGATGCCTCATGTCAAGCCCGTCGTTGGGTTGACCGCCCACCGACCGGGTGGGAGCATCGGTGCGCGCCCGCGGCGGTCCTGCGCGGTCGTGGTTTCCTTCCTGGGCCGACGGGGTGCCGACGGTGGCCCCGACGGCCCGGTCGCCGCCGAAGGAGTCACATGCGATACCTCCCGACCGCTGCTGCCCTGGCAGGTCTGCTGACCTCGGCCGTCCTGGTTCCTTCCGGTGTCAGCAGCGCCGAGCCCGGCCGGCCGGACACCGGCTCGGAGGGCCGCGCCGGCTCCGCGCCAACGGCCGGCGACACCACGCACCGGCGACCCACGCCACGCCTCGCCGTCAGGTACCGGGACGTCGTCGACCGGACGGGCAGCCCGCGGGCCTTCCGTGAGTTCGACAGGGTCGGCAACCAGGTCTTCAACCCGTTGCTCGACCAGGGTGCCTGGCACGGGTTCACCCTGCCGGCCGAGCCGGACGAGTACGGCGGCTTCACCGGCCCGATGGTCATCTCGGAGGAGTACAGCCTCTTCTTCGCCCACGAGCTGGACCAGCTCTCCGTCCGCGCCGACGGTCGCCCGGTCGACCTCGCCGCGGCGAGGTCCCACGAGGTCTTCGCGATCCCGGGCGCGCTGGTGCAGCGCTACGACCTCGACCGCTTCGCCATCGAGCTGGAGCTGCGCTACGCCGACTCCCGTACGGCGGTCATCCGCACCCGCGTGACCAACCACACCCGGTCCCGGCAGCGTCTCGAGCTGGCGTGGCGTGGAGCATTGTCGGACCGCTGGGACCCGCCCACGACGCTGGCCGAGAAGTACCCCGACTGGACGCGCTCGGTCACCGGTACGGACACGGGTGTCCGCTTCACGTTCGGACGGCTGCGGAGC
>NZ_JBDIAQ010000259.1:0-2723 GCF_039812505.1 Intrasporangium sp. | reverse complement strand
GCGGGGCTCGGGCGCGCGGGGCTCGGGCGCGCGGGGCTCGGGCGCGCGGGGACGGTCCGCGCGGGCCGCCATCGCCTGGTCTCACCAGCCGTCCTTGGCGGCGCCGATGAAGCTGGCGGCCGGTGGCAGCAGCGGCAGGATGGTGGCCTGGTAGGCGTGGTAGACGTCCGGCCGGCCGGACCACACCCGGGCCGAGGGACGGTTGCCCGCGTCGAGCTCGTGGCGCCAGGACCCGTCCCGCTCGTCGAGCAGGTAGCGCCGGGCATACGCCCACCAGCGCGCGAAGTCGTCCCCGGCGGAGGCCTGCCCGGTGTCGCGCCACAACGTCCACGCGGCGGCGATCGCCTCGGCCAGCACCCAGTGCATCCGCTCGCGCACCACCGGCCGATCCTGAAAGTCGGTGGTGTAGACGAAGCCGGGCGCGCCGTCCACGTCCCAGCCGCGGCCCACCCCGGCCCGGTATAGCCGGCCGGCGGACTCCAGCAGCCACCCCGGGGCCTTCGCACCGAGCGCGGTGCGCGCGTGCAGCGCCAGCCGGGACCACTCGATCAGGTGCCCGATGGTGACCCCGTAGGGCCGGAACTGGTCGTCCGGCCGGTCGATGTTGTAGTCCAGCAGCGGGCGCCACTGCTGGTCGAAGTGCTCCGACAGCCGCCAGTCGTGCTCGCGGGCGAACCCGTCCACGACCCGGGTCAGGATGCGCACCGCCCGGTCCAGCCAGACCCGGTCGCCGGTGACCTCGGCCGCGGCCAGGAACGCCTCCACGGTGTGCATGTTCGCGTTCACGCCCCGGTACGGGTCCAGCACGGTCCAGTCGGCGTCCCACACGTCGGCCACCAGGCCCTGGTCCTCGTCCCAGAACCGCTCCAGCACCACGCCCAGGGCCTCCTGCAGCAGGCTCGGCCCGTCCGGGTGGCCGGCCCCGGTGGCCGAGGCCGCGGCCAGCACCACGAAGGCGTGCGCGTAGCCCTCCTTGACCCGCCCGGCCGGGCCCGCCGAGGAGAACCACCCGCCGTGCGTCCGGTCGCGCAGCACCGAGCCCAGCGCCGCCACGCCACGGTCGACGTACTCGCCGGCCGAGCCGTCCCCGTGCAGCGCTGCCAGGGCGAACACGTGCGTCATCCGGCAGGTGATCCACGTCTCGACCGGGCGGTCGGCCACCAGCCGGCCCGCGTCGTCGAGCCAGCCGAACCCGCCACCCGGGTCCGCCGCCCGCCGGGCGAACCCCACCAGCCGCGCCGCGTCGGCCTCCAGACGCGCCCGCTCCTCGGGCGAAAGCACAGCCGGCGTCTGCGTCACGACATCCTCCTCGGGTCGGGCGGCCGCGGTGCGACCGGGCTCGGATGTCCGAAGTCTGGCAGAGCGGCACGTCGTTCTGCCCGGCGCCGCCTCCGCGAGGTACCCGACGGCCTACGAGGAACGCCCCCGAGCCCGCCCTGACCGCGTGGCGCGGTGGGCGGCATACCCCTTGCCTGTATGCCGCCGAGCCGGCGCCTGCGCGCGGACGCGGGCGCCTGTGGGCGGCGCGGACCCCCGGCACCGCGGTTGCGGAATGCTTGGCCGGGTGAGGCGAGGGAGGCACCATGACTGTTGTGACCACATCGAGCTGGGGTCTGCCGTTCACCGAGCACGACCTCGCTGCGCTGCCCGATGACGGGCGCCGCCACGAGATCATCGACGGGGTGCTGATCGTGACCCCGTCGCCGGTGACCGTGCACCAGCGGTGTGTGGTCCGGCTGCTCGCGGTGCTCTTCCCCGCCTGCCCCGAGGGGCTCGAGGTCCTCGTGGCCCCGTTCGACGTGCGTCTCGCGGACGACACCGTGATCCAGCCGGACGTGCTCGTCTGTCGGCGCGCCGACCTGACCGACTCGAACCTGCCGGTCGCGCCGGTACTCGCGGTCGAGGTCCTCTCGCCGAGCACGCGCCTGATCGACCTGAACCTCAAGCGGTCGCGGCTGGAGCGGGCCGGCTGCCGGTCGTACTGGGTCGTCGACCCGGAGGTCCCGTCGCTGACTGCTTGGGACCTCGTCGAGGGTGCCTACGTCGAGGTGGGCCGGGTGCAGGGCGGCGAGGTCTTCGAGCCGGCGCTGCCCTATCCGGTCCGGGTCGTGCCGGGCGCGCTGGTGGCCTGAGCCGGGTCGGCGCTGCGGTGCCGGCCCAGGGGTGGGCCGGCTACGGGTCAGCCGACTACGGGTCAGCCGACTACAGGTCAGGCGACTACGGGTCAGCGCGCGGGACGGCTCGCGGCGGGCGCGCCGAGCTGCCCGAGCTGGCGCAGCAGGGCCATGTCGTCGCTGACGATCCAGCGCTCGACCACGAGGCCGGCGTCGTTGAAGCGGCGGAAGGTCATCGCGTCCCACTCGAGGACCTTCCCGGTGGGACGTACCCCGTGCAGGGCGCCCTCGTGGGTGCCGCGGTAGACGTGCCGGGTCGCAACCAGGTCGCCGCTGGCCGCGGAGTCCTCGACCGTCGAGGTGACGTCGGGCAGCGCATCCCGCATCGAGGTGAGGAACTCGCGGTGCCCCGAGACGGTGGGCTCGAGGTGCTCGGGGAGCCCGTGCACCACCGCGTCCGGCGCGTAGCTCGCCAGGTAGCCGTCCAGGTCGCCGGCGTTGAACGCCGCGATCGCGTTGAGGGTGTTCTGCCTGTTCCGTTCCGCGTCCATGCCCCAGTCTCGCCCGAGTCGGGGCCTCTTGCCCAGTGACCCGCGCGGCCCGGTCGGG
>NZ_JBDIAQ010000258.1:0-2725 GCF_039812505.1 Intrasporangium sp. | reverse complement strand
GCGATCGAGAGCACGGTGAGCTTGTCGAACCGGCGCGACTCGGGGATCGGCAGGGTGTTCGTCACGACGACCTCCTCGACCTTGCAGGCCTGGAGCCGGTCGACGGCCGGGCCCGACAGGATCGCATGGGTCGCCGCGATGATGACGGCGGCAGCCCCCTCCGCCATCAGGGCGTCGGCCGCCTTGGTGATCGTGCTCGCCGTGTCGATCATGTCGTCGACGAGCACGCAGACCCGGCCCTTGATCTCGCCGACCACACGGTTGGCGACCACCTCGTTGGGGCGGTTGATGTCACGCGTCTTGTGGATGAAGGCCAGCGGCGCACCGCCGAGGCGGCTGGACCAGTCCTCGGCGACCTTGATGCGCCCGGCGTCGGGCGAGACCACCGCCAGGTCGAGGTGACCGTACTTGCTGTCGACGTGGTCGGACAGGATCGGCAGCGCCATCAGGTGGTCCACTGGCCCGTCGAAGAAGCCCTGGATCTGGGCGGTGTGCAGGTCGATCGCCATCAGCCGGTCGGCGCCGGCGGTCTTGAACAGGTCGGCCATGAGCCGGGCCGAGATCGGCTCACGGCCGCGGTGCTTCTTGTCCTGCCGGGCGTAGCCGTAGAACGGCAGCACGACGGTGATCCGCTTGGCCGAGGCCCGCTTGAGCGCGTCGACCATGATCAGCTGCTCCATGATCCACTCGTTGATGGGCGCCGTGTGGCTCTGGATCACGAAGGCGTCGCAGCCACGCACCGACTCCTCGTAGCGCACATAGATCTCGCCGTTGGCGAACTTGTAGGCCGACGTCGGGACCAGCTCGGTGCCGAGCTGCTCGGCCACCTCCTGGGCCAGTCGCGGGTGCGCCCGGCCCGAGAAGACCATCAGGTGCTTCTCGGGAGTCTTGTTGAGGCCGGTCATCAGGCCTCCCTTGTCTCCTCGGCCGGTGGGGGTGGCGGCTCGGACCCGCCGGGTCGTCCGGCCTCGAGCCGGTCACCCTCGAGGACGGCGCCCGCCTCGGTCGAGAGGGCCTCCTCGGCGTCGGCGGCGGCCGCGGCCTGGGCCGCCTTCTCGGTGCGCGTGCCGGCGCGGCGGCGCGCCACCCAGCCGTCGATGTTGCGCTGGCGCGCCCGGGTCACGGCCAGCTGTCCCGGGCCGACGTCGCTGACCACGGCCGAGCCGGCGGCCACGTAGCTGCCCGCCCCGATGGTGCGCGGTGCGACGATGACCGAGTCGCTGCCCACGAAGCTCCACGGCCCGACCTCGGTGTGCGACTTGGTCAGCCCGTCGAAGTTGGCGAAGATCGTGCCCGCGCCGATGTTCGCGCCCTCACCGATCGTCGCGTCGCCGCAGTAGGTCAGGTGCGGCACCTTCGCCTCGGGCCCGATGTCGGCGTTCTTCGTCTCGACGAAGCCGCCGATCTTGCCCTTCGCGCCGAGCTTGGTGCCCGGGCGCAGGAAGGAGAAGGGGCCGACGGTGGCGCCGGGCCCGATCTCGGCGAGCTGGGCCTGCGTTCGTATGACGCTCGCACCGTCGGCCACCTCGGTGTCCTCCAGCGTCGTGTCCGGGCCGATGACGCACTCCGCGCCGATCGACGTCGCCCCGAGCAGCTGGGTGTTGGGCTGCAGCACGGTGTCCCGGCCGACGCTGACCCCCGCGTCGATCCACGTCGTCGCGGGGTCGATCACGATCGCGCCGTCCCGCATGACCTGCTCCACGATCCGCCGGTTCAGCTCGGCGCCGAGGCGGGCGAGCTGGACCTTGTCGTTGACCCCCTCGGTCTGCCAGAGATCGTCGACGAGGTAGGGGGTGACCCGCAGGCCCCTGGCCCGGGCGATGCCGACGACGTCGGTGAGGTACTTCTCGCCCTGGGCGTTGTCGGTGCCGACCTGGGTCAAGGCCTCGCGAAGGACTGCGACGTCGAAGGCGTAGATGCCGGAGTTGACCTCGTGGATCGCGCGCTGCTCGTCGGTCGCGTCCTTCTGCTCGATGACCTCGGCCACCCCGCCGTCGGCGTCGCGCAGCACCCGCCCGTAGCCGGTCGGGTCGTCGAGCGTGGCCGTGATCAGGGTCACCGCACTCTGGGTGCGGGCGTGGTCGGCGAGCAGGCCGCGCAGGACCGCGGCGGTGAGCAGCGGCACGTCGCCGTACGTGACCAGGACAGTGCCGGCGAGGTCGTCGGGCAGGGCGCTCAGGGCGCACTCGACGGCACGCCCGGTGCCCGGGATCTCGTCCTGGTCGATGACGATCGCCTCGGGGTCGACCTGCTCGACGTGGGCCGCGACCCGGTCGCGCTGGTGGCGGATGACGACCTCGAGGTACGTCGGCTCCGTGCCACGGGCGGCACTGATGGCGTGCGCGACGAGAGTCCGGCCGCCGATCGTGTGGAGCACCTTGGGGGTCTTGGACTTCATGCGTGTGCCCTCGCCGGCGGCGAGGACGATCACGGCGGCAGGCCGCAGATCGCTCACGGGTCGCTGCTCCTCCTGGTCGGTGACGCCGCCCGACAGGCGGGGGCCCCGGGCGCCGCAGCCATGCTACTAGGGCCGGGTGACGGTTCGGACGGCGCGCGCCGGCAGTGCGGCCGGGCCTTCGTGGGCTCGGGCGGCGTGCCCACGGAACCGTAGGGCAACCGCTCAACCTTGGTCCACCGACGGAAACATGGCGGTGGATCAGGCCCCCCTCCGCCCCTGCGGGCGATGGACCGGCAGGTCCCTTCCAGGCTCGCGTGGCCCGGGGCG
>NZ_JBDIAQ010000257.1:0-2740 GCF_039812505.1 Intrasporangium sp. | reverse complement strand
CCCCACGGAACGGCGGCGCGGGCACCGGCGGAGCGGCGGCCGTCGGGCCGGAGCCGTAGGGTGCGGTCATGGACACCGCGCCCGCGCCATCCGGCCGAACCGACCCGCTGGCCCAGCTCGACCTCGCCCAGCTGCGCGAACGGACCAGCATCAAGTGGCGCGCGCACCCGCCGGACGTACTGCCGCTCTGGGTCGCCGAGATGGACGTCCTGCTGGCGCCCCAGGTCGCCGAGACCCTGCACCGGGCGATCAGTCTCGGCGACACCGGCTACCCGGCGGGCACGGCATATGCGCAGGCCTTGCAGCAGTTCGCGGCCGACCGGTGGGGCTGGGACGGGCTTGCCGTCGAGCGGACCGCGATCGTCCCGGACGTCATGATGGGCATCGTCGAGGTCCTCCGGCTGGTCACCGAGCCGGGAGACCCCGTCGTGGTCTGCCCGCCGGTCTACACCCCGTTCTACGCGTTCGTCACGCACGCCGACCGGCAGATCCTCGAGGCCCCGCTCGGCAACGACAACCGCCTCGACCTGGCCGCCCTGCAGGAGGCGTTCGGCCGCGCCCGCGGCAGCGGCGGCCGGCCCGCGTTCCTGATGAGCAACCCGCACAACCCCACCGGTGTCGTGCACACCCGGGCCGAGCTGGAACAGGTCGCCGCCCTCGCCCGCGAGGGCGGTGTGCGGGTGGTCTCCGACGAGATCCACGCACCGCTGGTCCTGCCCGGCGCGACGTTCACGCCGTACCTGTCCGTCGCCGGCGCGGAGGACGCCTTCGCGGTCACCTCTGCCTCGAAGGCGTTCAACCTGGCCGGGCTCAAGGCCGCGCTCGTGGTCGCCGGCGAGCAGGCGGGCCCCGACCTGGCCCGGATGCCCGAGGAGGTCAGCCACGGCCCGAGCCACCTGGGCGTCATGGCGCACAGCGTGGCACTGCGGGAGGGCACGGCCTGGCTGGACGAGCTGCTCGTGGGCCTGGACCGCAACCGCACCCTGCTGGCAGACCTGCTCGCCGAGCACCTGCCGACGGTGCGGTACCAGCCGCCCGAGGGGACCTACCTGGCCTGGCTGGACTGCAGCGCGCTGGGGCTCGACGACGAGCCGGAGACCCCCGGGGACGAGCTTGCCGTCGTCACCGACCTGGCCGGCCCGGCCCGGCACTTCCTCGACGAGGCACGTGTGGCCCTCAGCTCGGGACACGTCTTCGGCACCGGCGGTGCCGGGCACGTCCGGCTCAACTTCGGCACCACCCCGCAGATCCTCACCGAGGCGGTCATCCGCATGGGCCGGTCCGTGCCGAGCTGACCCCCGGCCCAGTGACCGCCTGACCCGACCACCGCATCGGAGCACGATGACCCCCGAGGACTTCCGCCGTGCCGCGCACGACCTCGTCGACCGCATCGCCGACTACCGCGCGCACCTTGAGGACTACCCGGTCATGTCCCGGGCCGAGCCGGGCTCGGTCGCCGCAGCCCTGCCCGACCGGGCCCCCGAGACCGGCGAGGGGGGCGCCGGCCTGCTCGACGACCTGGACCGGGTCGTCCTGCCCGGCCTGACCCACTGGCAGCACCCGAGCTTCTTCGGGTTCTTCCCGGCGAACTCGGAGCTGTCCTCGGTGCTGGGCGACCTGGCCAGCACCGGCCTGGGCGTGCTCGGCCTGTCCTGGGAGGCCAGTCCGGCGCTGTCGGAGGTCGAGCAGCGCGTCGTGGACTGGACCCGGCAGCTGCTCGGGCTGCCCGACGCGTTCCGCGGGTCGATCCAGGACACCGCCTCCACCAGCACGCTGGTCGCGCTGCTGTGCGCCCGGGAGCGCACGACGAGCTTCGGTATGGTGCGCGGCGGGCTGCAGGCCGAGCCGGCGCCGCTGGTGGTCTACGCGACCCGACAGGCGCACAGCTCGGTGCAGAAGGGAGCGCTGCTGGCCGGGTTCGGGCGGGACAACATCCACTGGGTGCGGACCGACCGGGACTTCGCGATGGACCCCGACGCACTGCGGGCCGCCATCGCGCAGGACCGCGCCGCAGGACGGGTCCCGTGCGCGGTCGTCGCGGTCACCGGCACCACGGCCACCACGGCGCTCGACCCGCTCGACCCGATCGGAGCGGTCACGCAGGCCGAGGGCCTGTGGCTGCACGTGGACTCCGCCATGGCCGGATCGGCGATGATCCTGCCCGAGTGCCGCTGGATGTGGCGGGGCGTCGAGCGCGCCGACTCGGTGGTGGTCAACGCGCACAAGTGGCTCGGGGTGGCCTTCGACTGCTCGCTGTACTTCGTCCGGGACCCCGAGCACCTCGAGCGGGTGATGGGCACGAACCCGAGCTACCTGCGCTCCGAGCGCGACGAGGACGTGACCAACCTGCGCGACTGGGGCATCCCGCTCGGCCGCCGGTTCCGCGCGCTCAAGCTGTGGTTCATGCTGCAGGCCGAGGGCGCCGAGGCGCTGCGGGCCAGGCTGCGACGGGACCTCGACAACGCCGCGTGGCTGGCCCGGCAGATCGAGGCGTCCGCGGAGTGGCGTCTCGTGGCGCCCGTTCCCCTGCAGACCGTGTGCGTGGTCCACGAGCCGGCCGCCCTGAGCCCGCAGGAGGTGGACGAGCACACCCAGCGCTGGGCACGTGCGGTGAACCGTTCCGGCCACGCGTACGTCACGCCGGCGGTCCTCGACGGGCGATGGATGGTGCGCGTGTCCGTCGGTGCGCTCGGCACCGAGCGGGCGCACGTCGAGCGGCTCTGGACGCAGCTCCAGCAGG
>NZ_JBDIAQ010000256.1:0-2827 GCF_039812505.1 Intrasporangium sp. | reverse complement strand
TGGGGGAGCGGCCCGTCCAGCCCGTGACGGACCGGGCGGCGCTGGAGCAGGCCCTCGGCGGGCCGCTCCCGGACGCGCCCACTCCACCGAGTCAGGTGATCGAACAGCTCGTCACCGCAACGGCGCCGGGGATCATGGGCACCGTGGGGCCGAGGTTCTTCGGGTTCGTCACCGGCGGCGCGCTTCCCGCGGCATCCGCCGCCGACATCCTGGCCGTCGGCTGGGACCAGTGCGCCTACAACGAGGTCCTGTCTCCCGCCGCGGCCGCTGCCGAGCGCGCCGCCGGTACCTGGCTGAAGGACCTGCTCCACCTGCCGGCGGGGGCGTCGGTCGGGTTCGTCACCGGCGCACAGGCAACCAACACCGTCGGCCTCGCGGTCGGCCGCACCAAGGTGCTCGCGGACGCGGGCTGGGACGTCGCCCGCGACGGCCTGGCCGGCGCCCCACGGGTGCGGATCGTGGCGAGCGAGGAGCGGCACGCGACGATCGACCGGTCCGCCAAGCTGCTCGGCCTCGGCACGGCGAGCATCGAGACCGTCCCCGCCGATGCCAACGGCGCCATCGACGTGGCCCGGCTGCGTGGGGTCCTTGCCCGCACGGCGAACACGCCGACGATCGTCAGCCTGCAACTCGGCAACGTCAACACCGGCGCCTGCGACGACCTGCGCGCCGCGATCCCGCTCGCGCGGGAGCACGGCGCGTGGGTACACGTCGACGGTGCCTTCGGGCTCTGGGCGGCGGCCAGCCCGCGCACGGAGCACCTGACTGCAGGTGTCGAGCTGGCCGACTCGTGGGGGACCGACGCCCACAAGTGGCTCAACGTCCCCTACGACAGCGGCCTCGCGTTCTGCCGGGACCCCGAACTGCACGCGGCGACGATGTCCTACAGCGCGTCCTACCTCACCGGGTCGGGCGCCGCAGGCGACTACGTGCTCGGTGACCTGACCGCCGAGTCCAGCCGGAGGGCAAGAGGGTTCGCGGTCTGGGCGGCACTGCGTGAGCTCGGTCGAACCGGAGTCGCAGACCTCGTCGACCGGTGCTGTGGGCTGGCCCGCCGGATGGCCGACCGGCTCGCGGCCGACGGAGCGACGATCCACAACGACGTCGTGCTCAACCAGGTCCTCGTCAGCTTCGGCGACCCCGCTCGCACCGACGGCATCATCGAGCGGGTGCAGCGTGACGGCACGTGCTGGGTCGGTGGCACCACGTGGCGCGGCCAGCGCCTGATGCGCTTCTCGGTGTCCAACGCCACGACGACCGAGCACGACATCGACGTCTCAGCCGACGCGATCCTTCGTGCGGCTCGGGAGAGCCGGATGCCGCCGTATGCCGCTGGGCGGGCACGGATGCCGTAGCCCTGGGGTCCTGCCACGCCGGGTCTTACCGCGCCGTCGCGTGCAGCAGTGGCTCACCGTGTTGGCGTGGCTCCGATTCGAGGGTCAGCGTGTCGACAGCGACTCACGCACCTGCCTGGCCGCCGCCACGAGGTTGGTCAGGGCCGCCTCCACCTCGGCATAACCGCGGGTCTTCAGGCCGCAGTCCGGGTTCGCCCAGAGCCGTGTCACGGGGACCGACACGGTCGCACGTTCGAGCAGCTCGGTGATCTCGGCCACGCTCGGGACCCGCGGTGAGTGGATGTCGTAGACACCCGGGCCCACCCCGCGGTCCATCCCCCCACGGGTGAGCGCCGGCAGCACCTCCATCCGGGACCGTGCCGCCTCCAGGCTGGTCACGTCCGCACCGAGGTCGTTGATCGCGCCCACCACATCCCCGAACTCCGAGTAGCACAGGTGGGTGTGCACCTGGGTGCCATCGGCCACCGCGCTGGTGGCGACGCGGAAGGCGTCGACCGCCCAGCTGAGATAGGCCGGCTGGTCCTCCCGGCGCAACGGCAACAGCTCGCGCAGCGCGGGTTCGTCGACCTGGATCACCCCGATCCCGGCTCGTTCCAGGTCGAGGGTCTCGTCGCGGACGGCAAGCCCGACCTGCAGGGCGGTCTCGGCCAGCGGCTGGTCGTCCCGGACGAAGGACCAGGCCAGGATCGTCACCGGCCCGGTGAGCATCCCCTTGACCGGACGGTCGGTGAGCGACTGCGCGTAGGAGATCCACGGCACGGTCATCGGTGCCGGCCGGCTCACGTCGCCGAACAGGATCGGCGGGCGCACGCACCGCGACCCGTAGGACTGCACCCAGCCGTGCGCCGAGGTGGCGAAGCCGTCGAGCAGCTCGGCGAAGTACTGCACCATGTCGTTGCGCTCCGGCTCGCCGTGGACCAGCACGTCCAGCCCGAGCGACTCCTGCAGCCGGACCACGCGTTCGATCTCGGCCCGCATCCGCGCGGTGTAGGTGGCGGTGTCGATCCGTCCGGTGCGGTGCCCGGCCCGGGTCGCGCGGACCTCGGGGGTCTGCGGGAACGAGCCGATCGTGGTGGTGGGCAGTGGCGGCAGGCGCAGTCGTTCCTGCTGCAGGGCACGGCGCTGCTCCGCGTCCCCGCGGGTCCGGTCCGACCCGTCCAGCGCGGCCACTCGAGCGCGCACGTCGGGACGCCGGGTGAGCGCCGAATCGCGCCGCCCGGCGATCGCGGACTCCGCTCGAGCGAGCTCCTGGCTCACTCCGGCCAACCCCTGCGACAGCCCGCGCTGCAGCGTCACCACCTCGTGCACCTTCTCTCGGGCGAACGCCAGCCACGGGCGGATCCGCTCGTCCACGGTGTCCTCGTGCTCGAGCGTGTAGGGGACGTGCAGCAAGGAGCAGGACGTGCTCACGGCCAGCGACCCGGTCACCTCGCGCAGGGCAAGGAGGGTCTCGAGCGCGGCACGCAGGTCGG
>NZ_JBDIAQ010000255.1:0-2831 GCF_039812505.1 Intrasporangium sp. | reverse complement strand
GAGCACGGGCTGTCTGGTGCGCTCGGCTCCGGTCGCGGGTCATGTCGCAGCAGCTGTGTGGCCTGAGCACGGCGTGGCAGCCGGCCGGCGACATGACAGGTGACCGGACGGGGCGTGGTAGCCGGCCGGCGACATGACAGGTGACCGGACGGGGCGTGGCAGCCGGCTCGCGACATGACGGGTGACCTGAGCACGACGCAGCCCCCGGCTCGTGACATGACGGGTGACCTGACAGCCAGCGGCCGGGTCGGGCGCGCGACGCCGGCCCGCTGCGACTGCCTCGACCGGAGCGGTTGCCCGGGTCGATAGGGTCGGGCGTATGGATGCGCCGGTGTTGCATGTCCGAGGGCAGGTACTGGTCGGGCCCGAGGAGACCCGCGACGAGGTCTGGGTCATCGACGGACGGGTCTCCTTCACCGCCCCGAGCGGGCCCGCCGACGTGCAGACCCTCGAGGGCTGGGTCCTGCCGGGGCTCGTCGACGCGCATTGTCATGTCGGTCTGGGCCCGCGCGGCGAGGTTCCCCGCGAGGAGGCCGAGCAGCAGGCGCTCGCCGACCGGGACCACGGGGCTCTGCTGATCCGGGACGCGGGGCAACCGGGCGACACGCGCTGGATCGACGAGCGTGCCGACCTGCCGAAGGTCATCCGGGCCGGTCGGCACATCGCGCGGACCAAGCGGTACATGCGCAACTTCGCCCACGAGGTCGAGCAGGACCAGCTCGATCACTACGTCCGGCTCGAGGCGCACCGCGGCGACGGCTGGGTCAAGCTCGTGGGCGACTGGATCGATCGCGACGTCGGTGACCTGACCCCGAGCTGGTCGGCAGACGCCTTCGCCGCCGCGGTCCGCGCCGCCCACGAGGAAGGCGTGCGGGTCACCGCCCACTGCTTCGGCGAGCAGTCGCTGCGCGACCTCGCGGCGGCCGGGATCGACTGCGTCGAGCACGCCACCGGGCTGCAGCAGGACTCGATCGACACCTTCGCGGCCCAGGGCATCGCGATCGTGCCGACCCTGGTCAACATCGCCCACTTCCCGCAGATCGCCGAGCCCGCCAGGGAGAATTACCCCGCCTACCACCGGCACATGCTCGACCTCTACTCGCGCCGCCACGCCACCATCGGGGCCGCCCACGAGGCCGGCGTGGCGATCTATGCCGGCACCGACGCCGGGGGGAGCCTGCCCCACGGGCTCGTCGCCGGCGAGATCGAGGAGCTGACCAAGGCCGGCCTCAGCACCCTCGAGGCGCTCGGCGCCGCCACCTGGGCAGCCCGGCAGTGGCTCGGCCGCCCGGGCATCGAGGAGGGTCAGGACGCGGACATCGTCGTGTACGGTGCCGACCCGCGCGAGGACGTCCGGGTCGTCGCCGACCCGGCGGGCATCGTCCTGCGAGGTCGTCTTGTCCACTGACCCGGCCGGCGCGCCGTCGGTGCGCCACCTCTCCCGGAAGGGAGAGCGCGTCCTGGTGCGCCCGCCCACGGAGGCCGACGCAGCGGCATACGCCGAGGCCGTGAGCAGGTCCGCCCGGCGCCTGGCCGACTTCGCGATCGCGGACCCGAACAACTTCGCCGACGTCATCAGGGCCCAGTCCCCGACGTTTCGCACCTTCCTGATCGAGGCCCGGGACGCCGAGGGCGACCACGGCCTGGTGGGCCGGGTCAACGTCTCCAACGTGGTGCGGGGCGCCTTCCGCAGCGCGGCGATGGGGTATGACGCCTACGACCCGTACGCCGGACGCGGCCTGTTCGTCGAGGGGCTCGAGCTCGTCATCGACATCGCCTTCTCCGACGAGCCCGCCGGGATGGGCCTGCACCGGATCGAGGCCAACATCCAGCCGACGAACAGCCGGTCCGCGGGCCTGGTCCGCAGCCTCGGCTTCGTCCACGAGGGCTTCTCGCGCGAGTACCTCCACCTGCCGGGCAAGGACGACCCGAACCGGGCCTGGCGGGACCACGACCGGTACGCGATGCTGGCCTCCGACTGGCCGGCGGTTCCGTACCGGCCCCACCGACCGCACCGGATGGCGCTGGTCATCAACGGGGTCCCGGCGATCGACGTCCGACCGGCCGCCAACCTGGTCGCGGCCGAGCTGTCCCTGCCGGTGTTCTCCGTCCGTCACCTCCGCGAGCCCGCGGCCCTCTGGGAGCTGCTGCGCCAGTCGCCGATCGGCGGCGTGGTGGAGTGCCACGTCTCTCCGGTCGAGCTGCGCATCGGGCTGGCGCGCGCCGGCTTCGACCCGGCCCGCGTCCCGGTCATCGAACCGGTCGCCGACCCGAGCAAGCGCGAGGTCGTCGACATCGCGCTGCGGGTGCGAGCGGCATACCCCTGAGCGCTCAACCACGCGGTGGTCCGGGCGGGCGCCACGATCTGGCACAATGGTCGGCTGTACCCGCCCGCGTCCGGCCCCTCTCGCCTGGCGCAGGTGCCTACACCGAGTCACGGCTCCCCGCGTGTTCCCCACCCGGTCTCGCCGTGCTCACAACCGAGAAACAGGAGACACCACAGCCGTGGCAGTCAAGATCCGCCTCAAGCGCATGGGCAAGATCCGTGCACCCTTCTACCGAGTCGTCGTCATGGACTCACGCACCAAGCGTGACGGGCGGGCGATCGAGGAGATCGGCAAGTACCACCCCACCGAGGAGCCCTCGCTCATCGACATCGACCTGGCGCGGGCCGACTACTGGATCGGCAACGGGGCCCAGCCCACCGAGGCCGTTGCTGCGCTGCTCAAGCTCGTCCGCGAGGGCGGCGTGCAGACCCGGGAGCCGGGGCCCTCGAAGAAGGAGCGCTACGAGGCAGCGGTCGCCGCCGCCGGCAAGGCCTCCGACGGCGC
>NZ_JBDIAQ010000254.1:0-2877 GCF_039812505.1 Intrasporangium sp. | reverse complement strand
CAACCGCGCCTTCCAGGACGAGCTGGCGAGGGTCGACGGGTCGTTGCCCTACTGGCTGGTCCTCATTGCGCTCAAGAGCGGCCGGCACGCCAGTCAGCGCGAGCTCGCCGACGCTGTCGGCATCCGGGGTGCGACGCTGACCCGTCACCTCGACTCCATGCAGACCGATGGCCTGGTCTCCCGCAGTGTCGACCCGGACAACCGCCGGATCCAGCGCGTCGAGCTCACCGAGGCCGGTGCCGCGGCCTTTCGCCGAATGCGTCGTGTCGCCATGGCGTTCGACCAGCGGCTGCGCACCGGGCTGAGCAGCCAGCAGATCGAGGACCTGTGTGCGCTACTCGATCACGTCCACGCCAACATCGACGATGGCCAGGACGAGCCCATGCCGCACCCACCACCTCAGTGGCGGGACCCGGTGCCCTGAGGAGACGGCCGCCCGAGGTCGACGCGGACCGGGCCCAGCGGCATACCCCTGTGTGCGTAGGAACGACCACCTTTGCCGGCGCACGCGCGGGTGCGTGCTCGGCGCCCGGGCCCACAGCGAAAGGTGGTCGTCCGGCGGGACGCGTGCGGTCGGAGCGGGGCCAGCGACCAGGGGCGACTCGCAGGCGCGACCGGGCCCAGCGGCATACCCCCGTGTGCCGTCGCTCAGCCGAGCAGCTTGCGGCGCATCCGGTCGGTGTCGGCGGGCGTCCAGCCCTCCTGTTCGAGCCAGCCCTGTACCCCGCCGAACCGGGCCCGCAGGGCATCGAGCATCAGGCGCATCGTCTCGGGCTGGGGTGACTGCTGCGCAACGGTCTTGTCGCGCAGGTTCTCCGCGTAGGCGGGCTTGGCGCGCAGTCGCTCGAGGATCTGTGGGACGCGCTCGGCCGAGGCGGCGTAGTCGGCGACGACCTGTTCGTCTCCCACGCCGACCAGCTTGAGGGCGAGGCCGACGATGGTTCCGGTGCGGTCCTTGCCGGCGGCGCAGTGCACGATCGCGGCTCCCTCGCTCGTGCTGACGGCATGCAGGGCGGCCAGCACGGAGTCGGGCCGGGTGGTGAGGTAGCGCAGGTAGTGCTGGGACCAGAACTCGTCGTGGCTCGGGTGGTGGTGCCCGTTGCGGGCATCGGCACGGGCCCGCCTCTTGTCCGTCTCCCACGGGAGGGCCTTCTCCGCCGCCGGGATCCCGGACTCGTCGCTGCCCTCGCGGTAGAGGGTGAAGTGGTGCAGGTGGACCCGGGGGACGCGCACCAGCGGTCCGTCGCCCTCCTTGGCGACCTCGACGAAGGTGCGCAGGTCGACCACGTCGGTCAGGTGGTACTGCTCGAGCAGGACCCGGACCGAGCGCGGGGGCAGGTCCTGCAGGTTGTCCGAGCGGAGCAGCCGGTGCTCCTGCACGACGTCGCCCGCCTCCGTCACCATGCCGCCGACGTCCCTCATGTTGACGACGCCGGTGAGGTCGATCCAGTTGGGTTGCACCACCCTTCGACCATAGGCCTGCCCGGCGGGCGTCGCGTGGCGCGCCGCTGTCCGGCTTGTCGTGGTCCACCGGAGGTCGCGTACCGGCCGACGACCGTTTGTCCGCCGGAGGTCGCGTACCGGCCGACGACCGTTGGTCCACGACTGGCCCCGAAAGCGCGGCCGGCGCGGCGTGTCGCGGCTGGGCCGAGAGAAACGGTCGTCCGTCGGTACGGAGTGGCCCGAGCCGGTCAGGGGCGGGGCGCGGGGCAGCTACCGGCGCAGGTCGACGACCCGGCCGAGGACGCCGTACCGGTGAACGACCGTTGGTCCACGACTGGCCCCGAAAGCGCGGCCGGCGCGGCGTGTCGCGGCTGGGCCGAGAGAAACGGTCGTCCGTCGGTACGGAGTGGCCCGAGCCGGTCAGGGGCGGGGCGCGGGGCAGCTATCGGCGCAGGTCGATGACCCGACCGGCGTCGGCGGCGTCGCCCGCGCGGGCCACGGCAGCACCGACGACGAGGTCGGCGAGCGCCATACCCAGGTTCTGGCAGACGATCCGCCCCGGCGGGCGGTCGCCGTCCAGCAGGTCACCGTCCCAGGCCGTCGCCGCCGGGTAGCCCGGCCCCAGCTTGCCGGCGAGCCGGGAGGCCTCGAACTGGTCGAGGTCGTCGGAGGCCAGCAGCGCCGTCGCGGCGAGGTCCGGGCCGACCGAGCTCGCGTAGTCGATGGGCAGCAGCAACGTCTGCGCCCCGACGTCGCTCGGGTCCAGGTGGGCCCCGTCGATCCCGATGGACAGGCCGGTGATGACGACCCCGGCCCCGCGGACCGCCTCCCCGGGGGTCGCCACGACGTGCAGGTCGACCGAGGGCACGTGCGCGGCCGCCCAGTCCGCGAGCTGCTCGCGTGCCTCGCCGCGGCGGGCGTAGACGACGACCTCGAGCCGGCCGAGCGCCTCGAGTACCTGCAGGTGGGAACGGGCCTGGGCCCCAGCGCCCGTGTAAGCGGCATGGCCCGTCGCGGAGGCCAACGAACGCAGGCACGCGCCGGTCACCGCCGCCGTGCGTCGCGCCGTGACCTCTGCGGCGGAGATCAGGTGCGTCGGGACGCCGGTCTGCCCGTCGTTGAGCACGAGCACACCGGACGCGGTGGGCAGCCCGCGGGCGGCGTTGGTGGGGAACAGCGTGATCCACTTGTTCCCGACCAGCCCGCGCTCGGGCCAGGTGGCCGACATCCCGTTGGCGAACGAGTCCCGCGGTCCGGCGTGCACCGTGTGCTTCGGCGGGACGTCCCCCTCGCCGCGGGCCCGCGCCCGCAGCGCGTCGGCGACCAGGTCGACCGTCGCGATGGGGTCTGGGGCCAGGGCGGCGACGTCGGCGTCGGTGAGCACGCGCATGGCGTCAACCTATCCGGCGGGCGCGGGTCTCCACGGAACGGCGG
>NZ_JBDIAQ010000253.1:0-2910 GCF_039812505.1 Intrasporangium sp. | reverse complement strand
CCCGAGCGCCGTCACGAGCAGGAACAGGACCAGGCCGAGCCGGAAGCGGTGGGGCAGCACCGTCTCCCACAGGGCCGACGGAGGCGAACGCAGGCCGTCCTCGCCCAAGGCGACGACGTGGTAGCGGTACCTGCCCGGCCCTGGCGGCCGGTCGCTCACCATCGGCTGTGCGACGTGCCTGACAACCTCGTCGTTGCGGTACACCTCCCACTCGCGCACCACGGGACCGTCGGGTCCGTTCCGGTCCCAGCCCAGCCGAACGGTGTGCCCCCGCGTCGAGCCGTGCAGGCCGGTGGGCGCCAGTGGCGCCACGACGGGCGGAGGGCCGATCCGTCCGGGAGTTGGCTCCGGTATCCGCAGGGCCGGCGGGTGCGGCACAGGTGATGACGGTGACTGGGTCGCCGGCTGCGGCCCCGCATGCGGCGCGGGGGTCCGCAGCGACGGCAGAGGAGCCGGCGGTTCATCGAGGATCGTCTCGGCCCGGCCGTCCTCGAGCTCGAAGAGCGCGCCGTCGCCGTCCCGCAGGTAGAGCACTGGCGTGGCCCACTCGGACTCGCTCGCGGCCAGCACCGCCTGCCGGCCGATCGTGACGCCCAGGTCGACGGATCGGCCGGCCGCCACCGAGTCGTAGAGCGTCCGGCTGAACGTCTGCGCGGCAAGGTCCGAGATCGGGAACTGCATTGCGACGACAGCGGGGATGCCCTGCTCCAACAACGCGACAGCCGTGCAGCCATAGGGGTCCACCGTGGCGACCGTGCCGCCCTGGCACGAGTTGAGGACCGCCAGCCGGATCGGCGAGTTGGACAGCATCACGCCCAGGTGGCTCCCGAGGACCCTCCGGGCGCGTCCGTTCCGGTGGGCGAAGGCCAGGAAGCCCTCGCCGTTCGCGTCGATGCCGCCGTGCCCGATGAAGTGGAAGACGTGGAACTCCTGTGCGAGCACCCGGGCGTGCAGCGCCTCGAGTGTCGGGACCGGCAGCCGGACCAGCTCGATACGCCCGGCCCTGACCAACGGCTCCAGCTCGTGCTCGAGCAGGCGCCACTCCGCCTCGACGTCGAGGTCGGGCAGGTCGTCCGGACCGCAGATGACGACGAGCATGCGCAACGGTCCGGCGACCTTGACCGGCCGTGCAGGGTCGGGCAGGTCGAGCACCCGAATCGTCGGCGAGCTCCGGTACTGGCACGGGTACCGGTGCTTGTCCGGGTCGTAGAGCAGCTCCCAGGGCAGGTTGGCCAGCTCCGTGACGTCGGCGAATCTGATCCGCAACCGGAGGCCGCGCTGGTGCCGGGCGGCGACGAACTGGCTGGTGCGCAGGATGTTGAGCGCCTTGTCGTTGAACAGCGCCCTGAACAGTGCGGTGCCGAAGGCCTTGGGCGTGAACGAGGCCGGCGGGGTCGGCTCGGCGCGCCGGTCCGGCCCCCGCATCGCCAGCCGTAGCGCCAGCAGGTCGGCGGCGTCCGCCGGTGGGGAGAAGGGCATCGCAGGAGCCTTCCCGGTGGGCGAGTCGGCGACCCGCGCGGTGTAGCCGTCCCCACTGGGTTCGAGCACCACCTCCAGCTCGTCATACTGCATCGCGGCCCCCAATGCCACGCGGGTGGATCAGATCCACGTTGTGTCCGATGTGTTCCAGTTGCTCTGAAAGCACCCGACTTCGGTAATCTGCAGACGCAACCGGACGACAGCAAATACACGATCTGGACAGATACGTCGGTTCGATCGAGTCCACTGGACGCCACCGGCTGCCTGTGGACGACCGGCACTCGGACGAGCCGCGCTCGGGCAGGGTGGCACCCATGTCCCCGAGGAGGCGCGATGATGACCATGACAGCGCTGCCGCGCTCGCGTCCGCTGGTCCGCGCGGACCTCGCGGCGCTGCCCGACGACGGGCACCGCCATGAGCTCATCGACGGGGTGCTCATCGTGACGCCGGCGCCCGCGCTGGGGCACCAACGCGTCGTCGGACGGCTGCACCTGCTGCTGTCGGCCGCGACACCCCCGGGCCTCGAGGTCGTCCTCGCGCCGTTCGCCGTCGCCCTCGCCGACGACACCGAGCTGCAGCCCGACCTGATCGTGGCCAGGACCGCGGACTTCACCCCTCGCGAGCTGCCCGGGCCGCCGCTGCTCGCGATCGAGGTGCTCTCACCGAGCACCCGCCGCATCGACCTCACGCTCAAACGCGACCGTCTCGAGGCCGCCGGGAGCCTGACCGTACGCCACAGGGCCCGACCGTATGCCGCTGAGCCCGGCCCGTCCTCACCCCAGCCCGGTCGGCATCCGGTTCGCGAAGTCGGTGGCCGCCTCGAACGCGGCGCCGACCCGTAGCACCGTCGCCTCGTCGAACGGCCGGCCGTAGACCTGCAGCCCGATCGGCAGGCCCTGCGAGTCGAACCCACACGGCACCGACAGCGCCGGCAGGCCGGTCAGGTTGCCCGGCGCGGAGGCCTTGACGTAGACGTCGATGGCCGGCTCCTCGGTACCGTCCGGCCACCGCACGACCGGGTCGTCGGCCCGGACCGCGGTGGCGCAGAGCGTCGGCGCGAGCACCGCGTCGAGCCCGTCGAACAGCTCGCGCCAGTGCCCGGCTGGACTGCTTGGGGAGACGAGTCCGGCACGGACACCAGACCCCGCGGCAAGGTCCACATGGGGTACACCGGTGGAGCCATCGAGGTGCCCTTCCTCGAGAGGCATGACCGCCTCGACGACGACACCGCCGAGGCACTCGCAGACGAGCATTGTGAAGGCTCCCGCCGGATCGCTTGGCCCGCTGCTCAGCCCTCCGGGAAGCCCGAGTCGATGCACAGAATGTTTCCCTCGCTGTCCTTGAACCATGCGGCCTTGCCGATGGCACCCATGTCGGCGACGCCGTCGTCCCACTCGACCCCCGGCATGTCGTAGGTCTCGAGTGCGACG
>NZ_JBDIAQ010000252.1:0-2925 GCF_039812505.1 Intrasporangium sp. | reverse complement strand
GCCGCGATCGGGCGTTCGGGGCGGAGGGGGGTGAGCGGCATACCCGCGAAGCGTGGGAGACTGGCCCGTCGGGGGCTGCGGCTCCCGGCGAGAGCCCACCCACCGCCGTCTGCGAGGTCTGTCCCACCGTGTCGCCCATGGCCCGTTCCGCGCTTGCGCCCAACGCCACGCCGCCGGACCTGATCCGCAACTTCTGCATCATCGCGCACATCGACCACGGCAAGTCGACGCTCGCCGACCGGATGCTCCAGCTGACCGGGGTCGTCGACGCCCGCGCGATGCGGGCGCAGTACCTCGACCGGATGGACATCGAGCGCGAGCGGGGCATCACGATCAAGAGCCAGGCGGTCCGGATGCCGTGGGCCCTCGACGAGGGCACCACGTCCACCACGTACGCCCTGAACATGATCGACACCCCGGGGCACGTCGACTTCACCTACGAGGTGTCCCGCTCCCTCGCGGCGTGCGAGGGCGCCGTCCTGCTCGTCGACGCGGCCCAGGGGATCGAGGCGCAGACCCTCGCGAACCTCTACCTCGCGATGGAGAACGACCTGACGATCATCCCCGTCCTGAACAAGATCGACCTGCCGGCCGCGCAGCCGGACAAGTACGCCGACGAGCTCGCCCGGCTCATCGGGGTCGAGCCGCAGGACTGCCTGCGGGTCTCCGGCAAGACCGGCGAGGGCGTCCCCGCGCTGCTCGACACGATCGTCGACAAGCTCCCGGCCCCGACCGGCGATCCCGAGGCGCCGGCGCGGGCGATGATCTTCGACTCGGTCTACGACACCTACCGCGGCGTGGTCACCTACGTGCGGGTGGTCGACGGCAACCTGAACCCGCGCGAACGCATCCTGATGATGTCGACCCGGGCGACCCACGAGCTGCTCGAGATCGGGGTCATCAGCCCCGAGCCGGTGCCGTCGCAGGGCCTCGGCGTGGGCGAGGTGGGCTACCTGATCACCGGGGTCAAGGACGTGCGCCAGTCGCGCGTCGGCGACACGGTGACCAACGCGAGCCGGCCGGCGGGGCACGCGCTCGGCGGCTACCGCGACCCCAGGCCGATGGTCTTCTCCGGGCTCTACCCGATGGACGGGTCCGACTACCCCGACCTGCGCGACGCCCTCGACAAGCTCAAGCTGAACGACGCCGCGCTCGTCTACGAGCCGGAGACCTCGGCCGCGCTCGGCTTCGGCTTCCGGTGCGGCTTCCTCGGGCTGCTGCACCTCGAGATCGTCCGGGAGCGGCTGGAGCGGGAGGCGGGCCTGGACCTGATCTCGACCCAGCCCAACGTCGTCTACGACGTGACCATGGAGGACGGCCGGCACGTCCACGTGACCAACCCGAGCGAGTTCCCGGCCGGCAAGATCGCCGAGGTCAGCGAGCCCGTCGTGCGCGCGACGATCCTCGCGCCCAGCGAGTTCATCGGGGCGATCATGGAGCTCTGCCAGTCGAGGCGCGGCGCGCTGCGTGGCATGGACTACCTGTCCGAGGACCGCGTCGAGATGCGCTACACGCTGCCGCTCGCCGAGATCGTCTTCGACTTCTTCGACCAGCTGAAGTCGCGCACCCGCGGCTACGCCTCGCTCGACTACGAGCCCGACGGCGAGCAGGTCGCCGACCTGGTCAAGGTCGACATCCTCCTGCAGGGCGAGCAGGTCGACGCGTTCTCGGCGGTCGTGCACCGGGACAAGGCGTACTCGTACGGCGTCATGATGGCCGGCAAGCTGAAGAACCTCATCCCGCGCCAGCAGTTCGAGGTGCCCATCCAGGCGGCCATCGGCTCGCGGATCATCGCCCGCGAGAACATCCGCGCGATCCGCAAGGACGTGCTGGCCAAGTGCTACGGCGGCGACATCAGCCGCAAGCGCAAGCTGCTGGAGAAGCAGAAGGAGGGCAAGAAGCGGATGAAGATGGTCGGGCGGGTCGAGGTGCCGCAGGAGGCCTTCATCGCCGCCCTCTCCAGCGAGGACACGAAACCGAAGAAGTAGGCACACGCCGGCCGTATGCCGCTGGGCTTGGTCGGGCGCGTCGCGTACGGTCGTCGTGTGGTCCTGTCGCCGGCCCCGACCGCCGAGCACCACGAGCACGTGCCCTCCGCACGGGTGGCTCGCTGGGTGCAGCGCGCCGTCGGCTACCGGATCGTCGGCTACCCCGCTGGGGTCCACATCGGGATGCCGTCGGGGACCGTGACGCTCGTCCTGCCGCTCGACGCGCCGCTCACCGTGGCCGACGGCCGCGCTGCGCCGCTGGCCTACGACGCGGTCCTGGCCGGCCTGGCCACCCACCCGGCGCACATCCACCACGACGGCAACCAGCACGGGGTCCAGCTCGCGCTGCGTCCGGGCGCCGTGCGCGAGCTGTTCGGGTGCCCGGCTGCGGAGCTCGCCGAGGGGTCCTACGAGCTGGGTGACCTCCTGGGCCCGCGGGTCGCCTGGCTGTGCGAGCAGCTGCACGCGACCGGGTCGTGGGCCGCGCGGTTCGAGCGCGTCGAGGCGCTCCTTGGCGAGCTGGCACGGCAGCACGACCGGGCTTCCGAAGCCAGGCCCGAGGTGCGAGAGGCCTGGCGGGTGATCCGAGCCGGCGGGGGTCGGGCCCCGATCCGGACGGTGGCGCGGCACGTCGGCTGGTCGACCCGGCGACTGCAGGAGCAGTTCGGGGCCGAGTTCGGCCTCTCACCGAAGGGCGCGGCACGGGTGGCCCGCTTCGAGCGGTCGGTGGGTCTCGTCGCGGCCGGGAGGCAGCCTCTGACCGAGGTTGCCGTGGCGTGCGGCTGGTCCGACCACGCGCACATGGACCGCGACTGGAGGCAGTTCGCCGGCGTTGCCCCCAGCCGTTGGCGGGGCGTGGACGCCCTCGCCGCGGGCCCGCCGCCGGGTGTCCCGGCGGACTGAGGCGTCGCGCATTCGTCCAAGACGCAAGCGGGGC
>NZ_JBDIAQ010000251.1:0-3031 GCF_039812505.1 Intrasporangium sp. | reverse complement strand
GACGCATCACCTCAACGGAAGGCAGCGATGCCCGTCAGCACCTGGCCGACCACCAGGGTGTGCATCTCCGCGGTGCCCTCGTAGGTCAGCACCGACTCGAGGTTGTTGGCGTGCCGCATGACCGGGTACTCCAGGCTGATCCCGTTGGCGCCGAGGATGGTCCGCGCGGTCCGGCAGATCTCGATCGACTTGGTGATGTTGTTGTACTTGCCGACGCTGACCTGCTCGTGCCGCAGCGTCCCGGCGTCCTTGCGGCGGCCGAGGTGCAGGGCCAGCAGCTGGCCGTTGGCCAGCTCGACCGCCATGTTCGCCAGCTTGGCCTGGGTCAGCTGGAACGAGGCGATCGGCCGGCCGAACTGCTGACGCTCGATGCTGTAGGTGCGGGCGGACTCGAGGCAGCTGCGGGCCGCGCCGAGAGCACCCCAGACGATGCCGTACCGCGCCTCGTTCAGGCACGACAGCGGGCCCTTGAGCCCGCGGACCTCGGGGAAGACCGCGTCGGCGGGCAGCCGCACGCCGTCCAGCACCAGCTCGCTGGTGACCGAGGCCCGCAACGACATCTTGTGCTTGATCTCCGGTGCCGAGAAGCCGGGGGTGTCGGTCGGCACGACGAAGCCGCGGATGCCGCCGTGCTCCTCGCCGGCGTTGGCCCAGACCACCGCGACGTCGGCGATCGACCCGTTGGTGATCCACATCTTGGCGCCGTTCAGCACCCAGTCGGTGCCGTCCTTGCGCGCCCGGGTGCGCATCGAGCCCGGGTCGGAGCCGTGGTCCGGCTCGGTCAGGCCGAAGCAGCCGATCGCCTCGCCGGCCGCGAGCCGCGGCAGCCACTGCTGCTTCTGCTCCTCGGTGCCCCAGCGCCAGATCGCGAACATCGCCAGCGAGCCCTGCACCGATACCAGCGAGCGGATTCCGGAGTCGGACGCCTCCAGCTCGAGGCAGGCCAGCCCGTAGTCGACGGCGCTCATCCCGGCGCAGCCGTAGCCGGTCAGGTGCATGCCGAGCAGGCCGACCTGGCCGAACTCCTTGGCCAGCTCGCGGGCAGCCGGCAGCTCGCCCCGCTCGAACCAGTCGGCGATATACGGGTCGACGACCCGCTCGCAGACCTGGCGGACGGTGGCGCGGATCGCCTTCTCCTCGTCGCTCAGGACGTCGTCGATGCCGAGCAGGTCGCCCGGGTGGGGGCTGCCCTTGGGCGCGGTGGTGGACATGTGGGTCACCTCTCGTCGGTGCGGGGAGTGGTCGCCGGCCTGCCGTTGCGGCGCTTCGGGGGGCGCCGTCGGGCCGGGTCGGTCGCTGCGGGTCGGGGCTGGTCGAGCCAGGCGAGCACCTCGTCAGTGTGCTCGCCGAGCTCGGGCGGCGGGGTGGCGCGAGCGGTCCGGTATGCCGCCCAGCTGACCGGGTGGCGCACCTGGGGGGCGTGCGTGGGACCTATGTCGACCGTCGGGGCCAGGCCCAGCGCCTCGGCCAGCGCGATGCCGCTGCCGATCGTGCCGACCTGGCCGGCCGGGACCTGCACCGCGGTGAGGGTCTCGGCCCAGTAGGCGGCCGGTGCGGTCGTCAGGACGCTCTCGAGCCAACCGGCCAGCTCGTCGCGGTGTGCCACCCGCGCCGCGTTCGTGGCGAACCGGGCGTCCGCGGCGAGCCAGGACAGGCCCAGGGCCGTGCTGAGCCGGCCGAACTGCTCGTCGTTGCCACAGGCGACGGCGAGCAGGCCGTCGGCGCAGTGCAGCGTCTCGTACGGCGCGATCGACGGGTGCCGGTTGCCGAGCGGGACCGGGTCGACCCCCACGGACAGCTGGGCCTGGGCCTGGTTGGCCAGACCGCCGAGCAGGCTGGTCAGCAGCGTCACCTCGATGCGGTCACCCCGGCCGGTCCGGGCCCGCGCGGTCAGCGCGGCGAGGATGCCGATGACGGCGTCCTTGCCGGTCAGGACGTCGACGAGGGCGACGCCGACCTTGGTCGGCTCACCGCCCTGAGCTCCGGTGATGCTCATCAGCCCGCCGACGGCCTGCACGATGAAGTCGTAGCCGAGCAGCCCGGCGCCGCCGGTCGAACCGAACCCGCTGATCGAGCAGTACACGAGCCCCGGGTTGGCTGCGACGAGGTCCTCGTAGGCCAGGCCCAGCCGGGCCATGGTGCCCGGCTTGAAGTTCTCGATGACGACGTCGGCCCGCTCGGCGAGGCGGCGGGCGGTGGCCAGCCCGTCGGGATCGCGCAGGTCGAGCGCGACCGACTCCTTGGACCGGTTGACGCTGGCGAAGTAGGTCGAGCCATGCTCGGTGAACGGCGGCCCCCAGGACCGGGTGTCGTCGCCCGACCCCGGTCGCTCGACCTTGATGACGCGGGCGCCGAGGTCGGCCAGGGTCATGGTCGCCAGCGGACCGGCGAGCACCCGGCTGAAGTCGGCCACGACGATGCCGGCCAGCGGCTGCTCCGCCCGAGCGCCGGCCTCGGCCGGCTCACCGGCTTCGGCCGCCTCACCGGCCCGGCGGCCGGTCGGCTCGGCGAGCGTGGTCGGCCGGCTCACCATGTCGCCGTCCGTGCCATCGGCAGGCCCCACGGGTTGTCGTCGCACAGGAAAGACGGTAGCGCGGCCTGGGGCACATCCTGGAAGCACACCGGGCGGGTGAAGCGGACCAGCGCGGCCGCGCCCACGCTCGACGCGTCGGGCCGCGACGTGGCGGGCCACGGGCCGCCGTGGTGCATGCCCCAGCTGGTGGCGACGCCGGTCGGCCAGCCGTCGACGACGACCCGGCCCACCTGGCGCGCGAGCGCTGCGACGGCGGTGCCCGCGTCGGGGTCGTGCGGTCCGGCGGTGATGACCGACCCGGCCAGGGAGGGCTGCAGCCGGGCCAGCGCGCTCAGGCCACCATCGAGCGAGTCGTACTCGGCCACCAGGGCCGTCGGGCCGAAGCACTCCTGCAGGAACGGCGAGCCCGGCTGCAGCCGGTCGAGCCCGACCCGCAGCGCCGCCGGGCGGGCGGTGAACCCGGCCTCGTCGTCGGCACCCTCGACCGGGCCGGTCCCG
>NZ_JBDIAQ010000250.1:0-3092 GCF_039812505.1 Intrasporangium sp. | reverse complement strand
CGAACCGCGCACAGCCTCGGCAGCCGACCCCCCCGGTCGGCCCGGTGTGCGCGGTTGTGGTCGTCATAGCCACCCGAACCACGCACAGGACCCCCACCCGGCCAGGTGTATGCCGCCCGCGCCGGCCCACCCGGGTGCTCAGCCTCGCGCTCGGGGCCCGTAGTCGAACCACCCGAAACCACGACCGCCCCGGTAGCCACCCGGCATCCGGCCGGGACGAGGCACCGGGACAGGACCGGGTGATGCCGACCCGCCCTCTGGCCAGGACCCGCCCTCGGTCCCCGGCCCACCCTCGGCCGGTCCGTCCGCGCCGCTACTCGCCACCCCGAGCAGGCTGCGGGTCAGCACCTCCGAGTCGGACAGCAGCTCGTCGAGCGCCGACGCCAGGTGCTCGTCGGCCGGGTCCCGGCCGGCCAGGGCCGCATGCAGCACGGCCCGGCGCACGAGCTCCTTGACGAACGAGGCCGTCGTCCCCTCGGACCGCGCCGCAGCGGCGGCGAGCGCCGCGTCGGAGAACAGCCGAGCGGCATACAGCTGCAGCAGCGCGAGCCGGCCGGCCTCGTCGGGCAGCGGGATCTCGACGGCCAGGTCGACGCGCCCCGGCCGCTGGGCCAGCGCGACCTCGAGGTCGGCGACCCGGTTGGTGGTCAGCAGGAAGGCGACGTCGGCGTCGGCGTCGAGGCCGTCCAGGGTGTCGAGCACCTCGAACAGCAGCGGCTGCGGGCCCATCGCGAACGACCGGTCCTCGGCGATCAGGTCGCAGTCCTCGAGGACCACGATCGCCGGCTGGTGGGCGCGGGCCACCCTGGCCGCCGCGTGGATGTGCCCGAGGGACCCGCCGCTCAGCAGCACAGCGGTGGTGCCCGGCGTCGAGCTGAGCAGGTGGCGCACCGTGTGCGTCTTGCCCGTGCCGGGCGCCCCGTAGAGCAGGATGCCGCGCTTGAGGTGCTGCCCGTGGGCGCGCAGGTGCTCGCGCTGCTCGCCGATCCCGACGACGTGGGCACGGATCCGCTCCAGCGCGCCGGCCGGCAGCACGACGTCCTCGGCCGGCAGGGCCGGCCGCTCGACGAACGTGATGCCGGCCATCCCGCGTCCGTAGGGATCGAACCCGAAGGTGATGATCTGCCCACGCAGCACGCTCCGCTCGTCCATGAGCGCGCGAACCCGGTCGATGAGTGCCTCGGCGACCGGCCGCTCGGCCGCGACGACCTCGACGAGCGCCTCCTCCCGGCCGTACTGCGACGCGACGCCCTGCACCCGCACGACGACCGGGGCGTCGTCGAAGCGGAACAGGTGCACCCCCGACGACACGACCTGGCGCCGGTCCTCCGGGCGCGGGCCGGTCGGCAGCTGCACGTAGTCGACCGGGCCGACGCGGACCCGGCCACCCCATGACCCACCTGCCTGGAGCAGGTCGGCCAGCGTCAGGTGGTGCCGGACGTCACCGGCGATCCCGATGAGCCGGGCCCCGGGGTCGGCCTCGGCCAGCGACGCCAGCGCGAGATCGGCGTCGACCACCCGATGGACCGGCACGCTCTCGGAGACGACCGGCAGCCGATGCGCGTCGGCGCCCACGTGCTCCGACAGCACCGCGCGCAGCCCCTCGCCCTCACCCTCGTCCTCACCGAACCGCTGCATCGTCACGTCGATGAACCCGCGGAACTGCCGCATGAAGCCGTGCAGCTCGTCATCCCTGACCACCTCGTCCGCCATGTCGTCACCGTAGGCGAGAACACCGACACGCGCCCGGATCACGACCCGGCGCTCCACTAGTCTCGGGCTGTGCTGCTCTCAGACCAGGACATCCGCGCGGAGGTCGACTCGGGACGGGTCGTGCTCGACCCCTGGGACCCGGCGATGGTCCAGCCCTCGAGCGTCGACGTGCGGCTGGACAAGTTCTTCCGGCTCTTCGACAACCACAAGTACCCGTATATCGACCCGGCCGCGGAGCAGCCCGACCTGACCCGTCTCGTCGAGGTGACCGGAGAGGACGACGCCTTCGTCCTGCACCCCCACGAGTTCGTCCTCGCCTCGTCCTTCGAGACGGTGACCCTGCCCGACGATCTCGCCGCCCGCGTGGAGGGCAAGAGCTCGCTCGGCCGGCTCGGGCTGCTCACCCACGCGACGGCCGGGTTCGTCGACCCCGGCTTCTCCGGTCACGTCACCCTCGAGCTGTCCAACGTCGCCACCCTGCCGATCAAGCTCTACCCGGGCATGAAGATCGGCCAGCTCTGCTTCTTCCGGCTCAGCTCCCCCGCCGAGCACCCCTACGGCTCGGGCGCGTCCGGCTCGCACTACCAGGGCCAGCGCGGGCCCACCGCGAGCCGCTCGTTCCAGAACTTCCACCGCACCCCCGTCTGACGACCCCGTATGCCGCTCACCTCCATCGCATGGGACACCGCTCCCGTCTCGGCGGGCGCCGTCGCGCTGGTCCTGCACGGCGGGTCCATCGAGGGACGCCAGGCCAACCGGCCCTGGTCGCACAACGTGGCACGGCTCTACCCGATCGCGCGGGCCGTCGCCGCGGCCGGGACCCCCGAGCCGCTCGCCGTGGCCCGGCTCCGGTTCCGGTGGCGGGGCTGGAACGGCGACGAGCAGTCTCCCGTCCTCGACGCGCGGTGGGCCCTGCGCCAGGTGCGAGCGCGCTACCCGGGTCGGCCGATCGCCCTGGTCGGCCACTCGATGGGGGGTCGGGCCGCGCTCTACGTCGCCGACGAGCCGGACGTCCGCCTGCTCGTGGGCATCTCCCCGTGGATCGAGGCCGGTGACCCACTGCCCACCAACCCGGACCTGACGACGGTGCTGATCCACGGCGACCGCGACACGATCTGTCCGCTCTGGGCCTCGCGCGAGACCGTGGAGCGGCTCGGGACACAGGGGCGGACCGCCGCGCTGGTGCGGGTCGCTCGCTCCGACCACGCCATGCTGGTGCGGGCGCCGCTGTGGTCCCGGCTGGTCACGGACGTGGTCGTGGCCGCCCTTGCGGACGAGCTCGGCGGGGCCATCCCGCCGTGGCCCGACCCCGCCCGCTCGGTGGCCGAGCACGCGGTCGCGCAGGGTGGCATCTACGACATCTGACGCGCCCACGTGCG
>NZ_JBDIAQ010000249.1:0-3121 GCF_039812505.1 Intrasporangium sp. | reverse complement strand
AGGACAGGGCTGGCGGCGAGGGCCCGGCCGGCCACAAGGCGTGAGGATACGCAGACCGTGCTACTGCAACACGCGCACAAAGATCGGCGCGGCGATCGCGACGACCGCGCCCAGCAGCATGCTCGGGCCGTAGGCGAACTCGTCCTTGCGGCCCTTGCGTCGCGTCACCAGCAGCACCACGGCGACCAGCCCGCCGACCAGGAACGTCGCGAGCGTGGCGATCACCGGGTGGGCCCAGGTGAGCCACCCGAGCAGCATGCCGAGCAGGCCGGCCAGCTTGACGTCGCCGAAGCCGATCGAGCCCGGCGGCAGCACGAAGATCAGCAGGAAGTAGAACAGCCACAGGCCCGCACCGCAGACCCCGGCCCGCAGCAGCGCCCCCCAGTCCCCGGTGACGTAGCTGCACAGCGCGAGCAGGACGGCCAGGATCGGGTAGCTCGGCAGCTGGATCCGGTCGGGCAGGCGGTGCACGTCCAGGTCGATGAAGGCCAGCGCGACCATCACCCACCCGGCGACCACGTACGTGGCGGGCACGAGCGGCGGACGTCCGGGGGCCAGGACCACCCAGAGCAGGACCGTGAGCACGACGGTGGCCGGGATGACCCAGCCCGCCGACGGCTTCGGCAGGCGACGCTCGTCCTCGAGCCGGTGGCGCAGGTGCACCAGCTGCGACTGCAGCACCGCTCCGGCGACCAGTCCGGCGAAGGCGGTGCCGAGCAGGACGGACATCTCGGGCATGGCCGCACCCTACGCACCAGACGGGTCCCCTCGGTAGAGGGCGGGGGTCGTCGGCCCGCGGCCCACCGGCTGTGCGGAGTCGTGCCGAGTCCAGTCCGCCCTCGGAGTCGATGTATTCGCGCGGTCCATAGGCCGCGCTATTACATCGACTCGCGTGGGGGGGCGCGCGTGGGGGGGGCGCGCGTGGGGGGGCGTGGGGGGCGGGGGGGCGTGGGGGGCCGGGGGGGCGGGGCAGCCTTCGGGGCAGGCCGGGCCCTTGTCGGGGGTCCTGCCCCGGTCGTACGTTGACTAGTGCGTCGCCGGAACCGACCCACCCTTTCACGAAGAGGAACGGTTATGGCACGACACAAACTCCTTCGGTCCGTCGCTGCGGCGACGGCCGCGCTGACCGGCCTGACGATCGCCGGCATCGCTACCACCGGAACGGCCCAGGCAGCGGGCCGCTCCCAGCACCGCCACCAGGTCACCGCCGCCTCCCAGTGGACCCGGCACGTCCACGGCGCCCGGCTCGCCGCCGGTGACCGCGTCAACGTCAAGGTCTGGCTCACCCCGCGTGACGCGGACGGGCTCACCGCACTGGCCACGGCCGTGTCCGACCCGCACTCGGCGGCATACGCCCACTACCTGAGCGCGGCCGGGTACGACTCGCGGTTCGCGCCCACCCGGGCGCAGGTCGCGAGCGTCACCGCGTGGCTGCGCGGCGCCGGGCTGCGGGTCGACGGGTCCGACGCATCGCACCACTACGTCGCGGTCTCCGGCACCGCGGCCGCCATCGACACCGCCTTCACCGCCGGGATCCAGCAGTACCACGTCGACGGTCAGGCGGTCACCGGCGCGACCCAGCCGGTCACCGTCCCGAGCGCGCTGGCCGGCAGTGTCCTGGCCGTCACCGGGATCGACACCCTGGGGCACCGGGCCACCCCCAGCACGGACCGCGGCACGTCCGCCGCGAGGGCCCGGGGCCCGGCCCGCAGCTCCGACCTCGGCCCGCCGCCCGGCTTCGTCAACGCGCAGCCGTGCTCGGCGTACTACGGCCAGAAGCGCGCGAACGACCTGCCGGCCTTCGCCGGCGACCACCTGCCGTATGCCGTGTGTGGCTACGTGCCGAGCCAGCTCCGGTCCGCCTACGGCCTGACCGGCACCCGCCTGACCGGCCGGGGGCAGACGATCGCGATCACGGACGCGTTCGAGTCGCCCTGGCTGCTGCAGGACTCCAACACCTACGCCAGCCGGCACGGTGACAAGCCGTTCCGGCCCGGCCAGTTCAAGACCCGCAGCGACACGAACTACGACCCGGCGAAGGTCGACGAGTGCGGCGGCAACGACTGGTACGCCGAGCAGAACCTCGACGTCCAGGCGGAGCACGGCATGGCCCCCGACGCGAACATCGTCTACTACGGCGCGGCGAGCTGCTACGACGACGACCTGCTGGCCGCGATGGCGCGCGCCGTCTCGGACGACCAGGCCTCGATCGTGAGCAACTCGTGGGGTGAGCCGACCTACGTGACGCTGCCCGATGGCACCGTCACCCCGTCGATCGACGACACCCTCGTGGCGGCCTACGAGTCGATCTTCAAGCAGGCGGCGGTGCAGGGCATCGGCTTCTACTACTCCGCCGGTGACACCGGCGACGACCTGGCCGCCTGGGGCGTCAAGCAGACCGAGTTCCCCGTGTCCGACCCGTGGGTGACCGCGGTCGGCGGGACCTCCCTCGCGGTGGCCCGCAACGGCCGGCGAGCCTTCGAGACCGGCTGGGGCACCGAGAAGTGGTCCCTGAACGCCGACGGGTCGGCGTGGACCGACGCGGGCTACCTGTACGGCTCCGGCGGTGGCTGCAGCGCCTGGTTCACCAGCACGCCGCCCTACCAGCGGTTCGCCCGCACCGGCTGCTCCGGCCGGGCCGTGCCCGACATCGCGATGGACGCCGACCCCAACACCGGCATGCTGATCGGGCAGACGCAGGACTTCGACCTGCCGACCCGCTTCGGCACGGGCACCCAGTACGGCGAGTACCGCCTCGGCGGCACCAGCCTGGCCTCGCCGTTGCTGGCCGGCCTGAACGCCGCTGCGCAGCAAGGCCGCTCGCGGATCGGCTTCGCGAACCCGCTGATCTACCTGGTCGGTCCGTTCACGGCGCACGACGTGACCCCGCAGGGTGACGCCGGGAACATCCGGGTCGACTACGTCAACGGGCTGAACCAGGCCGACGGCACGGTCGCCTCGGTGCGCACCTTCGACCAGGACTCGAGCCTGGCCACCAACCGTGGGTGGGACGAGGTCACCGGCGTCGGCAGCCCGACGCTGCGGTATGCCGTCGCGGTCCACCTGCTCCGGCTGCCCTGAGAGCGCGTATGCCGCTGGGCGGGCCTCCCGCCCAGCGGCA
>NZ_JBDIAQ010000248.1:0-3134 GCF_039812505.1 Intrasporangium sp. | reverse complement strand
GCTGCGAGCGCGCAGAGGGCTCCGCCGGCCCACCAGGCGTAGGTGTAGGAGCCGAAGGTGTCGCGGATGATCCCGGCACCGAGGGCGGCGGTGGCCGCTCCGATCTGGTGTGCGGTGAACACCCAGCCGAACACGATGGTGCCGCGCTCGCCGAAGATCTCCTGGCACAGTGCGGCGGTGGGGGGCACGGTGGCGACCCAGTCGAGGCCGTAGATGACGATGAACAGCACCATGCTGGGGTGGACGGTGGCCGCGAGCAGCTGCGGCAGCAGGAGCAGGCCGGCCCCGCGGAAGACGTAGTAGAGGACCAGCAGTCTGCGTGGGTCGAACTTGTCGGTGAGCCAGCCGGAGGCGATGGTCCCGGCGATGTCGAAGATGCCGACGACCGCGAGCAGGCCGGCTGCAGTCGTGGCCGGCATGCCGTGGTCGTGCGCCGAAGGGATGAAGTGGATGCCGATCAGCCCGTTCGTGGTGGCGCCGCAGACTGCGAACGCGCTCGCCAGGGCCCAGAACGACCGGCTGCGTGATGCGAACGCCAGGCTCTCCAGGGCACGCCGCGCGGCGCCGCCCGCGGCCCGGGCGGGCGCGGTGTACGAGGCGTCCGCGCCGTACGGGAGCGCCCCGCGGTCTTCCGGGTGGTCGCGGATCACCAGCCACACCACGGGGGCCACGGCCAGCGCGGCCGCCGCGATCACCAGCGAGGCCGGTCGCCAGCCGACGCTGTCGGCAAGATGGGCGACCACGGGCAGGAAGATGAGCTGCCCGGTTGCCGAGCCGGCCGTCAGGACCCCCATCACCAGCCCGCGGCGCCGGTAGAACCATCGGTTCGAGATGATGGCGGCGAACACGAGCGCCATCGAGCCGGTGCCCAGCCCGATCAGGACGCCCCAGAAGACCAGCAGCTGCCACGAGGCGGTCATGAAGACGCTGCCCCCGGCGCCGATCGCTACCACGCTCAACGCGGTAGCGACGACCTGCCGTACCCCGAACCGGTCCATCAGCGCGGCCGCGAACGGCGCGGTCAGGCCGTAGAGCAACAGGTTGACACCGACGGCCAGGGAGATCACGCTCGTCGACCAGCCGAACTCGTCCTGCAGCGGAACCATGAGCGCCCCGGGCGCCGCGCGGAATCCGGCTGCCCCGATCAGGGCCAGGAACGCGACCGCCGCGACGATCCAGGCAGGGTGCAGCCGCGCGGGGGCGACGTGTTCAGGTCGGATGGGGTGGGTCATTGGGTTCGCCTTCTCGAAGGTCCGTGTGGCCGGTGCCGTGCGTCAGCCGGGTATGCGTGCGCCCTTGGCGAGACGATCCTCGGCCTGCTGCGGACCGTGTGGGGCGATACGGGCGAGGTCGTGACCCGTCTGGTCAGGCGTCGGCGAGCACGCCGGCCGGGACGAGCGTGTCGCGGGCGTTCTTCCACGGCTTGACCCAGGTCATCTGGTCCGGGACGAGCACCTGCCCACAGGCGCTGCACGTCTGGCCCTGGGTCGTCTCGTTGCCGCACGCGTCATGGACCATCGCCATGTGGCCCCCGCCCGGCGGCATACGCGTGTGTCGTTCCCCCCAGACGGCCAGCTGCTGAAGGATCGGCAACAGCTCGGCGGCTGCCTCGGTCGCTGCGTAGCCCTGCCTGGTCCTCCCGCCCCGGTGGTAGTCGACGCGCACGAGCAGACCGGCATCGAGCATCGCGTGCAGGCGCCGGCTCAGCACGGCCTCGGAGATGCCCAGACTCTCGCGCAGCTCGTCGAAGCGCCCCTTGCCCTGCAGCACGTCGCGGACGATGAGCAGGACCCAGCCGTCGCCCAGCACATCCAGGGAACGGCGAATCGGGCAGAACTCGCCGGACCAGTCCGACCGCAGTGGCATCCTGTCCACCCTTCCTTGACTTTGACCCGTCGGGGCCTCACTCTATAACTCTCTTTAAGAAAGTCCAACCTCGAGAGGATCCCCAATGCCGCTGGTACACCTCGACATCCTTGCCTGCAGCGCCATACCTGACCGTGAGGCGATCGCGGGGGAGGTCTGCGACATCCTGGTCGCCGATGCCGGCGCCCCGGCCGACGACAATCTCGTGGTCAGTTCCGCACCCGAGCCGACGGCACTGGTGATGGACCGGCACTTCACGGTGCGCTCGACAATGGCGCAGCACGCCGAATGATGGCCGCCTCCACCACGGACCCGGCGTTCTACCGGAAGGTCGGGCCGGACGAGTTCGAGTCGACGCCGGCCACCGCGAGCCCATGGGATGAGCAGATGCAGCACGGCGGGCCACCGGCCGGGCTGCTGGCACGCGCGATCGAGCAGACCCGACCGGATCCCGACATGCCGATCGCCCGCCTGACCAGCGACATGCTCGGCCCCATCCCGCAAGGCCGCGTCCGCGTCACCGCCCGCGTCGTCCGGCCGGGCAGGCGCGTCGAGATGGTCGAAGCCTCGCTCTGGGCCGGGGGTCAACTCGCGGTGACCGCGACGGCCTGGCGCATCCGCGCCGAACGCGGCCGCTCGCCCGCTCGCACGCACCTGGCTGCGCCTCCCACCCTGCCGCCGGCCCAACCCCAGGTCTACTTCCCCGGAGTGAGCCGGACGTGGGGGTACGGACGAGCGGTGGAGTGGCGTTTCGTCGAGGGCTCCTATGCCGAGCCCGGGCCAGGCAGCGTCTGGGCCCGGGTCCGCATCCCGCTGGTCGAGGGCGAGGACACCTCGCCTATCCCGCGGCTGGCGATCGTCGTCGACTCGACCAACGGCATCTCCGGTGAGCTGCCGATCGCGGACTGGCTCTTCGTGCCGCCGACGCTGTCCCTGACGGTCCTCCGGCCCCCGGTGGGACCCTGGATCCACCTTGCCGCGCAGACGCACCTGTCCGGGATCGGCACCGGAGTCGCCCAGGCGAACGTGTCGGACCCCGACGGCCTGGTCGCCGTCGTCAGCCAGCCACTTCTCGTCGCGCCCAGGACCTGACGGTCCGGGTTCCACCCGCGGCGGCGAGCCGTAGGATGCCCGAGCCGGCCCGAGCCCGGAGGCGATCGACCTTGTGGGTTCGAAACTCGCCGCGCGAGAGCTGTTGGAACGCGCCGGTGTGCCGGTACTGCCGGGGCGCGACCTCACCGGCGTCGATGACGAGCAGGACGTGCTAC
>NZ_JBDIAQ010000247.1:0-3138 GCF_039812505.1 Intrasporangium sp. | reverse complement strand
CCGCGACATGACCTGCGATCTGACCAACGGCACCGCGACATGACCTGCGACCTGTCGACCTCGCTCGCCTCTCTGGTATCGAGGACCCCGGTTTGGCGATCCCGGGGCTGATGCAGCAGACTTGGGCACTGTCACGCGCGAGTGGCGGAACGGCAGACGCGCTGTCTTCAGGTGGCAGTGTCCTTATGGGCGTGGGGGTTCAAATCCCCCCTCGCGCACCTAGGGCTGGTCAACGAATCAGCCGGCAGAGATGGACGAAACTCCCGGTCGGGGCCACCGGCCGGGAGTTTTGGCATCTGGCGGGGCTTCGACGTCCGGCCCCCGGGCAGGGGGTCATCGGTGGCTGCCGACCCTGGTTGTCAAGGCTCTCTCGCCCGGTCGAGGCTGCTGAAGGCCCTCCACCTCTCTGCAGATGGGGTCAGAGCCGAAAGACATGGTCACGTCCTCAACATGACACAAGACCACAATTGACTCTCCAATAGATCATGGTTACGGCTCGAGTCCGGGTTCCGACCAGAACTTACCCCTGTGCACACGCTCATCGCAGACCGGAGCGCCACGCTGGAACCCGCGTCGTCCCGCTGGGAACTCCAGCCCAGCTTCGGGCCCATGGTCCCTTCCCGCACCCGGCTCGCCTGGGTCATGGTGCCACCGAGGAGGTCATCATGAGCGACGTCGACAAGCCCGGCAGGTCGACCCCGTCCGCGAGGTTGCCGTCTGGGGCGCTCATCGGTATCGGCAGCGGTGTGGGTGCGACGGCTGGAATCCTGCTCGCCACGCTGGTCCGTGCCGATGCCGGGACGGGCCTCGCCCTGGGCGCGGCGTTCGGCGCCGGCGCCGGGGTGGTCGTCGGTGCGGTCATCGAGACCTACCGGTCGAACAGGCCGGCGCGTCCACGCCGGGGCGGCGGTGCCGGACCGACCGGCGGTCCCCCGCCGGCATAGCAGCGCTCCGACAAGGGGGCGGACGCGGTGTGGGCCCCATCCGGGGCCAACCGTCCGACGCCCTCGCGGGCGTGGCCCGGGGGGCAGCGGCGACCGAGCCCACCAGACTGGGCCCATGCCCGACCCACCACCCGACACCGATGACGTCAGCCCCGACGCCACCAGCCCCCTGCTCTTCCGCACCCACGACCTGCTCATCGGCGTAGCCACGGCAGCCCTGCAGATCGAGGGCGGCGACCGCAACAACAACTGGTACGACTGGGCCACCCTGCCCGGCACCATCGCCGACGGCTCGTCCCCGTTGCGCGCCACCGACCACTGGCGGCGCTGGCGCGAGGACACCGCGATCCTGGCCGACCTGGGCCTGCAGACCTACCGGATGTCGGTCGAGTGGTCGCGCATCGAGCCGCGACCCGGCGAGGTCGACCGGGCGGCTTTGGCGCACTACCGCGAGGAGATCGCCGCGGTCCGCGCGGCCGGCATCGAGCCGCTGGTCACGCTGCACCACTTCTCGCACCCGTCCTGGTTCCAGGGCCTCGGGGCCTTCACCAACCCGGCCGCACCGGACCTGTTCCTGCGCCTGACCGAGACCGTCGTGGCGGCGCTCGGCGACCTGGTCACGGACTGGGTCACCATCAACGAGCCCAACGTGTATGCCGTCCAGGCCCACCTCTACGGGCAGGCGCCCCCGGCCCGGCACTCCTGGCCCGCGGTGCGAAGCACACTGCGGCACATGGCGATCGCGCACTGCCGCGCCTACCACCGGATCCACCAGCTCCAACCGGCGGCCAGGGTCGGGTTCGCCCACCACGCAAGGGTCTTCGCACCGTTCAACGCTCACAACCCGCTGCACCGGACATCGAGCGCGCTCGGCCGCGCCCTCTTCCAGGACCTGCTGGCGGACGCCATGCTCGGCGGCCGCTTCTCCCGGCTGCTCGGCCGCCAGCCGGCCGACGTGACGCCCGGCCGGCACTACGACTACCTCGGCCTCAACTACTACAGCCGCAGCGCGGTGCGCGGCCTGGCCGACGGCACCTTCCCCGGGGTGCCGGTGAACGACCTCGGCTGGGAGATCTACCCGGACGGCGTGGTGCAGGTCGCCGCAGACCTGCACCGCCGTTACCCCGGCCCGATCTGGGTCACCGAGAACGGCACCGCCGACGCCGCCGACGCCTTCCGGGCGCGGTTCGTGCACGACCACCTGCGCGCCATCGTCGGCAGCGGGCTGCCCTTCGAGCGTTACTACCACTGGTGCCTGGTCGACAACTGGGAGTGGGCGCAGGGCGAGCGGCCCCGCTTCGGGATCGTCGCGATCGACCACGAGACGCAGCACCGGACCGTGCGTGACAGCGGGCGGTTCCTCGCCCGCGTGATCGCCGACGGCGGGGTCAGCCGGGCCTGTTACGAGCAGTTCGTCGCGGGGCAGGCCTACCCGACGGGGTCGTGAGCCGGCCCGGCCGAGGCGCGGCCCGGCACCGGACACGCCCGCCGACCGGCCAGCCGGGTGCGCACCGCCCACACCAGTCCCCCGACCGACCCGAGCGCGAGCAGCGGCTGCAGCGGCGCGAACCACGTCAGCGCCCCGCCGGCGCCCAGCGCGAGCAGCACGATCTTGTTGCAGACCGGGCAGCCGACCGCGAAGAACGACAGCATCGCAGCGACCAGCCCGCGCCGCGGGGCCCGGTCGTCGGCCGCCACGCCCCGCTCGGCCCCGTCGGCCTCGCGCACGTAGGTGGCCAGCAGCACCCCGCTCAGCACCGACACGACCGCGAGCACCGGATAGCTCCACCAGGTCACCGGGACCTCGCGGCCGAACACCGGGTTGGGGACCACCACGGTCGGCACCCCGACGACGACCGCGGTCCCGACCGCCCCGGCCACCGCAGCGAGCCGCCGCCGCGCACTGCCCAGCTCAGCCGCCGCGGCCGCCAGCATCGGTCCCATGCCGCCCATCCTCCCGTATGCCGCTCACCGCGGTACGGGTCGCGCGTGCCGTTCCCGGGTGGTCGCCGCACGCTGGGCTCGCAGTGGTCGCCTCACCCCCGGTCGGACCCGGGCCGGCCGTCAGCACACACGCGCTCGGCCGGCTCAGCCGTCCCGCCAGCGCGGCGCCGGCAAGGGCCAGCGCGAGCAGCGCGTTGCCGGTCGTGGGCGCCTCCACGGCCACCAGCCAGGCCGCCCCCAGCGCCATCAG
>NZ_JBDIAQ010000246.1:0-3174 GCF_039812505.1 Intrasporangium sp. | reverse complement strand
CCGATGGAGGGACTCGCGCACGGCATGGCTCTCGCGGCGCATCCCGGCCCGCTCCATGAGCCGCCACGAGGCCTCGTTCTCGAGGAAGCAGCTCGCGACCACCCGGTGCACACCGAGGGTCTCGAAGCTGTAGCGCAGCAGCGCGCGGAGTGCCTCGGTGGCGAAGTCGTGCCCGGTGTATGCCGGGTCCAGCACCCACCCGAGCTCCGCCTGGGCGCCGCGGGCCTGCGCGGCCACCTCGTGCTGGGCCCAGCCGTCCTCGCGACGCAGCATGAAGTCCCCGATGACGGTTCCCGCCTGCTGCTGGCCGAGCTGGACGACGACGGTGCTCGCGAGACGCACCGGGTCGGCGAACAGGGCACGGTATGCCGCGATGTCGGCCGAGCACCCGGCCTGCCACTCGTTCACCTCGCGGAGCCGGCGGAAGGCCCAGGTCGCGTCGTCATCGCGGGAGGTCGGGGGCCGGAGGGTGAGACGCCGGGTGCGCAGCGGGTGTGCGAGCACCGGCAGCGTCGCCGCCGACGCAGGGGCGGCCGCCGGCATCGCGCGGACCTCGAGGAGGACGGCGCCGATGTCGCGCAGCCCGGCCAGCACCCCGTACAGCTCGGCCTGGTCCACGACCGGTCCCGACAGGGTGGTGGTGCCGTCCGCCGCCTCCCTGACGCTCAGCTGGGCGAACCAGTCGGATCAGCGCCCGTCGAGGTGGCCGTCGACGCGAATCCGGTATGCCGCCGAAGCCGTCGCCGCCGGGACGGCCGGGGCCGGGGTGCTCCTCACGACGGGCTCCCCGCTCGGTGTCGCCGGGCGGCAGCACTGCCGACCGCTGGTCGACCGGTCGGTAGCGGTCCGCAGGGCTGTCGTCCAGCCGACCGGCGGATCACCCACTCGGCGACCGCGAGATTGACGACCCAGCCGGTCGCCTTGGCGATGTCGCCCCGGGTCGGCCCACTGCCGAACAGCGCGGTGCCGATGCCCTCGGTGAACACCTGTGTGCCGGCGGCGAGGCCGATCGCGTAGGCGCGCGTCATCCAGGCCCGGTGGGCGGTGACGTCGCGGCGGCGGATCGCGGAGAAGCCGAGGCCCAGGCAGGCGACCATCGCCGATCCGAACAGCAGACGCAGGAGGTACAGCAGGTCGCCGGTCCGTGGCTGAGGGGCGTAGGAGAGGGTGAGCCACAACGCCGACCCGGCGACCAGTAGGCCGGCGCCGAACAGGGCGCCCCGCGCGCCGGTGCCAGACCGGGTGTTGCCGACGGAAGCGGGGAACGAACTGGAACACCCCGACCAGCGCGTAGACCGCGGCACCCACGATGTGCGCCACGAGCGCCGCGGGGAAGCCCTCGAACCTCTCGTCGGCGGGCAGCACCGCGGGGCCGCCGCCGAGCTGGATAAGCCGGAATGCACCGGCCGCCAAGGGGATTGCGGACAACGCGATGAGGGCGAGCGGGACCGGCCAGCCCCGTGACGGGGCGGTCCGGCGGACGGTCGAGGTGGTCGGCCGGCTCATCGGACTGCATCCTCGCGGTCCCGGCCGGCCCAGCCGCTGCCCTTGCGGACGGCGGACCGGTCGACCGGGTTGCGCCATAGGGACACGCCGAGCCAGACCAGCGCCATACCGGCCGGCACGGCGAGGGGCCGGTTGAACGACTCGGGGAGCACCGCGAGCGCAGCCGTCGCGACCGTGCCGGCAGCGAGCAGCGCGCCCGCCCAGCGGGTCAGCACCCCGGCGCGCAGCACGGCGATGCCGAACAGCAGGCCGCCGATCAGGTAACCGGCACCGGCGAGGTCGAACAGCAGCTGCAGCCCGCCGATGTCACCCTGCGGGGTGGCGCCGGTCGCGGCGGCGATGACGTCGTCCACGAACGCCGGCTCGCCGGCGACGAGGGACGGGAGGACGGTGATGGCGACGACCTCGACGCTGAACATCGCCAGGTAGCCGGCGGCGAACACGAGGTACCCGACGAGTCCGAGCAGCCCGGCCTTGCCGTGCTGGCGCAGGTAGATGCCGGTGATGCCCGCGAGCGCGAGTGCCGCCATCGCCGCCTTCGCGCCGCTGCGGGCCATCCACTGAGCGGTCTCGGTGGCGAACGTGTCCGGTGCCGGGTGGTTGACCTGGACGGCGACGAAGATGGACCCGGCCAGCGCGGCGGCGGCGCCGGCGGCCTTGGCCAGCCCGGGCGAGGTGATGTGCATCGTGGTGCTCCTTCGGTCTGGAGGTGGGGCCGGAGCACTGCGTCAAGGGCGTCCGGCGATTCCTGACCGTAGGAAGCGTCGTGGGGAGCACACATCACCACCTGATGTGAGCGGCGTGGTGATCTCCAGAGGTGTACCGAGCGCCGCGCCCGGACGTCATCCGCCCGGCCCCCGCGGTGGCTGGAGGAGGCCCAGCTCGGCGCCCCGCAGCACGGCGGCCCGCCGGGTGTTGACGCCGAGCTTGGTGAAGATGTGCTTGGTGTGCGTGCGCAGGGTGTTGACCGAGACGAAGAGCTGCCGGGCGATCTCCGGGCCGGTCAGGCCGGTCGCGAGCAGCCGCAGCACCACGAGCTCACGGTCGCTGAGCGAAGGGGTGAGCCAGCTGTTCGGCGATGACGAGCCGGGCGAGGGTGAGCCGGTCGAACTCCCGGGAGTAGGGGGCCGGGCCTCCAGGGCCGGAGTCGGACTCGTCGGGCGGCTCCGGGTCGGCGCGCACCGCACCGGCCCAGTCCCGTGCGTCCGCCAGCCTGCCCTGGCTGATGCGAAGTCGGGCTCGCAGCGCCGGGATCGACCGCACGTCGGGCAGGAACCCGGGCAGGTAGAGGGGCCGCGCGGCGTCGAGCATCAGCAACGCACCGTCCAGATCGCCTCGAGCTCGCAGGAGCCCGGCCATCGCGGTATACCACCGATGCCGGTTCTCCAGCAGCGAGGCCTGCTCGCCAAGCTCCTCGGCGGTATGCAGGTGCCGGTCGGCGGCGGCGCGCTCGCCCCGCTCCCGGAGCACGTCGGCCAGACCGACGTGCAGGTCAGCGGTCGCGGCACGTGTCGCGCCGGGATCTTCCCCCGCGACCCGGAGGGCGTGCTCGTAGCGGCGCTGTGCCTCGTCCGGCCTGCCCCGGGCGAGCCACAGGTCGCCCAGCACGACCGTCGCACCGAGCTCGTCGGCGAGGCTGCCCGCGGCCCGCAGGCTCCGGACCGCCCG
>NZ_JBDIAQ010000245.1:0-3191 GCF_039812505.1 Intrasporangium sp. | reverse complement strand
GCGCCCTCAACCACGCGACCCGGCCCGGTGGGCCGCTCCCGCCGCCGGACGTGTACGAGGTGCTCGGCACCCTCACCAGCCTCGCGCACGGCCTGGCCCAGGCGCTGCGGCAGCTCTCGGCCGGCCTGGCCGCCTCGGTGGCCGTGTACGCCCTGTATGAGGACGACGGCGGCAACCCCGAGGAGTCCATCTGCTACGCCATGGAGGCCCTGCGCGCCGGCGCGGAGTCCGCCACCACGCTCGGGAGGCTCATCGGGGCCGGCCAGGAGGACATCAGCCGCACCGGCATCCACCCAGCCGCGGGGCAGCCGTGAACACCCGGGCCCGGACGCACCGCCCGTCCTCGTCGTCTCGGCGTCCCCGCCGGCCCCGGGCGAAGGCAGAGCCGGGGGTGTGGCTGCGCGAGTACGGGGTCCCGGTCAAGGGCCTCAACCCGGCCGGTGGCCCCAGCGTGGCGACGCTGTCCCGGCCCGGCTGGAAGACCACCGGCTCTTGTGTCGGGGCGAACGCCGAGCTGTGGTTCAGCGAGCCCCGCACCGGCAGGGCCCACCGCGCCGCCGCGATCTGCGCGGCCTGCCCGATCCGGGAGCTGTGCCTGGCCGCCGCGCTCGTGTTCGACGAGGAGTACGGCATCTGGGGCGGGCTGACCCCCGCCGGCCGGCGCCCGTTCGTGGCCCGGCTACAGGCCGGCCAGCCGCTCGGCATCGTGCTGGCCGACGCGCTCGATCAGGCCGGGGATGTGGTCGCGGCGTGATGGACCACCAGCTGACCGCCGAGGTGACCCGCGAGGTCGCCCTGAAAGAAGGCGTGTGCATCCACCCGGTGCTGCACCAGGTCACCGACCTGGCAACCGGGAGCGTGACCACCGTGGTCATGCCGTGCCGGGCCACCCGCGAGAGCCGCTGCCCCTCCTGCGCCGCCGCCGCCCGACGGGTCCGCATCCAGCAGTGCACCGAGGGCTGGCACCTCGAACACGAACCCGAACCCCCCACCGTCAGAACCGGAGACGCCCAACACCCCGACGACGAGGTCGAGGCCGACGAAGATGACGAACCCGCCGCGGACGACGACGAGCCTGAGCCGGGGCGGCGCACCCGGTCCACCCGCCGCCGCAGTGACGCTCCGGACCTGCCGGTCAAGCCGGTGCAGAACCGCACCGTCGGCACCGTGTTCGAAGGCGCCAACGGGCGCCGCTACCGGCCCTCGATGTTCGTCACCCTCACCCTGCCCTCCTACGGCCGGGTCACCCCCGGCAAAGGGGTCCCCGTCGACATGGACGAGTACGACTACCGCACCGCCGCCCTGGACGCGATGCACTTCCCGAAGCTGCTCGACCGGTGGATGCAGAACCTGCGCCGCTGCGCCGGCTACAAGGTGCAGTACTTCGGCGCCATCGAGGCCCAACGCCGCCTCGCCCCGCACTTCCACGTCGCCCTACGTGGCGCCATCGCCCGCCAGGTCATCCGGCAGGTCACCCGCGCCACCTACACCCAGATCTGGTGGCCCCCCTTCGACCAGATCCGCTACGAGCCGGGCAGCTACCCGGAGTGGGACGGGCTCGACTACCTCGACCCGGCCACTGGTCGCCCGCTGACCACGTGGGATCAGGCGATGCGCGCCCTCGACGAGGACCCCGACGCGCGGCCCGCGCACACCCTCGGCTTCGGCACACAGGTCGACATCCAGGGCGTGCTCGGCGGCACCCCCGACGCGGACCGGACCGTCCGGTACCTGACCAAGTACCTGACCAAGTCCATCGCCGACACGTACAGCCAGCCCGGCGGGTCCGACGCCGGCTACGAGGCGCACATCGCCCGGCTGCACGCCCAGGTGCAGGTGCTGCCCTGCTCACCGGCGTGCAGCAACTGGCTGCGCTACGGGATCCAGCCCAAGGACGCCGGCCCGGGCCTCGTGCCCGGCCGGTGCCACTCGAACGCGCATACCTGGGAAGACCTGGGGATCGGCGGGCGACGGGTGCAGGTCTCGCGCGGCTGGTCCACCAAGACGCTCGCGCAGCACCGCGCCGACCGCGCCGACGTCGTCCGGCAGGTCCTGCAAGCCGCCGGGTACGCGCCACCCGAGGCGGACCGGATGTCCACCCAAACCCTCACCGAGGACGGCAGACCGCGCTACCAGTGGCACGCGCACGCCATCCCACCCGAGCAGGCCACCGGCGCGATCCAGGCCGCGATCGCCGAACGGCGCCGCTGGCACGCCGAGTACGAACACGCGAAACAGCTCGCCACGGGTGCCGACCCCCCTGTGGACAACCATTCGGCAACCCGACCGGCAGTGTGAGAGAAGGGAACCAGCGATGAGTGAGCTGGATGGTGTGGAGCGTCTCCTGACGATGTCGCAGGCCGCCGAGATGCTCGGGACGGGCGAGCGGTTCCCGCGTCGCCTGGTCGCGGAACGGCGGATCAGGTTCGTCAAGCTCGGGCGCCATGTGCGCTTTCCCGAGTCCGCGATTCGCGAGCTTATCGAGCAGGGTACGGTCCCGGCCGTGCGGCGAGACTGCACACGCTGATGCGTCCCAAACGGGTCCGAGGCTCTTTCCGGCGGCTTCCTTCGGGGCGCTGGCAGGTGCGCTATACCGGCCCCGACGGGCTGCGCCGGAATCTGGAGCAGACCTACCGGACCAAGGCGGACGCCGAGGCGGCCTGGTCGATGGTGGCCGGCCAGATGGCATCGCAGCGATGGGTGGACCCTGACCGAGGTCGAGCGACGTTGCGGTCCTTTGGTCAAGCCTGGATCGCCGAGCGGGCCGGGCTCTCTGCCCGGACGCGCGAGCTCTATTCCTTGCTGCTGCGCAGGCACATCGCTCCAGGTCTGGGGTCGGTGGAGTTGCGTCATCTGACTCCGGAGCGGGTTCGCGCGTGGAGACAGGGGCTGCTGGACCAGGGCGTTGGGCAGAGCACCGTGGCGAAGTCGTACCGACTTCTCAGCGCGATCTGTGTGACGGCCGTGGATGACGATGTGATCCATCGGAATCCTTGTCGTATCAGGGGTGCCGGGACTGAGACCGCTCCGGAGCGGCCGGTGCTCACGCTCGAGGAGGTGATGCGGCTTGCGGACGAGATCGCCCCCCGGTACCGGCTGCTCGTACTACTGGCCGCGTTCGGGTCTTTGCGTTGGGGCGAGTTGATGGCCCTGACTCGTGCCGACATTGACCTGGACTCGATGACGCTGGT
>NZ_JBDIAQ010000244.1:0-3219 GCF_039812505.1 Intrasporangium sp. | reverse complement strand
CCACCACGGCTCCGTCGGCGTCGGGCGGCGCGGCCATGCTTGAGTACATCGCCGCTCACCGGACCGGCTACATCCTCCGCCAGTTGCTGTGGCTCGCGCCGAGTCTGTTCCTGATGGTGGTGTTCCTGGCGCTGACGGTTGCCCTTCGCCGTCACAGCCCCAGCCTGGCGGCTCTGGCGGGCCTGATCGCGGTGTCGAGCTGGGCGGTGTCGTTGGCCTGGCCGACGACCGGGGAGGGCTCGCTGACGATGGTGCTGCTGAGCGATCGGTACGCCGCCGCAGCCACCGCCGGCGAACGGGCCTCTTTCGTGGCCGGGGCGGAGGTCCTGGACGCACTCAACGACGCGCCCGCCGTGATCGGGGTGCTGCAGACCCTGGGCCTGTTGCTGATGTCGCTGTTGATGTTGTATGGCACGCTCTCGAAGCGACTCGCATGGCTGGGCGTGGCGGCCGGCGGGGTCGGACTGGTCTCGGAGATACTCAAGCCCGTCCTGGGCCCCGGCTATGCGGCATACGGGCTGTTGCTGTTCGTCTGGCTTGCCTGGGTCGCCGTCGCGCTGTGGCGGCTCGCCGCATCTGGTCCCATGCACCGTATTCCGTGAGGATCGTCGGCGACTGCGTTGGCTCCCACCCGCGGTGGAGGCCCCCCGGGCGCAACTACGGCCGGCGCGGCGATGTCTCGCGACGACTCGTTGCGGACGACCCAGCCCGCGAGCCGTCAGGGTCTTGCGCCGCCCGGACCGGACCTTCGGCCCTACCGGTGGATGGCCGGGCAGGGTCACGCTGGAAAGACGAGCGAGGGGCGTGGCGCGTCTCACCCTGCTCGGTCGGCAGGACGTGAGGTGACAGACATGGTCTCGATGCCAGACACAGCGACGCTCCTCACGGTGCGCGTGCTCGGCCTGCTCGCGGCGCTCAACGGCCTCGACCACGGGGTCGGTGCGATCACCCAGGGTCCCGGGTCGCCCCCGAACCGTCTCTTCCAGTCCTGGGCGAACGTCGATGCCTTCGACCCGCTCGGCGGCGAACCGGCGCTCACCCTGATCCCGGACCTTCTGGTCTCCGGTCTACTCGCCGTCCTGACGGCCATCACGCTCGGCGCCTGGGCGACCGTTTGCCCGGAGCGTCGGCACAGCGGACTGGTCATCGTCGGGCTCTCGCTCCTGCTGCTCCTCGTCGGCGGCGGTTTCGGACCACCGTTGTTGGGGATCGTCGTCGGGCTGCTGGCCATGCGGATCGGCTCGATGACCTCCCGCCCGGTCGGTCCGGTGACACGACTGGCCGCTCGACTGTGTCCCTGGCCGCTCGTCGTTGCCGCGCTCTGCTTCCTGGGACTGGTTCCGGGAACGATGCTGCTGTACGTCGTCGGGATCGACAGCGGCGGGCTCGTCATGGTGCTCATCGTCGCCGCCTTCGCCGCCACCGCGCTGGCGGTCTGGTCCGCTCGCGCCACGGACCGCGCCGTCGTCTCCCTGCCTTCCTCCGTCGGGACTGCCCACCCGTCAGGGCTGCCCGACCGTCAGGACTGCCCAACACTGAGAAGGAGCCGTCGATGAATGTCCTGGTCGCCTACGCCACCCGGCACGGTGCCACCGCAGGGATCGCCCAGCGGATCGTCGAGACCCTGCGCCGGGAAGGGCTCCACGCAGACGTGGTGTCCGTCGCGGAAGTCACGCGGCTGGAGAGGTACGACGCCGTGGTGCTCGGCGGCGCAGCGTACATGTTCCACTGGCTCAAGGACGCCACGAGCTTCGCCAAGCGGCACCGGGCCGAGTTGGCGCAGCGACCAGTCTGGTTGTTCAGCAGCGGCCCACTCGGGAGTGATCTGGTCGACGAGGCGGGCCACGACATGCGGGATGCAGCACGCCCGAAGGAGTTCGCGGAGCTGGCAGGGCTGCTGAGGCCGCGCGGCGAGGAGGTCTTCTTCGGCGCCTACGACCCCGCGCAGAAGCCCATCGGTCTCGGGGAACGGGTCACCCGAATGATGCCGGCAGCCAAGCACGCCATGCCGGCCGGAGACTTCCGAGACTGGGAGCGCATCGACGCCTGGGCCAAGCAGATCGCCCAGCAGCTCACTTCTCGAAGCGATCCTCCGGCCCGAACTCAGGATGGAAGCCAGAGTCTGGGCTCCGACGGATCGCCAAAGGATCGCTACTAGGGGGTCGTGATGTCGTACCAGCAGTGCCTGAGAGCCGCACGGGAACGCCTCGCGGCCGTCCCGCGTCGCACCATCGAGATCCCCCCGTACGGAACCGTGGAGTATGCCGACGACGGTCATGGCATGGCGGCACTCGTCAGCCATCCGCTGTTCGGCGGGTTCGACTTGGGCCTCGCAATCGGACGCAAGTGGCTCGGGCCGGACCTCCGCATCATCGGCCCTTCGCGTTTCGGCTATCTGGGGTCGACACTGCCGAGGGCTGCGTCGCCCGCCGACCAGGCGGATGCGTTCATCGCCCTGCTCGATATGGTCGGGCTCGACCAGGTCGTCGTCCTTGGGTACTCGGCCGGCGGGCCTCCAGTGATTCAGCTGGCCCTGAGTTACCCGGATCGGGTCCTGGCACTGGTACTGGTGGCCTCCGCATTGCCGGGGGCAGCCGGTGCTCCGCCGCCGAAGCTCGTTGCGAACCTCCTCATCGGCTCGGACCTGGTCTTCTGGCTCCTCGGCCTGGCCGGGCCGAGCCTGACAGCCCGAGTCCTCGGCATGGACAAGCACTTCCGGCCCGTCGGGTCGCAGTGCGACTCGATTCAGGACGCGTGGACCTCCCTGTTCCCCATCGCACCGCGCAGACGTGGTGCGCTCCATGACCTGTATGTGTCGAATCCGGACGTACAGGGCTACCCCTTGGAAGCGATCACGGTTCCCACGCTGATCATCAGCGCTCGCGACGACGCGATGTCTGCATACGGGAACGCCGAGCGCGCCGCGCTCCGGATCCCCGGCTCGCGGCTCGAGTCCTTCGACCACGGGGGGCACCTGCTGCTCGACCAGGACGTATCGGTCCGTAGATCGGTTGCCATGTTCGTCGAGGGGGCAACAGCGGCTCACCAAGAGACCTGACACGTGGCAGACCGTCCGAGCGCACCACCACGAGCACCCCCGGACGGTCCCGCCTTTCAGGGACGCCCGCCACCCACCACGACGGACTCGCGCCGCGGCAGGCCGGCGGCGGCATACGAGGCGTCGATCAGCTGCATCATCGCCACCGAGAAGTCCGCATC
>NZ_JBDIAQ010000243.1:0-3251 GCF_039812505.1 Intrasporangium sp. | reverse complement strand
CCGCGATCGAGCCACACGAGGGCGGCCCGGGCGGCCTGCGCCATCGTCAGGTCCGCGAGCCCTGCCCCGTCGCTGACCGGGCCCCCGTCGAGTACCACGCGGGCGAACCCGGTCGCGTCGAGTGGCGCCAGCTCCACCCCTCGGGGACGGGGTGCTCGGTCGCTGGCGACGACCCGGGCACCCGAGGCCAGTGCCTCCCGGACGATGACGGAGTCGCCGTCCCAGCTCGTCGGGCGCAGGAAGCACCCGACGTGGCCGAGAACCTGCCTGGTGTCCGACGCGGACAGGTCGAAGGTGAGTGTCACCCAGGCCTCGCCCCGCACGTTCGCCCGGAGCCGTTCGATGCCCGGCCCGTCCTGGCCGTAGGCGAGGATGTGCAACGTCGCGTCGGGCCACTGCTCGCGTACCAGCCGGGCGGCATCGAGGCCGAGCTCGGCGTTATAGTGCGCCAGGCCCGCGTTCGTGGCGAGGGCCAGCGCGTGAGCAGTGCGGGTCGGTACGTCGCCGGCCGGCAGGTGGATGCCCTCGAAGGGGACGACGACGACCGTCCGCCGGGCGAGCCCCCGGGGCAGCACCGCCTTGATCTCGTCGTTCACCGTCCACAGCTCGTCATAGGCGGGCAGCGCAACGCGGAGCAGTGCACGCATGGGCCCACCCATGTCGCGCACCTGTTGCGCCGTCGACCCGGAGTGGAGCACGAGCACCGTGCGGCCACGCAGGACCGCGAAGACTGGAGCCAGCAGTATCGCCCGCCACAGCCGGGTGATGTGGAACAGGTGCAGGGCCGGCCTCGTCGCCAGCGACGGTGCAGCCCGCAGCGCCCGGCGCACCGACCCGGTGTCGACATACCGGACCAGATGTCCCTCGCCCTCGAGCCGGCGGGAGAGCTGCGTGTGGCTGGTCAGGACTCCCCCCACCTCGCCGTGCTCCTGCGCCCACTGGACGACCAGTGCCATCTCAGTCGAGCCTCGAGCTGGTCAGCACACCGATCAGGTGGCCGGCGGCGGTGACCACCGCGAGCGGGACCATGATCGCGACCAGCCACTGGGTTCCGGTGAGGTCGCCCCGGGCGACGTCGACGATGCCGGCCAGCAGGGCCAGCAGGCTCGCCTCGACGGCGATGAAGGCTCGGAAGACCGGGACGTAGCCGAAGGCACGCCGCACCGCAGCCATACCTGACACCCTGGAGCGCGCGGTGGCCGCGACGTCCTCGAGCATCGGTCGCCCCGTCTTGGCCCGGGCCACGTGCACGAGGTCGGTGAACGCCTTGTTCAGCAGCACGAGCACCGAGACGAGCAGGCCCAGCACGGTCCACCCGCCGACGTCGAGCGGCTCGTGCCAGGACCAGCCGTCGGCACGCAGGCCGAGCGCGAACGGGATGGTCGCCTCGGTCAGGTAGTGGCCGACGCGGTCGAGGTAGATCCCGGCCGGGGAGAACCGCTGCCGCCACCGGGCGACCTCTCCGTCGGAGCAGTCGAGCAGGATCTGCAGCTGCATGGCCACGACGGCAATGACGGGACCCCAGATCCCGGGCAGCGGCAGCGCGAGGGCGCCCAGCACGCCGACGGCGATCATCAGCCAGGTCACGCCGTTGGGGGTGATGTGGGTCGGCAGCAGCACCCGGGTGACGTGGATCGACAGGTGACGGATGTAGAGGGCGCCGGCCCAGTGCTCGGCGTTGTACCGGGCGATGTGCTCGGGGGGCTGTGCCACGTCGCGCAGCGCCGCCAGGGCGGGGCGGTCCTCCTGCGGGTCGTGCGTCACGAGGGCGCCTCCGTCGGCTCGGCCCGGGAGGGACGGGCCGTCACCGTCCAGTCGTGCGCCGCCTCGGCGGCATACAGCACGATGAGGCCGAGCGCCCCCCACGCCAAGATGGCTGCCAGCGGCCAGCCGGCCACGACGGCGACCAGCAGCAGCACGATCCGCCCGATCGCCCCGAGAGTGAGGGCGCCCACCCAGCGCGCCGGGGCGCGCCCCGTCTCGCGGAGCCGGTAGACGGCGTCGTAGCGGTGCCAGCAGATCGCGGCGAGCCAGAGGTATGCCGCCCACTGGGCTCCCGGTCGGACCTGACCGGTGGCGGCGGCCAGCAGTACCGCCGTCTCGATGGCGAGGACCAGCCAGGGCAGCTGCCACCCGAGCCGCCGCCCGCTCAGCACCGCCGTGACCCACCGGAGGGGCCCGTCGAGCGCGCCCAGGTCGAGCAGCTCGACCAGGTGCCCGTCGCGACGTCCGGCCCGGAAGCGATCCCGGCCCAGCACGGCCCGCGCGGTGCGCCCCAGCCCGGTCCACAGGAAGGCGATCACGACGGCACCGGTCACGGCCCACAGGAAGAAGGCCGGGCTGAAGGTGAGCAGGCCGACGGACATGATCAGGTAGCGCTCGGCGATGGGCAGGTGCAGCACCTGCTTGACCTTGCGGACAGCCAGCGCCCGACCCCGTGGGGGCGGCGGCACCGTCGTGGCCGCATCTGCCGGGCCGAGGTCGCGGGCCCTGGTGAGCGGCAGCACGTCCGGCGCCTCGTCGGCGAGCGCGGACCGCGTGCGCCGGGTGTAGCAGTAGTCCTCGACATGGCGGACGGCCAGCAGCGTGAGCAGCACCACGGCCAGCGGCCACATCGGCGCGCCGCGCCGCTCCGCGACCCAGGCCACCACCCCGACCATGGCGAACTCCTTGACCCGGTCCCCGACCCCGTCGAGCCAGCCGCCGAGAGGGCTGTAGGTCCGGGTGAAGCGGGCGATCTCGCCGTCGACGCAGTCGACCACCAGGGACGCCTGCAGCAGGACGGCGGCGAGCACCCATCCCACGCGGGTGTCGGTGGCAGCGAGGGCGCAGGCGCCGAGCCCGACCAGCAGGCTGACGACCGTGACCACGTTCGGCCGCCAGCCGCGCTGGAGCCCGACGGCGGTCAGGCGGCGCGAGACGGGTCGGACGAAAGCCATCGAGAAGGCACCGTCGTTGCCGCGTGAGGCGCCCCGGAGCCGTTGCTGCCACGGCGAGCCGGATGCCCCGGACGCCCGGCCGGACCCGCGGCGGACGGCGTACGGGCCGATCGGCACTGCCTGCACAGGAAGGCCGGCCCGGACGAGCGCGAGCAGGGCAAGGTCGTAGGGGTCGACCGAGCGGTCCCCCGCGACCGGGGTCGCGCCGGCCAGGCGCCAGATCTCGGCGGCCTGACGCCGGTCGGCCGCCCGGACGCGCAGCACACCGACGGAGTGTGCCGTGGGGTTCGTGACCGGGTGGCGAGCCGTGCC
>NZ_JBDIAQ010000242.1:0-3325 GCF_039812505.1 Intrasporangium sp. | reverse complement strand
GTTCTGCCGCCCAGGTGCGTCATGACACCCCACACGGCGTTCAGCGAGGTCTGGACCGCGCCCTCGACCCAGGCAGGTGTCCAGCTGACCCCGTCGCCAGCGAGGAAGATCCCCCGCTGGTGCTCGGGGAGGTCGTGCTGGACGAAGTGGCGGTACATCCGGTTGTTGTAGCGGTAGTGGCCCGGCAGGGCCCCCTTGAACGCGCCGAGGAAGTTCTCGTCCGCCTCCCAGCTGACCACGATCGGGTTGCCCCGGATGTGGCTGCGGATGTCCACGCCGGGGTAGATGCGTTCGAGAGCCGCGAGGGCCAGCTCGACCCGCCGCTCCGGAGCGAGGGGCAGGACCTTGAGCGCATCGGTCATCCACGAGTAGCTCAGGCAGATGACGCCCGGCCGGTCCGGGCCGTTGTCGAAGAAGTACGTGCCACGGGTGATCCGGTCGGTCAGCGTCATCGACAGCAACGGCCGACCGGTGCGCGGGTCGAGGTCCTTCCAGAACGGCCGGTCCACCATGACGAACGACTTGGCCGCCTGCATGTACCGGGTCCGGTCGAGGGCCATCCACAGCTTCGGGTCGAAGAGGGACTCCTGAACCGACACCGAGGTCGTCAGCAGGTGGCTCTGGCAGGTGACCAGGACCGCCGCGTAGTCGCGGGAGTTGCCCCACTGGTCGACGACCGTGAACCCGTCGGAGCCGTTGCGCTCGATGTGGACCGCACGGCCCAGCGTGGCACCGCCGTTTAGGGCGGCCAGGCTCGTCCCCGCCGGCCAGTGCCGGCAGTCGGCCGGCTGACGCCACAGGCGGTGCAGCAGGCTCTCGACCCCACCGACGATGAAGCGCTGGTTGTCGTCGAGCTGCAGCAGGTTGACGCGCAGGATCTCCAGCATCGAGTTCGGGAAGTCGCTGTCCCACCCACCGGTCCCGAACCCGACCTGTCCGAACACCTCCCGGTGCCGGAAGCTGAGACCGCTGAAGGCCTTGGAGGAACGGACGAAGTCGTAGAACGTCCGCTCGTCCCAGGCCTCGACGATGGGGTTCCACAGCTGTTTGATCCGCCCGGCGTCGCGGTCGCGCACGGCCTGCTGCAACTCGGTGAAGTCGGCGAACTCCTCCAGCGCACCGTGGTAGGCCTCGGCGACCTCCCGGTACACCCGCGGCAGGTCGTCGGCGTCACGGGCGAACTCCGTGACGCCCTCCAGATCGATGACCGTGGATCCGGCGGCCTCGGTCAACGGGTTGGGGAAGGGCCGGGACTGCAGGCCGACGAGGTCGACGTAGTGGTAGAACGCCCTCGACGAGACAGGGAAGCGCATGCCCCCGAGCTCGGCGACGACGTCGTCGGTGCCCTCGAAGGTCTGCGACCGCAGCCGCCCGCCGAACTTGCCCGACTCGTACAGGACCGGGCGCAGGCCCAGCTTCATCAGCTCGTGCCCGGCGATCACCCCCGCGGCCCCCGCGCCGATGACGGCCACCGCGGCGCCGAACCGGTCCGCCGGGATCGACCCGAGCCCTACCGGGTTGCTGATCCAGCTCTCGTAGGCGAACGGGAAGTCCGGGCCGAAGGCGGTGACCGGTGGTGGGGACTGCGTCATGTGAGGATCCCTTCGACGATGCAGGTGCGGCAGTTCGACGATGCGGGTGGCGACGGATGTCGCACGGCCCTGTCGGGACAGGCTAGCGTCGGCCTCGTGAAGCTCGCGTTGTGGCAGTGCCGTCCGACCGACGGCCGGGTGGAGGAGGCGCTCGTCGCCCTCGAGGCGCGGGTCGAGGCGGCCGCCGCCGCGGGTGCCGGCCTGCTCGTGGTCCCGGAGCTGTACCTGCCCGGCTACAACCGGCCCGACCTGCACGCCTCGGCGGCGCAGCCGCTCGACGGCGCCTGGATCACTCGGGTGCGTGACCTGGCCCGACGCGCCGAGTGCGGTGTGTGCCTCGGCTGGGCCGAGCGGGACGGCGACGAGCTGTACAACGCGGCCACCCTCGTCGGGCCCGACGGGACGGTCCGGATCCACTACCGCAAGGTCCAGCTGTTCGGGGGCATGGAGGCGCGCAGCTTCCGGCGCGGCACCCGGCTGGCACCCGTCGTCGAGGTCGCGGGCCGCCACGTCGGACTGCTCGTCTGCTACGACATCGAGTTCCCCGGCCACGCGGCCTCGCTGGCTGCGGCCGGAGCCGACCTGATCCTCGTGCCGACGGCCAACCCGGCGGGCTACGAGCACGTCCAGCGCACCCTCGTACCGGCCCGGGCGTACGAGAACGACGCCGTCGTCGCCTACGCGAACCTCGTCGGCACGGAGCGGGAGCTGACCTTCGGGGGGCTCTCGCTCGTCGCGGGACCCGACGGACTGCCGCTCGCGGCTGCCGGCGCGCGGGGGGAAGCCCTGCTCGTGGTCGACCTCGATGCCGCCGACGCCGTCCCGGACGAAGTCCGCTCGGAGCTGGCGCGGGAGTACCGCCCGGTCGGGCGCGACGACGGGCCCGCTGCACCGCGTCCTCCGCGTCGCCGGCCGGACCCCGACTAGCGGCCGAGCCCGTGCTGGTGGGCCCAAGCGGCGGCGGCGGTGCGGGAGCAGACGCCCAGCTTGACGTAGACGTTGGCCAGGTGCCGGCTCACTGTCTTGTCGCTGATCGACAGCTGTCCGGCCACCTGGCGGTTCGTCGCCCCCGCGGCAACGCAGGCCAGCACCTCGAGCTCGCGTACGGTCAGGCCCCCAGAGGAGACCGGTCCCGCCCGTGCCGGCCCCGTCAGCACCGGGCCCGTCAGGCGGGCGACGTCGGGCCGCGCACCGAGCCGTTGGTAGATGGCCAGCGCCGTCGCCTCCTCGGCAACAGCAGCCCGTATGTCGCCCAGGCCGCGCAGCGCGTCCGCCATGCCCTCGTGGACCCGCGCCAGGGCGTACCGGAAACGCTGGGCCCGGTAGATCTCGGCCGCCTCCGACAGGTGCTTCAGCGCCTCGTCCGGGCGACCTTGCACGACCTCGAGAGCCGCGCCGGCCCGGGCGGACCAGGCACGTAGACCGGCGGAGCGGAAGAACCCCGCGGTGTCGTGCAGGTCCCGCGCCAAGGCGGCTGCCGACTGCTCGTCCCCGAGCTCCAGGAGCAGCTCGACCGCAGGCAGTACCAGCCGCGCCCGGCCGAGCCGGTCACGCTCGCCGATGGCGACGCGCAGCGCCGCGACCGCGTCCGGCGTGCGGCCCCGGTCGCGTAGCAGCAGTGCCGCGCCGGGCTGTGGGTCGACGCCGAGTCGCGCGGCTGCCGCATAGGCCTGCTCGGCCCCCTCGGCGTCCCCGCGCAGCCGGCGCACGTCACCGAGCTCGACGTAACCGGC
>NZ_JBDIAQ010000241.1:0-3333 GCF_039812505.1 Intrasporangium sp. | reverse complement strand
CGCGACGTCTACGACGAGTTCGTGCAGCGGTATGCCGCCCAGGCCAAGCGGGTCGTCGTCGGCTACCCGAACGACCCGAACACCGAGGTCGGCTCCCTCGTGCACCCGGAGCACTACGAGAAGGTGATGAGCTACATCGAGATCGGCAAGGGCGAGGGTCGCCTCGTCGCCGGCGGTGGCCGCGCCAAGGGCTTCGACACCGGCAACTTCGTGGCACCGACGGTCTTCGCCGACGTCAAGCCGGAGGCGCGGATCTTCCAGGAGGAGATCTTCGGCCCGGTCGTGGCGATCACCCCGTTCGACACGGACGAGGAGGCCCTGGCCCTGGCCAACGGCGTGAAGTACGGCCTGGCCGCATACGTGTGGACCAACGACCTCAAGCGCGCCCACAACTTCGCCCAGGCAGTCGACGCCGGCATGATCTGGCTCAACTCCAACAACGTGCGCGACCTGCGCACCCCGTTCGGTGGCGTCAAGGCCTCCGGGCTCGGGCACGAGGGCGGCTACCGCTCGATCGACTTCTACACCGAGCAGCAGGCGGTGCACATCACCCTGGGTGCGGTGCACAACCCGACCTTCGGCAAGAACGAGCACCACGTCACCGACGTGGACGACCCGGACCCGCGCTGAGCCCCTGCTGAGTCTCCGCTGGGCCCGCTGCCGGGGGCCCGGACACCCATGCCCCGGCACCCACCATCCACCCACCCCACCACATGAGAAGCAAGGACGCTGCCATGAGCACTACCGACAAGACCCTGACCTCCTCGGGCTTCTACGTCTCGCAGGAGGCCCCCATCCAGACCGACAACCCGGTGCCGACCCCGAAGGCCGCTCCGCCGGACATCCTGCGCTGCGCCTCCATGGAGATCGTCGTGACCGACCTGCAGCGGTCGCGCAACTTCTACGTCGACGTGCTCGGGCTCACCGTGACCGAGGAGGACGAGGAGACCATCTACCTGCGCACCCTCGAGGAGTTCATCCACCACAACCTCGTGCTGCGCAGGGGTCCGGTCGCTGCGGTGGCCGCGTTCTCCTTCCGGGTGCGCAGCCCCGAGGACCTCGACAAGGCGGTCGCGTTCTACACCGAGCTCGGCTGTCGGGTCGAGCGCCGCGCCGAGGGCTTCGTCAAGGGGCTGGGCGACTCGGTCCGGGTGGAAGACCCGCTGGGGTTCCCGTACGAGTTCTTCTACGACGTGCAGCACGTCGAGCGGCTCGCCTGGCGCTACGACCTCTACACGCCGGGCGCCCTCGTCCGCCTCGACCACTTCAACCAGGTCAGCCCGGACGTGCCGCGCGCCACCAAGTTCATGCAGGACCTCGGCTTCCGCGTGACCGAGGACATCCAGGACGAGCAGGGCACCGTGTACGCGGCGTGGATGCGGCGCAAGCCGACCGTGCACGACACCGCGATGACCGGCGGCGACGGACCCCGGATGCACCACGTCGCCTTCTCCACCCACGAGAAGCACAACATCCTGTCGGTCTGCGACAAGCTCGGGGCGCTGCGGATGTCGGACTGCATCGAGCGCGGCCCGGGCCGCCACGGCGTGTCCAACGCGTTCTACCTCTACCTGCGCGACCCCGACGGGCACCGCGTCGAGATCTACTCGCAGGACTACTACACCGGCGACCCCGACAACCCCGTCGTCACGTGGGACGTGCACGACAACCAGCGCCGCGACTGGTGGGGCAACCCGGTCGTGCCGTCCTGGTACACGGACGCCTCGCTCGTGCTCGACCTCGACGGCAACCCGCAGCCGGTCGTGACGCGCACCCACGCCTCCGAGCTGGCCGCGACCATCGGCGCCGACGGGTTCTCCTACACCCGCAGCGGCGACGCGCCCGACGCCATGCCGAGCTGGAAGCAGGGCGAGTACAAGCTCGGCCACCAGCTCTGAGCACACCTGCCCAGCAGGACGAACAACGGACGAACAGGAGAAGGGATGCTGCCCGCCGAGGTCATCACGGCCATCGCCGACGAGCTCGCCGCCGCCGAACACGACCGCCGGATGGTGCCGCTGCTGACCGCGCGACACCCCGACATGACGATCGAGGACGCCTACGCCGTCCAGAACGAGTGGCGTCGTCGGGGCGTCGCGAGCGGTCGGCGGCCGGTGGGCCGCAAGATCGGGCTCACCAGCAAGGTCATGCAGGAGGCCACCGGGATCACCGAGCCGGACTACGGCGCCATCTTCGCCGACATGGTGTTCGAGAACGGCTCGGTGATCGAGCACGCCCGGTTCTCGAACGTGCGGATCGAGGTGGAGCTCGCGTTCGTCCTGTCCGGGTCCGTCTCGGGCCCTGGCGCCACCGTCTTCGACGTGCTGCGGGCCACCGAGTACGTCGTGCCGGCGCTCGAGATCCTGTCGTCCCGCATCGAGATGACCGGCCGCACGATCGTCGACACGATCAGCGACAACGCCGCGATGGGCGGGATGGTGTACGGCGGCAACCCGGTCCGGCCGCACGAGGTGGACCTGCGCTGGGTGTCCGCGCTGCTCTACCGCAACGAGACGGTCGAGGACTCGGGGGTGGCGGCGGCGGTGCTCAACCACCCGGCCACGGGCGTCGCGTGGCTGGCCGACAAGCTCGCCGCCCACGGCGACCGCCTGGAGGCCGGCGAGATCGTGCTGGCCGGCTCGTTCACCAAGCCGATGTGGGTGCAGCCGGGCGACACCGTGCTGGCCGACTACCGCGACCTGGGAAGTGTCACATGCCGGTTCGTCTGACCTTCCGGGAGGCGTTGGCCGCTGCCGGCGGGCCGTCGGGCAAGGGTCAGGCCGGCTCGTCGTCGGCCCGCCCGCTCGTCGGGATGTGGGTCTGCTCCGGCTCGCCGCTGGTGGCGGAGATCTGCGCCGGCGCCGGCCTCGACTGGTTGCTGGTCGACATGGAGCACTCGCCGAACGGCCTGGGGTCGGTGCTGGCGCAGCTGCAGGCCGTCGCCGCCTACCGCGTCACGCCGGTCGTGCGGGTGGCGACCGGTGACACCGTGACGATCAAGCAGGTGCTCGACCTCGGTGCGCAGAACCTGCTCGTGCCGATGGTCTCGTCCGCCGACCAGGCGCGGACCGTGGTCGAGGCCGTGCGATACCCGCCGCGGGGCCGGCGCGGCGTCGGGTCGGCCCTGGCCCGCTCGGCCCGCTGGAACCGGGTGCCGGGCTATCTCACGCATGCCGACGAGCACGTGTCCCTCTTCGTCCAGGTCGAGACCGCCGCGGGCGTCGAGGCGGCCGGTGCGATCGCGGGCGTGGACGGGGTCGACGGCGTCTTCGTCGGCCCGTCGGACCTGGCCGCCTCGATGGGCCTGCTCGGGCAGCAGTCCCATCCCGACGT
>NZ_JBDIAQ010000240.1:0-3338 GCF_039812505.1 Intrasporangium sp. | reverse complement strand
GTTGAAGCGCTGGTTGGGCACGGCTCGCCCCTACGAGGTCAGGTCGTCGTGGTCGTCGTGGTCGTCGTGGTCGTCGTCGAGACTACTGGCCGACCGACAGGGCTCGGACAGCCGATCCTGGTCTCTGTCTGGTCGGGGCTGCGGGCGGAGCTCAACGCCACCGCGTCAGGATCTCCTCCCGGCCGAACACCCCTCTGGCGACGACGAACAGGACGACTCCGGCCGTATCCGAAACACCCGTGGTCGGGCGGGAGAACGGGTTCATCGTGTTCCTGCCAGCGGTCAGCAAGCTGAACTGGTGGGCGCGGCCGGTGCGTCGGTGGCCCTGGACAAGATTCACTGAGCTCGTCCTGCCGACCTGGCTCAGATGGTCAATCGCGTCGTGGAGGGGCGGATGCGCGACTGCCGGGAACTCCGCACCTCGACGCTGTATTGCCCGGCATCCAGCAGACAACAACCTGGCGCGGTGGATCCGCGAGAAGCACGAACGACCAGTGCCGGCCTAGACCGGTCCGTCGAGCAGCAATACCCGGACGACGCGCGTCGGGCAGACCGCCTCGACGTCCTCGGGGGTGACGTCGACGACGACGGCGGCACCGCCCAGATCGATGTCGCCCGAGTCGTCGCCGCGAACCGGCCCGTCCGCAGACACGAGAAGGAGCTCCGGGTCGACCGCAGCCCACGGCGGGCACAGCCGCTGCCCCGAGGTGACGGCACCGACGAGCACCGTCAGGGCCTCAACCGCCGCTGCGGCAGGGTCATCGCCCACCCCGATCGACCACCCCTCGCCGTCGAGGAAGGCCACGACGGCAACGGCGGGTCGCGCTCCGGGCAGCCGTAGCAGCTGCGCTCGTCGACCCGAGTGCGAGAGCGTCCGGACAAGAAAGGCCACGTCCCGGTCGTCGGGCAATTCCAGGGATGTCGCGGGCGCGGAGCCGCGCAGGGCCGTGTCGAGGCCCCGGAACGCCAGCGCGGAACGCAGGGCCGCGGACCGCGCTGATTCGACGGAGTCGCCGACCCCGATCCCGAGCGCGGTACGTTCGAAGGGCGAACCCATCCGTGCCCGGCCCTCGACGGCTTCTGCCGGCACTGCGACCCGGGCCGCGCCGTCGAGGGTCTCGCCCGGGACCCACCGCACCGGCTCGGTCCCGTCGACGGCGCGGTGGCCGTCGATCCGGCGGGCGTCGAGCCGCCGGATGGAAGGATCGGCTGGCCCCAGCCGCCGGGGCAAGGCGTTTGAGAGCTCGGCGAGGGCCCTGTCGAGTGCCTTCTCCCGAGCGCCCAGGAGATCGTCCAGGGCGTACCCGACCGACGAGGTCAGCTGGGGGGCACCGTCCGGTGCGTCGATGACGTAGTCAACTCGTCCGACCTTGACCGGCACCTGGTCGATGTCGTCGTCCGACCACGACGTGAGGACCCCCGTGTCGCGGTCGATGAGGTCCTCTCGGGTCCCGGCTCCCGCGGTCGGTATCCCATTCCGGCACAGCGGGCAGCGCGGGTGCGGGATGACTGGCGCCAGCCGTGACTCCAGGGTCTCGAGGTCTTGGATTAGCACGGAGGCGGTGAGCGGACCGTCATGCGCTCGCGTCAGGGCACGGAATACGGTGAACGCAGCCTCGTTCCCTACCATCTCGACGGCCAGCGAGGGCGTGACCTCCTCCTCGAACGGCATGTCCCCACCGCCGAAGGCAAGACCGTGGACGACCTCGGCGTCGCCACCACCGGAATTGGCGAACAGCCGCATCTGCACGCACATCCAACAGCCGCGCTGCCCGCGGCGCGACAGCGGACCCACGACAGCGTGTGTGCCTGTCCGCACGACGGGCACGAGGATGGTCGCCCCAGACCCCCGCTCGTTGAGCACTCGACTGGTCACCTCGCCCAACCGACCGGCGTCCTGGGCCCCGGTGTCGACGACAATCGAGTCGAAGGAGGTGAGGTCTTCGATGTCCCATGGTTCGATCGTCACCTCCGGCCAGGCACGCGTTCCGTCCACGGCGAGACACGTGTCCTCGATCCGCCGACGTGTCCTGGCAGCGTCGGCGGTCCGGACCGTCACCCGCTCCGCTCCGTTCACGAGCAGCCCGGCCACGGTCGAGGCCACGCCCGCACCGCCGAGCACCAGATGCCCAGCAGCCGTAAAACGCTGCAGTGCCTCGTCCGGATCACCCTCCTCGAGGAAGTGCTCGACGTAGCCACGCTGAGCGTCGGTGTCCTCAGTCACCCGACGCGGCGTCGGTCGCACCCAAACCATCCGCTTATCGATGAGCGTGCGGATGATCGACACCGCCGAGGCCGCGCGGACGTCGTCCAGGCCGTCGCAGATGTCCGCCAGCGAGTGCTCTCCGGTGAGGGCCGGGAGGATGGCCGATACCCACCGGTAGGCGCCCACGCCCTTGACGAGGAACGTCTCGTCCGAGCTCCTGAAGTACGCCCCCGAGTCCACCTCGAGGAAAACGACGTCGCCTCGGATCCGCGGGTAGGCGCGGCCCGGGTCCGCGAGGGGGTCGGGGCGACTCATCGTGGTTGTCGACGTCGTGCTTGTCGACGTCGTGCTTGTCATCGACACGGCAGTGTTCTCCCTGCTGGCTCTCAGCGAACGAAGGTAGGCGTTGGGGTCCGGACCACAGGGCTACGGCCGGAATCCCCAGGAGCGTGGAACGAATGCGAGTGCTCAAGTCGTTCGCCGGGTTCGGCGTCGTCGTGATGGTCTTCCTTTCCGTGCTGGCCCTCCAGCACCTCTAGAGGACCGTCCCGCTCAACGTCGCGCCGGACGTTGGTTCCACTGACCCAGTCGTGTAGGGCTCGGCCGGTGATGAGGACGCTGGCCACCGAGACCGCGGCGAGGACGAGGGACCCGCCCAGCGCGAGTCGGCCCAGCTGATCGCATCGGTCCCCACCGAGTCGGCCGACCTGTTGGCGGACCCCGAGATGGGCGAGTTGCCACGGCGCGAGTTTGACGGCCTCCCGGAGGATGAGCCGTCCCGCGGTGGCGGGGTCTCCAGACCGGTCAACGATGCGAAGCCTTGATCTACTCTTGCCGCCCAACGAGCCTGCCAGCCCGGCGTCGTCGAGAACCCCAACCACGAGCCACGGAACGACGGTGACGACGGCGTCGGCCACGACGGCCGCACCCGCACGCCCACTTCCCCGGCGCCACGCCCCACCGGCGAGTGCCGCCGCGACGAGCGGGCCGCTGACAAGCGCGCCGGCCGCCGACGTGAGCGCCGCGGCGACGACCCGTTCGCCGAGCCCGACGGAGTCAGACCCGAATCCACGAGTAAGTCGGTGATGGTCGGCGTGTGATACGGCGAGAGTGCCTGCCCTGCAAGGAGAAT
>NZ_JBDIAQ010000239.1:0-3344 GCF_039812505.1 Intrasporangium sp. | reverse complement strand
ACGTCGGGATGGGACTGCTGCCCGAGCAGGCCCATCGAGGCGGCCAGGTCCGACGGGCCGACGAAGACGCCGTCGACACCGTCGACCGCGGCGATCTGCGCCGCCGCGTCGACCCCGGACGCGGTCTCGACCTGGACGAAGAGGGACACGTGCTCGTCGGCATGTCCGAGGTAGCCCTCGACCCGGTTCCAGCGAGCCGAGCGGGCCAGGGCCGACCCGACGCCGCGCCGGCCGCGCGGCGGGTACCGCACCGCCTCGACCATGGCCCGGGCCTCGTCAGCGGAGGAGACCATGGGTACGAGCAGGTTCTGGGCCCCCAGGTCGAGGACTTGCTTGATCGTCACCGTGTCACCGGTGGCCACCCGCACCACAGCGGTGACCGGGTAGGCGGCGACGGCCTGCAGCTGCCCGAGCACCGACTCGAGGCCGTTGGGCGAGTGCTCCATGTCCACGAGCAGCCAGTCGAGCCCCGCCCCGGCGCAGATCTCGGCGACGAGCGACGATCCGGAGGACACCCACATTCCGATGAGCGGGCGCGTCGATGCGGTACTGCCGGGATCGTCGGGGCTCGGTCGGCCGGCGGGGGCCAAGGCATCCCGGAAGGTCAGACGAACCGGCATGTCACCGTCCCCAGGTCGCGGTAGTCGGCCAGCACGGTGTCGCCCGGATGCACCCACAACGGCTTGGTGAACGAGCCGGCCAGCACGATCTCGCCGGCCTGCAAGCGGTCGCCGTGGCCGGCCAGCTTGTCGGCCAGCCACGCGACGCCCGTGGCCGGGTGGTTGAGCACCGCCGCGGCCACCCCCGAGTCCTCGACCGTCTCGTTGCGGTACAGCAGCGCGGACACCCAGCGCAGGTCCACCTCGTGCGGCCGGACCGGGTTGCCGCCGTACACCATCCCGCCCATCGCGGCGTTGTCGCTGATCGTGTCGACGATCGTGCGGCCGGTCATCTCGATGCGGGACGACAGGATCTCGAGCGCCGGCACGACGTACTCGGTGGCCCGCAGCACGTCGAAGACGGTGGCGCCAGGGCCCGAGACGGACCCGGACAGGACGAACGCGAGCTCCACCTCGATCCGCACGTTCGAGAACCGGGCGTGCTCGATCACCGAGCCGTTCTCGAACACCATGTCGGCGAAGATGGCGCCGTAGTCCGGCTCGGTGATCCCGGTGGCCTCCTGCATGACCTTGCTGGTGAGCCCGATCTTGCGGCCCACCGGCCGCCGACCGCTCGCGACGCCCCGACGACGCCACTCGTTCTGGACGGCGTAGGCGTCCTCGATCGTCATGTCGGGGTGTCGCGCGGTCAGCAGCGGCACCATCCGGCGGTCGTGTTCGGCGGCGGCGAGCTCGTCGGCGATGGCCGTGATGACCTCGGCGGGCAGCATCCCTTCTCCTGTTCGTCCGTTGTTCGTCCGTTGTTCGCCCTGCTGGGCAGGTGTGCTCAGAGCTGGTGGCCGAGCTTGTACTCGCCCTGCTTCCAGCTCGGCATGGCGTCGGGCGCGTCGCCGCTGCGGGTGTAGGAGAACCCGTCGGCGCCGATGGTCGCGGCCAGCTCGGAGGCGTGGGTGCGCGTCACGACCGGCTGCGGGTTGCCGTCGAGGTCGAGCACGAGCGAGGCGTCCGTGTACCAGGACGGCACGACCGGGTTGCCCCACCAGTCGCGGCGCTGGTTGTCGTGCACGTCCCAGGTGACGACCGGGTTGTCGGGGTCGCCGGTGTAGTAGTCCTGCGTGTATATCTCGACGCGGTGGCCGTCGGGGTCGCGCAGGTACAGGTAGAAGGCGTTGGAGACGCCGTGCCGGCCGGGGCCGCGCTCGATGCAGTCCGACATGCGCAGCGCGCCGAGCTTGTCGCAGACCGACAGGATGTTGTGCTTCTCGTGGGTGGAGAAGGCCACGTGGTGCATCCGCGGCCCGTCGCCACCGGTCATCGCCGTGTCGTGCACGGTCGGCTTGCGTCGCATCCACGCGGCGTACACGGTGCCCTCGTCGTCCTGGATGTCCTCGGTGACGCGGAACCCGAGGTCCTGCATGAACTTCGTCGCGCGCGGCACGTCCGGGGTGACCTGGTTGAAGTGGTCGAGTCGGACCAGGGCGCCGGGAGTGTAGAGGTCGTAGCGCCACGCGAGCCGCTCGACGTGCTCGACGCCGTAGAAGAACTCGTACGGGAACCCGAGTGGGTCCTCGACCCGGACCGAGTCGCCGAAGCCCTTGGTGAAGCCCTCGGCGCGACGCTCGACCCGGCAGCCGAGCTCGGTGTAGAAGGCGACCGCCTTGTCGAGGTCCTCGGGGCTGCGGACCCGGAAGGAGAAGGCAGCGATGGCGGCGACCGGACCCTTGCGGAGCACGAGGTTGTGGTGGATGAACTCCTCGAGGGTGCGCAGGTAGACGGTGTCCTCGTCCTCCTCGGTCACCACGAGGTCCAGCACGTTGACGTAGAAGTCGCGCGAGCGGGCCAGGTCGGTGACGACGATCTCCATTGAGGCGCAGCGCAGGATGTCCGGCGGAGCGGCCTGCGGGGTGGGCACCGGGTTGTCGGAGTGGATGGGGGCCTCCTGCGAGACGTAGAAGCCCGATGAGGTCAGGGTCTTGTCGGTAGTGCTCATGGCAGCGTCCTTGCTTCTCATGTGGTGGGGTGGGTGGATGGTGGGTGCCGGGGCATGGGTGTCCGGGCCCCCGGCAGCGGGCCCAGCGGAGACTCAGCAGGGGCTCAGCGCGGGTCCGGGTCGTCCACGTCGGTGACGTGGTGCTCGTTCTTGCCGAAGGTCGGGTTGTGCACCGCACCCAGCGTGATGTGCACCGCCTGCTGCTCGGTGTAGAAGTCGATCGACCGGTAGCCGCCCTCGTGCCCCAGACCGGAGGCCTTGACGCCACCGAACGGGGTGCGCAGGTCGCGCACGTTGTTCGAGTTGAGCCAGATCATGCCGGCGTCGACAGCCTGGGCGAAGTTGTGGGCCCGCTTCAGGTCGTTGGTCCACACGTAGGCCGCGAGGCCGTAGCGCACACCGTTGGCCAGGGCCAAGGCCTCCTCGTCGGTGTCGAAGGGGGTGATGGCCACGACGGGACCGAAGATCTCCTCCTGGAAGATCCTCGCCTCCGGCTTGACGTCGGCGAAAACGGTCGGCGCGACGAAGTTCCCACCGTCGAAGCCCTTGGCGCGACCGCCACCGGCGACGAGCCGGCCCTCGCCCTTGCCGATCTCGATGTAGCTCATCACCTTCTCGTAGTGCTCCGGGTGCACGAGCGAGCCGACCTCGGTGTCGGGGTCGTTCGGGTAGCCGACGACGACCCGCTTGGCCTGGGCGGCATACCGCTGCACGAACTCGTCGTAGACGTCGCG
>NZ_JBDIAQ010000238.1:0-3371 GCF_039812505.1 Intrasporangium sp. | reverse complement strand
CCCGAGCCGCTGCGAGCCCGCGGCGGCGCGTGGTTCCGGGCCGGCAGCGCCGAGATCCACGTCGGGATCGAGGACGACTTCCGTCCCGCCCGCAAGGCCCACCCCGGTATCGCGGTCGCCGACGTCGAGGCGCTCGCCCGAGCGGTCGCGGCGGCCGGGGCGCCGGTCGCCTGGGACGACAACATCCCCGGGTTGCGCCGGTTCCACACGAGTGACCCGGTCGGCAACCGGCTCGAGTTCCAGCAGGCCGCCCGCTGAACCCCCGGTCAGTGGCCGCCGGGCTCGAGCGGCAGCAGCAGACGACGCAGCAGCCCGGCCAGGGTCTGCTGCTCGGCGGCGGACAGGTCGGCGAGCATCGACCGCTCCTGTGCGATGAGCCCGGCCATCGCCCGGTCGACGACCTCACGGCCCGCCGGCGTGAGGCGCACGTGCACGCCGCGCCGGTCGTCCGGGTCGGGCCGGCGCTCGACCAGGCCGTGCCGCTCGAGCCGGTCGACCCGATTGGTCATCGTGCCGCTCGTGACGAGGGTCTGCTGGACCAACCGGCCGGGGGAGAGCTCGTACGGGTCCCCGGCGCGCCGCAACGCCGACAGCACGTCGAAGGCCCAGCCCTCCAGGCCCTGTTCCGAGAAGGCCGAGCCCCGGGCCAGCTCGAGCCGTCGGGCCAGCCGCGAGACCCGGGAGAGCACCTCGAGCGGGGCGGCGTCGAGGTCCGGACGCTCCCGGCGCCACGCGGCGATGATCTCGTCGACGTCGTCGCGCTGCTGCTTCATGAGGCAACCCTAACGCCCTCAAGATTCTCGACGTCGAACGAAAGGCAAGTCATGTCCGAGACCACCGATGCCCGCTGGAGCCCGGAGCAGTACCTGCGCTTCGCCGACCACCGCGGTCGCCCGATGCGCGACCTGCTCGCCCGCGTCGAGGCCGCCCGCACGACCGCCCCGCGCGTGGTGGTCGACCTCGGCTGCGGCCCGGGCGACCAGACCCTGGCCCTGGCCGACCGGTGGCCGGGCGCCCGGGTCGTCGGGATCGACAGCTCCCCGGAGATGCTCGCGAGGGCCCGCTCGATCGACCCCGACGGCCGCGTGGAGTGGGTCGAGGCGACCGCGGAGCAGTGGGACCCCAGCGCCACGGGGGACCGCGTCGACCTCCTCGTGACGAACGCGCTGCTCCAGTGGGTGCCGACCCACCTGCGGCTGCTGCCCGAGTGGGTCGCCGCGCTCGCCCCGGGCGGGGTGTTCGCGATGCAGGTGCCCGCGAACTTCACCGCGCCCTCGCACCGGCTCATGCGCGAGGTAGCTGCCCGCCATCCCCGCGGCGAGCAGCTGCGGCCGGGCCTGGACCGCGCGGCCGCCGTCGCGCTCCCGCAGACGTATGCCGCCATCCTGCTCGGTCTGACACCTGACGTCGACGTGTGGGAGACGACCTACCAGCAGGTCCTGCCGGCCCCCGACGGTGGGCCGCACCCCGTCCTCGAGTGGGTCGCCGGGACGGGGCTACGTCCGGTGCTCGGGGTGCTGCCCGAGGGTCCCGAACGGGACGCCTTCATCGACGCGTATGCCGCCGAGCTCGAACGTGCCTACCCGCGCCGCTCGTTCGGGGTGTTGTTCCCCTTCTCGCGGATCTTCGCGGTGGCCCGCACCCGGGCCGCGTGAGCCTGCCCGGAAAAAAAGATCGAAGAGACCCGAAAATCCCGTCATGATCCGGCGGCGAGGCCGTCTTACCTGTGACGGACCACGGAGCCCCGCATCGTCAGGGGAGGGGCACCAGCGGCTAGAGACAAGGCTCGGTGCGTCAGGACTCAGTCTTCCGGGTGGTGTCGTGGAGGGGGCCACCCGGGGGGCCGAGCCGATAAAGCGGACTCAGTCTTCCGGGTGGCGTCGTGGAGGGGGCCACCCGGGCGGCCGGGACCGTGAGCGGACCCAGTCTTCCGGGTGGTGTTTGTGGAGGGGGACTACCCGGCAGACTGGGCCCGTCCGTGTCAAATTCGACGCTCTCGCCTCGGGCTTGGCACAATTGTTGCCTGTGGTTGCCCTGAGTGCCTGCCGGAGGGATGCGCGTGTCGGTTGACGTGACCCTGTGGTCCAGCGACGCTTGGTCCTCGGCGGCCGACATCGAGCTCCTCGCACAGGCGCGGTCCGGATCCTCCGAGGCGTACGGGGAGCTGTGGCGCCGGCACCTGCCGGCCGCCTACGCCGTCGCCTCACGGTACCGGGGCCGTTCGTCGGCCGAGGACATCGTCGCCGAGGCGAGCGCAAGGGTCCTTGCGCTCATCCAGGCCGGCAAGGGGCCGGACGAGCACTTCCGCGCCTACTTCCTGTCCGCCGTGCGCACGGTCGCCGTCGACAACGCCCGGCGTGACCTGCGGGTCGTGCCGGCCGAGGCCGACGACCTGGAGTCGCTGACCGAGCCGGTCATCGAGGAGTACCCGGGCGAGGGGATCGACGCCGACCTCGTCCGTCAGGCCTTCGCCGGCCTCTCCGAGCGCGACCAGCGGCTGCTCTGGCACACCACGGTCGAGGGCGAGGCGCCGCGGGTGCTGGCACCGATCCTCGGGATGACCGCGAACGCGGTCTCGGCCCGCGCGATGCGGGCCCGGGAGGCCCTGCGGGCGCACTACCTCGACGCGCAGGCGAGCCGCAGGGCCGTCGGCGCCGACAGCGACGAGTGCCGCTGGACCATCAACCACCTCGGCGCCCATGTGCGCGGCCGACTGCCGAAACGTCAGGCCGAGCGGGTCCGCAACCACCTGGCGCAGTGCTCGCACGCGACCATGGTCGCGGCCGAGCTGGCCGAGACGAACGCCGGGTTCCGGTCGCTGCTGGTTCCGCTCGTGCTGCTCGCCGGGATCTCGACGCCGGGCTTCGTGTCGGCGGGCACGCTCGCGGGCCTCGGCTCCGGCACCCTCGCCAGTGGGAGCTCCGGAGGCTCGTCCGCGCCGATCCGGCCCGACGGATCGTCGGCTGCGAGTGGGTCGACCCAGGTCGTGGTCGTCGGGCAGCAGGTGGCGGCGGTCGCCTCGTCGGTGGCCGCCGCGATGGTCGTGGGGGCAAGCCTGGTCGGGGCGCTGCCCGGCACGGGGCCCGCTCCGGCACGGCCGGCGGCAGCCAGTACCGTGCCCGGCGGGGGAGTGACCGTGGGCACCCCCGGGTCGACGGGGACCGCGACGGCGGCAGGGTCGGCGACGGCTGGGGCCACTGCGGGCGCCTCGACGCCGGACAGCGGGACCGCGCCGGGTCAGGTGCCCGGTTCCGGCGCCGACCAGGCTCCGGGGGCGGGGGCCGGAGGACTGATCGGCGGCCTGTTGCCGTGGGAGAGCCTCGGCGTGGGCAACGGGTCCGGCGGCGACGGCAGCGGGTTCGGCGGGGGCA
>NZ_JBDIAQ010000237.1:0-3492 GCF_039812505.1 Intrasporangium sp. | reverse complement strand
TCGAGGAGCTGCTGAGCATGAAGAAGGACCTCTGACCTCTGACCCCGACAGATCGAGAGTGCACGAGTCTTCATCGACTCTTCATCGAGAGTGCACCAGTCTTCATCGAGAGTGCACCAGTCTTCATCGAGAGTGCGCCAGTCTTCATCGAGAGTGCACCAGTCTTCATCGAGAGTGCGCCAGTCTTCATCGAGAGTGCAGTGCAGTACTTCCGATCGAGTGCATTTGTGGGGTCCGGAGGCGCCCGACCGGTAGTTGCCCGGCCATTAGAGTGGAGGAATGCTCATCGCCTTCTCGGTCGCCCCGTCCACCCCTGCTGACGAGACCGGCTCGGTCGGGGAGGCGGTGGCCCGAGCCATCGCCTTGGTCCGCGAGTCCGGGCTGCCCAACCGCACCGACGCGATGTTCACCACGGTCGAGGGCGAGTGGGACGAGTGCATGGATGTCGTCAAGCGATGCTGCGATGTTCTGGCCGAGTCTTCGCCGCGCGTCTCGCTGGTCCTCAAGGCCGACATCCGACCGGGCCGCACCGGTGAGCTCGACGGCAAGCTCGAGCGGCTCGAGGCAGCCATCCAACGTCAGGCCGATGCCTGAGTCCCGTTGGCGCATCGAGCCGCTCGCGCTCGCAGACTGTGAAGAGCTAGGGCGGGTGCACGTATCCGTGTGGCGCGAGGCCTATGCGGGAATCATGCCGGACGAGTATCTCGCGGGGCTGAGCCCACAGCAGTTCGCGGAGCGTTGGCGGCAGAGGCTGGGGGATCAGGGTTCGAGCGATCTGGGCACGACTCTGGTAGCAACGGATGCCGCCGCGGAGATCGTCGGCTTCGTCTCGGCCGGGCCGAGCCGAGATGACGACGTGCCCACCGAGTGGGAGCTCTACGCGATCAACCTGCTCGCCCGCACCCATGGCACCGGCCTCGCCGACAAACTGCTGGGCCGAGCGCTCGGAGACCGTGGCGCGACCCTCTGGGTGGCAGCCGACAACCGGCGAGCCAGGGCCTTCTACGCCAGACATGGCTTTGTCCCGGACGGAGCTCACAAGGAGCACCCCGGCTCGGGTGCTCCAGAGATCCGGATGCTCCGATCACGGTGGCGACCTGCGTGGTGAAGTGGCCCATCGACGGTTGGGGAAGCGATGAGCATCCGCGCGATTTGGTCCCGGCCGGGGGCCGCTGCGTATCGTGGTGGGCGGCCTGACCGGAGGGCAGGCCGCCGCACCCCGACCGAGAGGCCCTGTCCGATGCTCCCACCCGTGACGCGCCGAGCCGCGACGACCGTGGCGATCGCCGGTGTCCTGGCGCTGGCCGCCTGCACCGGCGACGGTGCCGACGATGCGGCCTCGATCGGGACCCCGGCGATCGCCGCGACCGAGGCGAGCACGGTGGTGAGCGCGCTCGTCACCGCCGCGAGCCGGTCGCAGGCGGACGCCAGTGCGGCCGGGGTCGCGGCTCGCGCCGGGATCTACGAGGGGCCGGCGCTCAAGGCCGCCGACGCACGCGCCAAGGTCCTGGCCGCCGGTTCGGCGGCGCAGCGGACCGATGCCCAGATCGGCACCGACGTGACCGTCCTCGGCGTCTCGGCGAAGTCCGACGCGCCGGCGACGATCCTGGCCCGGGCCTCCCTGAAGAAGTCGAACGCTCCCGTCCTCGTCCTGCTCGTCGGGGGCCAGGGTGGCAAGGACGTCAGGATCGCCGCGATGGCCCCCATGATTGCGGACGCCACCCTCGACGCGCTCGACCCGCCGTCCGCCGGCTCCGCCGGCCTCGGTAGCGGTGCCGGCCTGGTCGCGAAGCCGGCAGACGTCTCGGCCGCGTGGGCCGCCTCGGTGGCCTTCCCGAGCCCCAAGCCGAGCAAGCTCATCGCAGCAGACCCGTGGTCCGACGGGCTCCGCAAGGACGCCGCGGCCCAGTCGAAGGCGCTGGGAGCCCAGGGCGTGTTCGCCCAGTCCCACGAGCCCACGGACATCCTCGGCGGCCTGCGGCTGAAGGGTGGGTCCGGCGCCGTCGTGTTCGCCCACCTCGAGCGGACGGACGCGATCGCGTTCCACAAGCCGACGAAGCAGACCCCGCGCAAGGACGTCACGGTCCTGTCCGGCATCAAGACCATCACGACCGAGGCCGAGCTGACCTCCAGCGAGTTCATCGCCTTCGTCGTCCCTGCTTCCGGCCAGGTGCGGGTCGTCGCCGCGCAGGACCAGCTGATCGGCGCCAAGGCGCACTGAGGAAGGATTGAGGCATGACCCAGCAACCCTTCACCGCCGCCGCGCTGCGCGGCGCCGTCGACCTGTCCGGTCTGGGCCGGCCGGCCCAGACCCCGGGCCCGGCATCCGGCAACAGCGGCTCCGCTGCCTCGGCCGGCGGGCTCGTCATCGAGGTCACGGACGCCTCGATCCGTGACCTCATCGCCGCCAGCGCCGACTATCCCATCGTCCTTGTGATCTGGTCGACGCGGCTGGCCGACACCGCGGACTTCGTCGGCACCCTGCGGGCCGTCGCCCAGCGCTACGGGGGCCGCTTCCAGCTCGCGACCGCGGACGTCGACGCGAACCCGGCGATCCTGCAGGCCTTCCAGGTCCGTGCGGTGCCGGTGACCTTCGCGCTCGTCCAGGGCCAACCGGTCCCGCTCTTCGAGGGGGTCCAGCCCGAGGAGCAGATCGTTGCCGTCATCGACCAGGTGCTCGCCCTCGCGGCACAGCACGGTGTGACCGGCACAGTGGGCACGGGTGGCGCGGTTCCGGCCGAGGTCGAGGAACCGGCCGTGGCCTCCCTCCCGCCGCTGCACCAGAAGGCCTTCGACGCCATCGAGGCCGGCGACCTCGACGCCGCCCTTGCCGCCTACCGCGAGGCGCTCGCACAGAACCCGGCCGACGCCGATGCCAAGGTCGGCTTGGCGCAGGTCGAGCTGCTGCGTCGTGCCCAGGGCGTGGACCCCGCCGTGGCCCGCGCCGCGGCCGCGGCCGACCCGGGAGACGTCGACGCCCAGATCCTGGTTGCCGACCTCGACCTGCTGGGTGGGCACGTCGAGGACGCCTTCCTCCGGCTGGTCGACACAGTCCGCCGGACCAGCGACGCCGACCGCAACAAGGCGCGAGAGCACCTCGTCGAGCTCTTCGAGGTCGTCGGTGTCCACGACGAGCGGGTCGCCAAGGCGCGCAAGTCGCTGATGAGCGCGCTGTTCTGACCCGAGGGCGTATGCCGCTGGGCTCCGGAGCGTCGTCATGCACCCTCCGCCCGCCCATCCGCACAAGCCTGGACACCCGGAAACGCACCATCGTTCGGGACTACTGCACGCCCGATCCGGACTACTGCCCGCTCGATCGGGACTGCTGCACGCTCGATCAGGACAACTGCACGCTCGATGTCAGGACGAGAGGGCCTGGTCCACGACGGTCTTGGCCTCCGCCTGTACCTGCGCCAGGTGCTCCGGCCCCTTGAACGACTCGGCGTAGATCTTGTAGACGTCCTCGGTGCCCGAGGGCCGCGCCGCGAACCA
>NZ_JBDIAQ010000236.1:0-3588 GCF_039812505.1 Intrasporangium sp. | reverse complement strand
GGCTGTCCCTGATCTCACGTCCCGCCTGACTCGGCCCCCGTGGCTCGGGCGGGCCGGGTCACTCGCTCAGCTCGGGGATGTCGCGCACCTTCGGGTCGCCGGCATCCGCGAAGTAGTCGTTCTTGCGCGTGGCGTCGCGTCCGTCCGGCACGTGTGTCGCGCGGAAGGCCACGGTCAGCACGACGGCGACCAGGGTGTTTATCACGAAGGCGGTCAGCGCGATGTAGCCCATCTGACCGAGTCCCTCGATGTTGGCGATCGAGCTGGCGAAGTGCTCGCCGGCCGGGTTCACGTTGTTGTAGGCCTTGACCGTGCCGTAGACCATGCCGACGGCCCACCCGCCGAGCAGTGCCCAGCGGTGGAACCAGCGGGTGTAGAGGCTGTAGACGATCGCCGGGAACGTCTGCAGGATCCAGATGCCGCCGAGCAGCTGGAAGTTCAGCGCGTTCTGCGCCGGCAGGGTCAGCACGAACACCACGGCGAACAGCTTGACCACCAGCGAGACGAGCTTGCTGACCTTGGCCTCCTCCTCGGGAGAGGCGTTGGGCCGGAAGAACTCCCGGTAGATGTTACGGGTGAACGTGTTGGAGGCCGCGATGGACATGATCGCTGCGGGTACGAGCGCGCCGATCGCGATGGCGGCGAACCCAACCCCGGCGAACCAGGAGGGGAACAGGTCCTCGAACAGCTGTGGCACGACCAGCTGCGGGTTCGCCTTGCCGTTCAGCCCGATGGGTTGCGTCCCGGCTGCGATGGCGACCCAGCCGAGCAGCGCGAGCAGGCCCAGCATCAGGCTGTAGGCCGGCAGGATCGAGGCGTTGCGCCGGATGGTGTTGCGCGACTTGGACGACAGCGTGGCCGTGATGGAGTGCGGATACATGAACAGGGCCAGCGCGGACCCGAGCGCAAGCGTCCCGTACGCCCAGAACTGCGCCGGCGTCGGGATGAAGGCACCGGTCGCCTTACCGGTGGCCGGGTTCGGGGTAGCCATCTTGTGCTCGGCCACGTCGAAGATGTGCCCCCAGCCACCGACCTTGGCCGGCAGGTAGATGATGGCGACGATGATGACCAGGTAGATCAGCGAGTCCTTGACGAACGCGATGACCGCCGGGGCACGCAGCCCGCTCGAGTAGGTGAAGGCGGCCAGCACGGCGAAGGCGATGAACAGCGGCAGGTCGTGTGCGATCACGTTGCTGCCACCGACACCGGCAACCTCCAGCACCGCCTGGATACCCACCAGCTGCAGCGCGACGTAGGGCAGGATCGCCAGGATGCCGGTGACCGACACCGCGAGGGCGAGCCCGCGCGAGCCGTACCGGCCCTCGACGAAGTCAGCCGGGGTGACGTACCCGTGGCGGTGGCTCACCGACCACAGCCGGGACATGAACACGAAGATGATCGGGTAGAGCACGATCGTGTAGGGGACGGCGAAGAAGCCACTGACCGACCCGAGCGCGAACATCGCCGCCGGGACGGCCACGAAGGTGTATGCCGTGTAGAGGTCGCCGCCGAGGAGGAACCAGGTGATCCATGTCCCGAACGTCCGGCCCCCGAGGCCCCACTCGTCGAGCGAGTCCAGCCCGGCCTCGCTCTTGCGCCATCGGGTGGCCCAGAACCCCATCACGGTGACGACCAGGAACAGGACGACCAGGACGGTCAGGGCGATGCCGTTGACTCCGGTGTGATCTGCCGGTAGGCCCGCCGCCGCGAGTGTGTTCACCGGTCCGGGCCTTCCGCACCGGCGCCCGGGCGGTTCGGGCCGTCATCGCCGGCGGGGTGTGGCATCGGGCGATGCGGACGGGCCCTGAGGACGAGTCGGTAGGCGGTATAGGTGAAGCAGGCCGTAAGGATGACCCACATCATCTGGTACCAGAAGAAGAACGGGAACGGGCCCAGCTTGGGGTCCTCCCTGGCATAGGAGCCCACCCACATGAGGGCCGCGACGGGGATCGCGACACAGATGCCGGCAACGACGAGCAGCGGTGTCCTGGCCGGCGGGGCGTAACTGCGGTCGGTCTGTGGTGCCATGAGGCGCCTCCTGATACAGGGCCAGAACCTGCCCGCCCGGCCAGCCTTCGTGTACCTCGTCGGAAGCGGATCCAGCCGGCGGCTCTGACAGCGAATGCGAAGTTGTCCAGTTGTCCAACACGGTCCCCCACCAGATCCGCTCTCCCGAGCCGCTGGACGGGCCAGAGTCGTGGGAGACGGCCACAGCGCTAGTTGTCCTACACCCGGCGGCTGGGAGTCTGCTGACAATGGGCCGCCGACAGTCGAGTGGGCCCGCCGTCGAACGTCGAGCGTCGATCCGCCGGGGGTCGCGGCGGCGGACGCCTTCGCCGGCGGCCGTTCCGGTGGTATGCCGCTCAGCTACTGGTCCGTCAGGACTGAGCAGGGGTCCGTCAGGACTGGGGTCCGTCAGAGCCATCGGTCGGTCAGGACCCATCGGGACCGGCTCGGGCTCGGGCCCGGGCAGGCGCAGGCCATCGTGGTGCGCGGACTTCGACGACGACCGTGACAATGTGCCCGTCGGCCCGGCACACGGTCATCAGGGCGCCGTTGCCCGCGGCGATGCCGGACCCACGCACGCAGGCCGCCCCCGGGTCGTTCGTCACCTGGAGCACCATGGCCGCACCGAGCGCGGTCAGGTCGGCCGCCAGGCGCGCCCGGTGACTTGCCGCCACGACACCGGCAAGCGTCAATGCGGCTGCGGTCAGGACCAGGAGGGCCGCGACCGCCCCTGTCACGAGGACAGTCGCCGAACCGCGGTCCCGGGGCCTGCACACGATGGCACCCCAACCGAGACCGGGCGACGCCTGCGGTCCACCGACGGTCCTCACGGCACCCCCGCCTCGACGGGCCCGACGGCCTGCGCGCGTAGATACCAGCCGGGAACGAGCCGGCCCGCGCCGCCCGCTCGGACGGAGACCACGACCCGCACCTCGGCGCCACCACGCTCGACCCGTACCTCGGCACCACGCGGTGCCGCCCGGAGAGCCAGCCTTCTCGACTCGGCCGCACTGTCCCCTCGGGCCGCCGACCGCGCCGCCGCCCTGGCGGCATCGACGCAACGGACCTGGTCCATCCCGGCCGAGAGCGCGGAGACACAACAGGCCAGGACGAGAACCACGGCCGGGATGGCGACGGCGAGCTCCGCCGTCACCATCCCGCGGTCCTGCCGACCCGCTGTCACCCGGCGAGACCGAGCGCGTTCTGCACGATGCCGGTCAGCGCTGAGCGGACCGCGTCGGAGCGGACCACCCCGAGCAGCACGAGGGCGAACGTGCAGGCCGCCATGATCCCGACGGCGTACTCCGCCGTCGTCATCCCACGATCCCTACCGAGCTCGGCAAGACGGCGCTGACCGGCCGTGACGAGGTGACGGATCCTCAAGAGACGTTGCATGACTGGCTCCTTCGACGATGACGAGTCCATCTCGCCTCACCACGATTCGACCCCCTTCCGGGGTTGGGGTGAACCGACCTTCTCGCGCCTGTGCACAGCGCGGACCTGGTCGGTGCGGCTGTGGACGCGACGGCGTCGGGATGAGCACTGAGGCGTGGAGAACACGCGTGCACCCTCGACGGCAAG
>NZ_JBDIAQ010000235.1:0-3594 GCF_039812505.1 Intrasporangium sp. | reverse complement strand
CGCCGGTCATCAGCGCGTTCCGGACGGCGGCCCCGGGCGTCACCCTGACGATCGCCCAGCCCGAGGAGATCGAGGTGGTGCGCGAGCTGGTCCGCTCCGGGGAGTGCGAGATCGGCGTGCTCGACCAGCGCGCGCAGGACACGGACGAGCTGAGGATGGAGGTGATCGCCACCCAGGAGCTCTTCGCCGTGCTTCCCCCCGGCACCCGGGTGGGTCGGAACCGCACCCTGACGTGGCCCGACCTGCTCGCGCACGGCCTCATCACGGGGGCGCGCGGCACGCTGGTCCGTGACCTGGTGGAGCAGTGGGCCCGGGAGGAGGGACGGGAGGTCCGGGTCGCGATCGAGCTGGGCCGTCGGGAGACCTCGATCCACCTCGTCCTGGTGGGTGCCGGGGCCGCGGTGCTGCCGGCCTCGCTGGCGCAGACGGCAGCGGCACTCGGCGCCGAGGTGCGACCCCTGCGCCACCCGGTGCCGCGGACGCTCTGCATGTGCTGGCGGCCCGGGCCGCTCTCGCCTGCGGCCGAGCTCTTCCGCCGGCTGGTCCGCGCCCGGGTCGCCACCGCAGCAGGCGCCGGCGGGGCAGGCGGCTGAGGCGGTCCGCCGCCCTCCGCCGGGTGGGGACCGGCGCGGGAACCCCTCGCCCCCGGAGGCTGGCCCGCAATCGGTCCGGGGGCTGCCAAGGGCCCTCGCCCGGCGCTAGGTTGGGCCATGGACGTCGTCGAGCTGACACCCACCCGTGACCAGTACGCCTACACGTTCGGTGGGGTGGCGCCCCTGGCCCGGGTCGAGCCCGGCACCGTCCTGCGGCTCTGGTCCGACGACGCCTTCGGCGGGGTGCTGCGCTCTGTGGACGACCTTTCCGGTGACAAGGTGGACCTGCGCTTCGTCAACCCGCAGACGGGGCCCTTCCACGTCGAGGGGGCCGAGCCCGGCGACACCCTCGTGCTGCACCTCGTCGACCTCGAGCCGGCCCGCGACTGGGGCGCCTCGGCGGCGATCCCGTTCTTCGGGGGCATGACCAGCACCGACCGGGTCGTCACCCTGCAGGACCACCTGCCCGACACCACGTGGATCTACCAGCTCGACCGGGACCGGCGCACGGTCGGGTTCGCGGCCCGGCACAGCGACCACCACATCGAGCTGCCGCTCGAACCCATGCTGGGCACCGTCGGGGTGGCCCCCGCCGGAGGAGAGGCCAGGTCCTCGCTCGTGCCCGAACGGTTCGGCGGGAACATGGACACGCCGCAGATGCGGCCCGGCGCCACCGTCTACCTCGGCGTCAACGTCGAGGGTGCCCTGTTCTCGGTCGGCGACGGCCACTACCGGCAGGGCGAGGGCGAGGCGTGCGGCACCGCGGTGGAGGGTGCGATGACCTCGACGATCATCGTCGACCTCGTCAAGGGCGGCGCCCCGGCCTGGCCGCGGATCGAGGACGACACGCACTGGATGACCGTCGGGTCGAGCCGTCCCATGGAGGACTCGTGGCGCATCGCCAACGCCGAACTCGTGCACTGGGTCGCGCAGCTGTACCGGCTGCACGTCATGGACGCCTACCAGCTGTGCTCGCAGATCGCCGAGGTGCCGGTCGCCAACGTCGTCGACGCCAACTACAGCGTCGTCGTCAAGGCGGCCAAGGCGCTGCTGCCGACCGCCCGAGCCTTCGACGGCATCCACGCCGACCTGCGCGAGCGGGCCCGAGCGCTCCGCACGCGCTGAGCTCGGCGGCATACCACTCATCCCGGCACCATCGACGAAAGGCTGGCCATGGAACTGCAGCTCACCGGCAGACGGGTCCTCGTGACGGGCGGCACGCGAGGTATCGGACGCGCCATAGTCGAGGGCTTCCTCGACGAGGGCGCACTCGTCGGGTACTGCTCGCGCAGCGCCGATGACGTGGCGGCGACCGAGGCGGCGCTGGCAGGTCGCGGGACGACGGTCGGGACGTGCCTGGACGTCGGCGACGCCGAGGCGCTCGGGCAGTGGGTGCACGACTCGGCGCAGCGTTTCGGTGGGCTCGACATCGTCGTCGCCAACGTGAGCGCCCTCGCGATCCCGGACACCGACGAGAACTGGGAGACGAGCCTGCGCGTCGACCTCATGCACACGGTCCGGCTGGTCAAGGCCGCGCTGCCGCACCTCGAGCGGAGCGACGCCGCTTGCATCGTGGCCATCTCGAGCGTCTCGGGACGCGAGTCGGACTTCGCCTCCGGGCCGTACGGGGTCGCGAAGACCGCGATCGTCGGGTACATCCACGGCCTGGCGATCCAGCTGGCCGGCAAGGGGATCCGGGCGGTCACCGTCTCCCCGGGCAACACGTACTTCAAGGGCGGGGTGTGGGCCGGCATCGAGCGGGACGACCCGGCGCTCTACGAGATGGCCGTCGGGCTGAACCCGACGGGGCACATGGGCAGACCGGAGGACATCGCGGCGCCGGTCGTGTTCGTCGCCAGCCCGCGGGCCGGCCGGATCAGCGGGGCGAACATCCTGGTCGACGGTGCCCTGACGCGAGGCATCCAGCTCTGACCCGGGTCCGCTACGTGGACGTGCCGAGGGTGGTCACGTGCAGCGTCTCCTGCAGGGTGTCCGGGTTGCGGGTGCTGAAGGCGACCTGGTTGCCGTGGGTGGCGACCCCGGCGGGCCAGGCGGCGCCGTCGGGGGGGCCGGCCAGTGGGCGCAGCTGCTTGCCGGTGCGCAGGTCCAGGGCGCGCAGCTCGGCGGCGCCGGAGGTCACGTACACCAGCCAGCGGTCGGCGAGCCAGACGCCGTCGGAGAGGGTGTCGTTCACCTTCCGCGGTGCCTGTCCCGCGGTGAGCGCGGCCGCCCAGATGCTGCCGGTGGCTCCGTCCGGCAGGTCGCGGTGAACCCATGCGACCGTCGTCTGGGACGCGCTGGCCAGACGGTCCGACCCGGTCCTGCTCAGGGCTCGCGCGTCCTGCGGGGGCGCGCCCAGCCGCAGGGTGTAGATGTCGGTGTGTCGCGGTGGCGTGGGCCGGGTGACCGGCCGGGCCGGGTACGGGGTCATGCTCTCGAAGACGAGCCGGTCGCCGGCCAGGTGCACCTCGTCGGCGCTGGCGTTGATCCGCTGGTCGGCCGTCTGCTCGAGGGTGGCCGTGTCGTAGATGCGCACCTGGGTCGTGCCCGGGGCCACGACCGCCCAGGGCGGGCGCAGCGGCACGACCAGGCGTCCGGCAGCGATGGTGGGGTAGGGCGGGCTGGTCTTGTCCTTTGCCCCGGTCTGGATGGTCATGGCCTGGCAGCCGGGCAGCAGGCAGGTGCGCAGCCGCCAGTTCGAGCCGAGGTCCTCCAGGGACTGCTCCCGCTGCCAGTCCACCCAGAACAGCCGGTCCTGGTCCACCCCGACCCAGCCGAGGTGCCCACCCGGGTAGCTGGTCCGGGCCACGGTCCGGACCCGGCCGGTGGCTCGGTCGGCCACCTGCAGCTGGTTCTCGCGCCCGTCGCCGCACCGGTCGCAGCCGGCCCAGGCCAGCACGTGCTCGCCCAGGGCCAGCCAGGCGGTCATGGCGTCAGGTGGCCGGGTCACCGTCAGCGTGGCGGCCGGCCGGGGCGTGCCGGTGCTCGCGCGGCTCGGTGC
>NZ_JBDIAQ010000234.1:0-3614 GCF_039812505.1 Intrasporangium sp. | reverse complement strand
CCCTTCTCCGACGTCCCTGACGGGGAGGTGACCGGGCAGGCTCCCGTCCCGTCCGAGGCTCTGCCTCCGTCCGAGGCTCCCGTCCCGTCCGAGGCTCTGCCTCCGTCCGAGGCCCCCGTCCCGTCCGAGGCTCTGCGTCCGGCCGCCGGCCCCGGCGGACAGGCCAGGTCGGCGACGGCAACCGCGACCGCCCGTGCCGAGGCGCCGTCGACCAGCCGTGCGATGCCACCGGTCATGGTGGGCGCCACCGCAGCGATGACGGCGGTGGGCCTGGTCATCACGCTCGTCGCCGGGCCGCTGTTCGCCTACACCCAGCACGCTGCCGCCGACCTCATGCAACGCGACCCCTACATCACCAGCGTCCTGCCACCGGGGGTGCGCCGGTGAGCATCGATCCCGGGACCGGCCGGCCGGGCGGCGAGCCACCCGGCGACACCGAGACCAGCGGGGCCAGACCCCGGGGCCCACTGCGCCGCGGCGGCTTCCAGCCCCGCGCCATCCTCGCCGTGGCCGTCGCCTGGCTGCTGCTCTGGGACCGGATCTCGTGGGGCAACATCGTCAACGGCCTGCTCATCGGTCTGGTCGTGACCCTGGCATTCCCGCTGCCCTCGATCGAGTTCGCGGGCCGGATCCGGCCGCTGCGGACCGGATGGCTCATCTTCCGCTTCTTCACCGATCTCGTCGCGGCCTCGATCCAGGTGCTCCGGCTCGCCTTCAGCCACAAGCAGCCGCGCAACGCGGTCATCGAGGTGCCCCTGCGATCCCGTTCCGACTTCTACCTGACGATCACCGCCGAGCTCAACGCGCTCGTCCCCGGCTCGGTCGTGCTCGACGCCAGACGGTCCACCTCGACGCTCTACCTGCACCTGCTCGACATCGGGCGCCCCGGAGCCATCGAGGCGGGGCGCGCCCACGTGTACCGGGTCGAGGAGCGGGTCGTGCGGGCTCTCGGCTCCGACCAGGAGATCGCCGACCTCGAGCGCCGCAAGCATGAGGATGAGGGCGCATGACGACCGCTTTCACGATCGCCGGCATGCTCATGCTCGCCGCCGCCGCGGCCCTGGTCCTCTATCGCGTCTTCCGGGGACCGACCAACCTCGACCGTCTCATCGCGACCGACATCCTGCTCGTCGTCGTCATCTCGGGTGTCGGCATGGAGGCCGCCTGGCACAGACGTGCGACGAGCCTGCCTCTGCTCATGGTGCTGGGCATCGTCAGCTTCGTCGGCGGAGTGGCGATCGCCCGCTTCATGTCGCACGACTCGGACCGGGAGGCGCCGTGAGCTGGACCAGCGTCCTCGACGTGGCGGGCGGCATCAGCCTGCTCCTCGGTGCCTTCATGTGCCTCGCCGGGGCCATCGGGCTGGTCCGCTTCCCGGACACCCTGTCGCGGCTGCACGCGGCCACGAAGCCGCAGACGCTCGGGCTCATCCTGGTCCTGCTGGGTCTGGCCCTGACGATCCGCACCTGGGGCGCGGTGACGACACTGGTCCTGGTCGGCGCGACCCAGTTCTTCACCTCGCCGGTCACCGCCCACCTCGTCGGGCGCTCCGCCTACCGGCACGGCAACGTGCGCAAGGACCTGCTGGTCGTCGACGAGCTGTCCGAGGCCCTGGCCCGCCGCGACGGCACCGACGAACCCTCCCCCTGATCGGGAGCGTGTCGTCCGGATCGTCGCGAGTGCGCTCGCCCCGGTCGAGCAGATCTGGGTTCGCGAACCGGTTTCCGCTCATCGCACGACGATCCGGGCGCCGCTCGCTCGTGAGACGGCCGGAGCGAAACGACTACAAGCGTGGGATAATGGGAGTGACAGCAGGCAATCCGATGTGGGTTGCTCTGTCCTACCCGATGCGCGGGCCTTGCTGACCGGTTGCGGTCCGCCGTTGGCGAGGGTGGGGTCGTCTCTGAGGGGTGGCGGCCCCACCCATGGTCTCGGCCCAGGAGTACCGGCGCACCGACGCCGGGTCGTTCGGGGCGCACCAGCGCACCACGAGAACTGGCCTCGAACGCAGTCCCCGTGGCCGGCCGGGGCCACACACCACGACAACTGCCATCGAACGCAGTTCTCGTGGCCCGTGGACGCCAGACACCACGAAACCGACACCGAACGCAGTTCTCGTGGCTGGACCTGACCAGTGCGCCGTCAGCGGTCGCCGTAGCGCGCCACGACGACCTCGACCCGCTGGAACTCCTTGACGTCGGAGTACCCGGTCGTCGCCATCGCCCGGCGCAGCGCCCCGATGATGTTGGTCGTGCCGTCGGCGTTCCTGCTGGGGCCGAGGAGGACCTCCTCCAGCGTGGCCTGGCGGCCGATCCGGATCCGCTCGCCCCGGGGCAGCTGGGGATGGTGCGCCTCCGGGCCCCAGTGGAACCCGCGCCCCGGCGCGTCGGTGGCCCGGGCCAGGGCGGCGCCGAGCATGACCGCGTCGGCCCCGCAGGCCAGCGCCTTGACGATGTCGCCGGAGGTGCCGACCCCGCCGTCGGCGATGACGTGGACATATCGTCCGCCGGACTCGTCGAGGTAGTCGCGACGGGCCGCGGCGACGTCGGCGACCGCGGTCGCCATCGGGGTGTGGATGCCTAGCGTGGTGCGGGTCGTGTGCGCGGCTCCCCCGCCGAAACCGACCAGCACGCCCGCCGCACCGGTCCGCATGAGGTGCAGCGCCGCCGTGTAGGACCCGGCGCCGCCGACGATGACCGGCACGTCGAGCTCGTAGATGAACCGCTTGAGGTTCAGCGGCTCGGCCTGCCCCGACACGTGCTCGGCCGAGACCGTCGTGCCGCGGATGACGAACAGGTCGACACCGGCGTCGACTACGGTCTTCCACAGCTGCTGCGTCCGCGCCGGCGTCAACGCGCCGGCGACCGTGACACCGGCCCGGCGCAGCTCCTGCAGCCGCTGCGTGATCAGCTCGGGTTTGACCGGCTCGGCATAGATCTGCTGCATCCGGGGGGTGGCCTCGCTCGCCTCGAGCCCGGCGATCTCGTCGAGCAGCGGCGCCGCGTCCTCGTAACGGGTCCACAGGCCCTCGAGGTCGAGCACCGGCAGCCCGCCGAGCCGGCCGAGCGCGATCGCCGTGTCGGGTGAGATGACCGAGTCCATCGGAGCGCCCATCACCGGCAGGTCGAAGTGGTAGGCGTCGATCTGCCACGAGACCGAGACCTCCTCGGGGTCGCGCGTGCGGCGCGAGGGCACCACCGCGATGTCGTCGAAGGAGTACGCCCGCCGGCCACGTTTGCCACGGCCAATCTCGATCTCGGTCACCGGGTCAGCCTAGCGACCGCGCGGGGGCCGTCAGAGTGCCCCGGCGCCCGCACCGATGCCGCCCAGGCCGCTCCGCCCCGAGCGGCCCGCTCACAATCCGACCGCGGCGGGAAAGTGGGAGCCCCTCGACACCGAACCCCGCTCACAATCCGACCGCGGCGGGAAAGCAGGAGCCCCCCGACACCGAACCCCGCCCACAATCCGACCGCGGCGGGAAAGCAGGAGCCCCCCGACACCGAACCCCGCCCACAATCCGACCGCGGCGGGAAAGCAGGAGCCCCCCGACACCGAACCCCGCTCACAATCCGACCGCGGCGGGAAAGTGGGAGCCCCCCGACACCGAACCCCGC
>NZ_JBDIAQ010000233.1:0-3622 GCF_039812505.1 Intrasporangium sp. | reverse complement strand
TCCCGGGTCACCGGCAGGTAGCCCTCGTGGGCCAGCCACTGACGGGCCCGGCCCCGCTGGGAGTCGTTCTCGACCTCGTACCACTGCTCGAGCAGACCCACTTGCTCCAGCACGTCCCTGAACCGGCGGAAGGCGTCTCGCCCGGAGATCGCCCGGTCGAGGCGGTCCCGCAGGCCCTCGTCGGCCTGCTGGTCGATGAACCACTCCATGTCCCGGTATGCCGACCTGGCGCCCAGCGCCTCGACCCGGAGCCACCGGTCCGGGTCGTAGCCGTCGGCGTCCTCGCCGGACAGCTCCCCGGTCTCGACGAGGTACGCGAAGGCCGAGCCCGGCAGGACCTCGCCGTTCGTCAGGTCGATCCGACCGTCCGGGTACTCGTAGTCGGGTTGCGACTCCAGCACGTAGGCCAGCTCCTCGAGGCTGACGGGCAGCGGGCGCAGCAGCGGCACCGGGCCGTCGCCGAGGACGCTCGCGAGGGCGGCCGACAGCTCCTCGTCGCCGTCCCACTCCCGTTCGTCGAGACGACTGCGGCAGTCCCGAGCCAGCGCCGCCGCCCCGGCCGTGCCCGCACCAACCTCCCGCATCAGGGCCTCGCCGACGAGCTGGAGTGAGTACTCGGACAGTCCGACGCGCCGCAGGTGCTCGACGAACCGACGGCCACCTTCGTATGCGATGACCCTGAGCTCCCGGGACCTGCCATCGTCCATGTCACCTGTCTAGCGCATGCCCGGCGACGAAGGCGCTGACCGAGGTCAGGTGATGCGCTCGAACCGGGTGAGCGGCATACCGGCTGGGATGTTGAGCCAGGGCGAGACTGACGGTGGGCCTGGCCCCTGCCTCGAGACCTCGCCGCGGGCTGACCGGGCGCCCTGCCCGAGCCGGCTGCAGCAGCGGGGTGCGAGACTGAACCGGTACTGCCGCCGTCGGTCCTGGTCCCGACGACACGGTGCGGCCCGGCCGGCCGCGGCGGCGAGCCTCGGCCGGGCGTGAGGAGGACGCGTGCACCTACCTGGCGCAGTGTCACCCCTGACCCGCGAGATGGTCACGGGGGAACCCCGTGGCGGCACGGTCCTGGCCGCCTTCCCGACTGCGCTCTACCTTCGCGTCGACGGCGGGGTAGGTGTGGACCGGGTGCTGCCGGTCGTGACCGCTGACGCCTTGCTGCTGCCGACGGCGGTTCGTCTGGGTGTCTCCTCGACCGTGGTCCACTGGCCCGTGGCACCTGGCGCCCGGGTCGTGATCGGTGGCGGTCGGGTCTGCGGGTCGGGACTCGAGGTGCGGGCCGTGCGGGCCTGGCGCCCGGATCGGGTCCGCTCCGGTCAGCCGTTCCCCGTTGCGGGCGTGGGCCTGCTCCCGCCGGGTGACGTCCTGGGCAATGGCTGCGCGGCCATCGCGCGCGCCGCGCTCACGGGCCGGCCGGTCGAGCGCCAGGTCGGTGCCCTCGTCGGGGCCGGTCAGGGCCTGACCCCGAGCGGCGACGATGCCCTGTGCGGGGTGCTGCTGGCGCTGCGCGCCTGGGGGCCATCGGGGGCCGCCCTCGCCGAGGTGGCCGAAGCGGTCGACCGGTCCCTGCATCGCACCACCGACCTGTCGGCCGCGCTCCTGTCCGCGGCCGCGGACGGGTACTGCGTGCCGCAGGTGGCCGCCCTCCTGGCGGCCTTGGTCACGGTCGGCCCGAGCGACCCCGCCGTCGAGCAGGAGGTCGCCCGCCGGTTCGGGGCCGTCCTCGCGATCGGGCACAGCTCGGGTGGTGACCTCGTGGCCGGGCTGTCCGGTGTCCTCCGGGCCCTCACCAGCCCGTCCCAGCGGGGTCAGCGGGTCGCCTCGCGCAGGGTCGAGAGGCCCATGTAGAGGGCGCCGATGACGAGCAGTACGCCGAACCCCAGATCGAGGTGTCCGAGCGCGACCGAGACGATGCCCCAGATCCCGAACGCCGCGACCACGACGACACCCGCCCCGAGCAGGAGCAGCCCGAGGTGTCGACGTAGCACGGCCTCGATGACGATCATCGCGCCGGCCAGCCAGAGGACGGACCGGGCCGAGGCGAGCCCGGCCAGCATGAGGACGCCCAGGGCCAGCAGCGCCAGCGAGGCCGACAGGGCGGTCCACACCCGCAGGGCCCGGCCCTGGGCGAGCTGGTCCTGGCCCAGCGGGACGGCCCGGTGGCGAAGGTGCGCGTGCGGCAACGGGGTGGGGGCCGGCGCGGCCAGGGACCGTTCCGCGCCCTCGAGCAGGGAGGTCAGCTCGGCGACCTCCCGGCGGATCCCGGCGACCTCGCGGTCCAGCCCGGCCACCTGCCGACCGGGCTGGTTCGCCGGTATGCCGAGCGCCAGCTCCGCCGCGTGGGCGCCGCGCAGCACGTCCCGTCGTTCGGACAGCCGCCGCTGCGACTCGGCCAGGGTGGACACCAGCCGGTCGCGGACGGCGAGGATCTCGTCGTGCGCCTGTGCGGCGGTCGGCGCGACCCGGTCCAGGGCCGCCCACGCGACGGGCTGGGCCCACGACTCGCGCAGCGTGCCGTTCCGGTTGTAGCGCAGCCCGGCAGGGGCACGTTCGCCGCCGAACGGGTCCTCGGTGTCCAGGCCCCAGAGGCCGGCATAGTCGCGGACCCACGGAGTCGTGTCGTCGACCAGGACCGGGATCCATTCGAGGTCGCCGCCCACACCGACGGTGGTCCCGTCGCCGCGCTTGTAGTCGATGTAGGGGATGCGGAGCAGCCCGTGGGCGTCGCCGCGGACGCGTGCGGTCACCCTCGAGAGCCAGGGGGGCAACGGCAGCTCCGAGGTGATGAGGTACTCACCCTGCAGGTACGCTCCGGAGTGCGACCCCGCCCCGGCGAACACCACCGGATGCTCGCCGACCCGCGACAGGTCGGGATCGTCCCAGCGCCGTCGCAGGTCGGGCCCGACCTCGTCGTGCGACGAGTAGGCGACCCACGCCGGCCGGAGCCCCGGCGACTGCGTCCCGGTCGCCCCGTCGAGCGGGTCCGCCGAGGTCACCTCCTCGGGTGCGAGGTATACGGTGACCTGTTCCCAGTCGCCCTCGTGGTCGTTGACGCCGCCGAACGTCGAGCGCCAGTCGTTCATGGCGTAGAAGTACCAGTACTGCAGGACCGTGTAGCCGCCGTCACGTGACACGTGGGCGTAGTAGTGCGGCTTGCGGTAGTGGGGGCTGTGCAGGTAGGCCTCGTGCGCGGCGGCGGCGAACCCGCCGGGCACGCGCCCCCGCAGCAGCAGGGTGAGCCGCAGGCCGACGTCGATGAGGCGCGACGGCAGGCTCACCGCCGCGAACCGGCTCGAGGCCCGGAACCTGTCACGCTCCGGTCGCCGGCGCCAGGCTCGGTAGTCCCTCCGCTGCAGGGCGGCCCCGACGTGCTCGAGCGAGAGCGCGTGGTCGGCCTCGGACAGGCCCAGCTCGGCCAGGCCGTCGAGAGTAAGGCTGCCCCGCTCGGCCAGCACGATCGGCCCGTTCCCGTCTCTGGCCACCAGCCGGGAGCCGACGACGTAGTCGGCCACCGACATCGGCAGGAAGAGCTCGCCGTGCGTGTAGCGGATCACCGGCTCGAAGCGGCGCACCAGCGCCAGGTCCAGCGCCGGGTCCGTGGGCATGCATGGCACTCTAG
>NZ_JBDIAQ010000232.1:0-3631 GCF_039812505.1 Intrasporangium sp. | reverse complement strand
CACCTCGATCTCCTCGGGCTGGGCGATCGTCAGGGTGACGCCCGGGGCCGCCGTCCGGAACGCGCTGATGACCGGCGCGAGAGGGTCACCGATGAGCGCCGGGAGCATGGCGAGATCCAGCTTTCCGGCCCTGACGCCGACGACGTCCTGGACGGCCGCCCGTGCCGTCGACAGGGTGCGCATGACCTGCCGGGCCGGCAGCACCAGTGCCGTTCCGGCCGCGGTCAGCCGGACGCCGCGGTGCAGCCGGACGAACAGCGGCGCGCCGAGCTCTCGCTCCAGCTCCCTGATGGCCTGGGACAGGGACGGTTGCGCCAGGTACAGCGCCGCCGCCGCGGCAGTGAAGCTGCCGTGCTCGACGACGGCCAGGAAGTACTCGACGTGGCGACGTTCCACCGCGTCATTCTAGCCAGCGATAGGCAGCGCCTATGGCTCCCATCGTGGGATGACTCCTGCACAGCCGCCGGCGCGGCTGGTTACCTGTGGGCATGGCAACGGAGCTCACCCTGCTGGGGACCGCCGGGGGTCCGACCCCGCGTGGCTACCGGCGCGCACCCGCACAGGTCGTCTCGGTCGACGGAGGGTCGTACGTCGTGGACTGCGGCAACGGCGTGACCGACCAGCTCGTGCGCGCCGGCCGGCCACTGGGCTCGCTCCGCGCGGTCTTCGTCACCCACCACCACTCGGACCACGTCGCCGACGTCGGCACCCTCCTCTGGCTCGCCTGGTCGGCCCTGCGGGAGCCGGTCCACGTGTTCGGGCCACCGCCGCTGGCCGAGGCCATCGGGCACTTCCTCGCGATGGCCCGGTACGACATCGACCTGCGCGTCAGCGACGAGGGCCGGGTCCCGCTCGACGAGCTGATCGAGGTCCACGAGATCACCGAGGAAGGCATCGTGTACGCCGACGACACGGTCACCGTGCACACCGCCCGGGTCGACCATCCCCCGGTGGACCACGCCCTGGCCTACCGACTCGACACGGCCGACCGGTCGATCACGATCTCCGGCGACACCCGTCCCTGCGACGCCCTGGTCGAGCTGGCCCGGGGCAGCGACGTGCTCGTACACGAGGTGCTCCACGAACCGGCGATCGGCGACATCGTCGCGGCCCACGCCGGCACCACGATCCGCGAGCACCTGCTGGCCAGCCACACGCTCTCGGACGAGGTCGGCGAGATCGCGAGACGTGCCGACGTCCGCACGCTCGTGCTCAGTCACTTCGTCCCGTCCGACGCCACGGTCGACGACGACACGTGGCGCGACCACGCCGCCCGCGACTTCGACGGGACCGTCGTCGTCGGCCACGACCTGCTCACCATCTGAAAGGCGGAGCGATGCATCGACCATCAGCGGCCCTCCTGGCAGCCTCGGCCCTGCTCGCCACGGCGGCTCTCACCGGGTGCACCTACGCGAGCAGGCAGCCCACGGCGGCAGCGACGAGCGGACCGACCGAGACCACCGGGGTCGACCTGTCGACCCTCAAGCCCGGGGCGGCGGCCGCGCTCGTTCCTGCCGCGGCGAAGACCAAGGGAACCCTCACGGTCGCCACCAGCGCGACCTTCCCACCGTTCGAGTTCATCGGCCAGGACGGCCACACGATCGTGGGGTTCGATGCGGACATGGCCGCGGGGATCGCCGCCAAGATGGGGCTGAAGGTCTCGATGATCAACACCGGCTTCGAGACGATCCTGGTGGGTATCGACAGCGGCAAGCAGGACATGGCCATGTCCGGCCTGGCCATCACGCCCGAGCGGGGCAAGGTCGTGGACTTCGTGGCCTACCTCTTCGGCGGCACCGGGCTGGGCGTGCCGAAGGGCAACCCCCAGCAGCTGAGCATGGACCCGATGACGCTGTGCGGACACTCCGTCGGAGCCCCGAAGGGCTCCCTGCAGGGCATCGAGTTCCTGCCCAAGTTCTCCGACGAGTGCGTGGCCAACGGCAAGAAGCCCATCAACGTCCTGCTCTACCCGTCCCAGAACGAGGCCAACCTCGCGGTCGTCAGCGGCCGGTCGGACGCCGTCATGGCGCCCGCCACGCCGATGAACTACGAGTTCCGTCGCAGCAACATCGCCATGGAGCTCGCCCCGGGCAAGCCCTACAAGCCGGTGCAGGTCGGGATCGCGATGGCCAACGAGTCCCCGCTCGCACCGGCGGTGTCGAAGGCCGTCCAGGAGCTGGTCGCCGACGGGACCATGCAGCAGCTCATGCACACGTGGGACATACCCGAGACAGCGCTCGACCCTGACGCAGGAGAGATCATCCGATGATGACAGGCAAGACAGCCCTGACCGAGACCACGGAGCACGGCGCACAGCCGACCGTCGTCCCCCGCCGCCATCCCGGTCGCTGGGTGAGCGCCGTCGTCGTCCTCCTGCTCGCCGCGCTCCTGCTGAGGTCGGTGTTCAGCAACGAGAACTTCCAGTGGGACGTCGTCGGGCTCTACCTGCGCGATGTCGAGATCGGCCAGGGCGTCTGGCTCACCCTGTGGCTGACCGTGGTCGCCATGGTGATCGGCATCGTCCTGGGCATCATCCTCGCAATCATGCGGCTCTCGCCGAACCCGGTGGTGCGCAGCGGCGCATTCACCTTCGTGTCCTTCTTCCGAGGCACCCCGGTACTGGTGCAGCTGCTGTTCTGGTACAACTTCGCGGCCCTCTACCCGGTCATCACCATGGGCCTGCCCGGGGTGCACGTGAACACCAACCAGCTGATCACTCCGCTTGCGGCGGCCATCCTCGGGCTCGGCCTCAACGAAGCCGCCTACATGTCAGAGATCGTCCGGGCCGGGATCATCTCGGTGGACCACGGACAGCACGAAGCGGCCGGCGCGCTGGGCCTGACCCCCTTCCAGACCATGCGCCGGGTCATTCTGCCGCAGGCCATGCGGGTGATCGTGCCGCCGACAGGCAACCAGGTCATCGGGATGCTCAAGGCCACCTCGCTCGTTTCGGTGCTCGCCGTGCCGGACCTGCTCTACTCCGCGCAGCTGATCTACTCGCGCACCTTCCAGCCCATCCCGCTGCTGATCATCGCCAGCATCTGGTACCTGGTCGTGACCACGATCCTGACCATCGGCCAGTTCTACGTCGAGCGCTACTTCGCCCGGGGGAGCCGGGTCCTGCCCCCCACGCCAATGCAACGGTTCAAGGCATCCATCGCCAAGCTCACCCCGTCCGCGACAGGAGCGCAGTCATGACAACCCCGGACACGCAACGCGGCTCGGCACGGGCGGACACCCCGATGCTCCGGGCCGAGGGCGTACGCAAGTCGTTCGGCCGGCTCGAGGTGCTCAAGGGCGTCGACCTGACCATCGACCGCGGCGAGGTGGTGTGCATGATCGGGCCGTCCGGCTCGGGCAAGAGCACCTTCCTGCGGTGCATCAACCACCTGGAACGCAACGACGGGGGCCGGATCTGGGTGGACGGACAGGTGGTCGGCTACGACGAGCGAGGCGGCAGGCTGCACGAGCTGTCCGAGGCGGAGATCTGTCGCCGACGGGTGAAGATCGGCATGGTCTTCCAGCACTTCAACCTGTTCCCGCACATGACCGTGCTGGAGAACCTCATCGAGGCCCCCCGGCGCGCGCTGAAGCAGCCCAAGGCGGCGGCCACCGAGCGCGCCCTCGAGCT
>NZ_JBDIAQ010000231.1:0-3821 GCF_039812505.1 Intrasporangium sp. | reverse complement strand
CCTCGAACCGAGCCCGGCATCCGGAGGACCCGATGATCTTCACGCAGTACTACCTCGACTGTCTCTCGCAGGCGTCCTACCTGGTGGGCGACGGCACCACGGGTCAGGCGATCGTGGTCGACCCGCGGCGCGACGTCGCCGAGTACCTGGCTGACGCGCAGGCCCAGGGCCTGCGCATCGTCGGGGTCGTCAACACCCACTTCCACGCCGACTTCGTCTCCGGCCACCTGGAGCTGGCCCGGGCGACCGGCGCCTGGATCGGCTACGGCGCGGCGGCGCAGCCCGAGTTCGCGGTCCGCCGGCTTGCCGACGGGGAGCGCATCAGCCTCGGCGAGGTGACCCTGCAGGTCATGGCCACCCCGGGCCACACGCCTGAGTCGATCAGCGTCCTGGTCTTCGAGCACGCCGACGACGAGGTCGCCTACGGGGTCCTGACCGGCGACGCCCTGTTCATCGGCGACGTCGGGCGCCCCGACCTGCTCGCCTCGGTGGGCGTCACCGCCGAGCAGCTCGGGGCGATGCTCTACGACTCGGTCCAGCACCGGCTGATGACCCTGCCCGACGCCGTCCGGGTCTTCCCGGCCCACGGCGCCGGCTCGGCGTGCGGCAAGAACCTCTCGACCGAGCGCCAGTCCACGATCGGCGAGCAGCGCCGCCTCAACTACGCCTGCCAGCCGATGTCGGAGGCCGAGTTCGTCGAGGTCGTCACCTCGGGCCAGCCGCCGGCCCCGGCCTACTTCCGCTACAACGCCACCCTGAACAAGCACGCCCGCGTCGTGCGTGCCACCGACGCCACCGTCCCGGCACTGACCGACGAGCAGGTCGACGCCGCGCTCGCCGCCGGAGCCGTCCTGCACGACGCGCGCGACCAGCAGGAGTTCGCCGCGGGCCACCTGCGCGGCGCCCTGAACGTGCCGTGGGACGGCCGGCTCGCCGAGACGGTCGGCACGGTGCTGACCCCCGAGCAGCAGGTCGTCGTCATGGCGCCGGAGGGCCAGGCGCAGCAGGTCGCCACCCGGTTCGCCCGGATCGGCTTCGACAACGTGCTGGGCTACGTCGCCGACCCCGAGGCCTACCTGCTCGCCCACCAGCGGGATGTCACGCCGGCCAGCCGGCTGACCGTCGGCCAGGCCGTGGACGCGCTGGCCTCACCGGACACCCAGCTCGTCGACATCCGCAACGCGGGCGAGCTGGCGGCCGGGATGCTGCCGGGCGCGCGGCACATCCCGCTGGCCCAGCTGGTCGCCCGTGCCGGTGAGCTCGACCCGACCTGCCCGGTGCTGCTCTACTGCGCTGGTGGGTGGCGCAGCAGCGTCGGGGCGAGCCTGCTGCGCGCCAAGGGGTTTGCGGACGTCAGCGACCTGCTCGGCGGGTACGGCGCCTGGGTGCTCGTGGAGCCCGCGACCTCCTGAACGACTGGCTCGCAAAGACGGGGGTGGGCAGCATACGACCGTATGCCGCCCACCCCGGGCCCGCGCGCGGGCGGGCTTCCCCGCGGTCTCCCCCCAGAGCCGCGGCCGGCCGCGGGACTACTCCCGCGCCAGGTTCGTCAGGGCCCGCCCGATCCGCTCGCGGGCCTCGGTGGCCACCTGCTCGAGGGCCGGGTTGCCGGTCAGCGCCACCATGACCTGCGGGTCCATGGCCTCGACCACCGTGCGGGCATCGTCGAGGCTGCGTACGACGACGTTGCAGGGCAGCAGCAGCCCGATGGACGGCTCGGCCTGCAGCGCGGCATGCGCGAGCGGGGGCCGGCAGGCGCCGAGGATCACCTGGGGCGCCACCTCGGCACCGATCTTGGCCTTCAGGGTGGCGGCGATGTCGATCTCGCTCAGCACTCCGAAGCCCTCGGCGGCCAGCCGTTCGCGGGTCGCGGTGAGGGCCTGCTCGAAACCCATGCCGACGGTGGTGCTGAGTGCGTAGCCCATGGCGGTCCTCACGCGGTGGCCGCGGTGGACTGCTGTGCCGCGACCTGTCGGCGTACCTCGTCCATGTCGAGCCCACGCACCCCGCTGACCACCTGCTCCAGCGCAGCCGCGGGGAGCGCCCCCGGCTGGCTGAACACGAGGATCCCGTCGCGGAACGCCATCAGCGTCGGGATCGAGGTGATGCCGGCGGCCCCGGCCAGCGCCTGCTCGGCCTCGGTGTCGACCTTGCCGAACACGATGTCCGCGTGCTGTTCGGAGGCGGCCTCGTACACGGGGGCGAACATCCGGCACGGCCCGCACCACGAGGCCCAGAAGTCGACCAGCACGATGCCGCCGGCGGTGATCGTCGACTCGAAGTCGGCTTGGGTGAGGGTGCGGGTTGCCATGGTCTCTCCTTCAGGTGATGGCTCATCTTATACCCACTAGGGTATCCTTTGAACGTCGGCCCAGGCCAGTTCATTCCATGAACCGGACCGCGGCCGGCCCCGAGCTGATCTACCGGCAGCCTGCCGAAGCCCCCGAGAAGGAGACCGATATGTGTCGTGCCGTGACGTGCCGGACCTGTGGCAAGACGACGTGGGCCGGGTGCGGCCAGCACGTCGACCAGGTCATGCGCAACGTCCCGAGCGGCCAGCGCTGCCGTGGCCACGAGAAGCAGGCCGCCGCCCCCGCCGGCGGGATGCTGGCCCGGCTGTTCGGCCGGGGCTGAGCCCACCGGAGGTCAGCGGTGGCTGCCCTGGCGCACCAGCCAGCGCAGCTCGCTGCGGTGCTCGAGCCCGAGCTTGTCCAGCAGTGAGGACATGTGGGTCTTCACGGTCGCGGTGCTGATCCCGAGGACGGCCGCGATGCCGGCGTTGCCGGGGTCGCCGTCCGCTCCGGTCACCAGCTCGACGACCGCCCGCTCCCGGGGGGAGAGGCCGCGCAACGGGTCGACGGGCGCGTCGTGCGTCGGGCCCAGCCGGGTCACCAGTTGGGCCTGGACCCCGAAGCAGCGGCGCGACAGCTCGGTCAGCCGTTCGGCCAGGGCGGCGTCCGTTACCTCCTGCGCGAGCGCGGTCAGCTCCTGCGCCATCTTGGTCAGGGCGTTGCCGGCGACGTTGAGGGCGACGAGGGAGCCGGACCGGCCCTCGTCGAGCTCGGGGTAGACGAGCGACAGGTTGAGCCCACGCGTGGGGTCGCTCGCCCGCAGGCGGTCGACCACAAGGCCGGCGAGCCACTGCATCGCCCGGACCGTCTCGTCCGTGAAGGCGTCGCCGGTGTCCGAGAGGGCACCCATGAGCCCGATCACGCCCTCCTCCTCGGAGCCGAGCAGGGGAACGACGGCCGTGTCCGCCGAGGGCTCGCCGTCGCCGAAGCGATACCCCCGGTTCAGCAGGGCGCCCTCGTCGTCGGCGTAGCGGTAGGGCCGCCGGCTCGCGACGACCCACGCGGTCAGGCCGTTCGGCGCGTACGTGACGGTGCCGGCCTCCTCGAATGCGCCGTTGGAGAACAGGTATGGGTACGAGATCCGGCGGTCGGCCTCGTTGATCAGGGCGATGTAGAAGTCGTCGAGCGGCGCCAGCGACCCAAGCGTGGCCCGGCAGGCGTCGTAGACCGCGAACACGTCGCTGCGGTCGGCCTCCTGGATGAGCTGGTCGGCGTAGCGCAGGGCGCGGACGGCGGCGTCGGACAGGACCGACGTGGCCCTGCGCTCGCCCCGTCCCCCCTGTCCCATGCCTTCATCCTCCCCGCCCGGGAGCGGCGCCGCCACCGGACGGCCGGGTGGCGCCGGTCGGGGTGCCTCAGCCGCAGGACGAGGCGAGTTTCCATCCTTCGGCCGATGCCGCCCGATTCGACGGGATGGAACCGTTTGTGCAGGGCCGGTCCCTGGCACGGGAGGGAATGTCAGGGACCGGC
>NZ_JBDIAQ010000230.1:0-3824 GCF_039812505.1 Intrasporangium sp. | reverse complement strand
CGGGGGTGGTCGGTGACGGCGGGAAGGACCCGGCTTCGTTACCAACTTGTGATCTTTCGGTTTCAACAGTGACAGGCGCCGGCTCGAAAGGCAAATCGGCCGCAGGACGCCGCGCGTGCGTGCGGCTGGTGTGGGCGCGGACGGCACCGGCTCCGGGCGGCGGTATGCCGCCGCCGCCCACCCGGCGGGGAGCACCGACCCGCTCGCGGCGGAGCCGCACTCGAGCAGGCCCGTCGCACCGGCCGAGCAGGCCACGCGGACGCGCCGCTCAAGCGCCGAAGCGACGGTGCCGTCCGGCGTAGGCGCGCAGCGCGCGGAGGAAGTCGACGTGCCGGAAGTCGGGCCAGTAGGCCTCGCAGAAGTAGAACTCGGACCGGGCGCTCTGCCAGAGCAGGAACCCGCCGAGGCGCTGCTCCCCGCTGGTGCGGATGACCAGGTCGGGGTCGGGCTGGCCCTTGGTGTAAAGGTGTTCGGCGATGTCCTCGACGGTGAGGTCCGCGGCGATCTGCTCGAGGCTCTGCCCCTGGGCGGCCCGGGCCCGGAGCATCGCCCGGACGGCGTCGGCGATCTCTCGCCGGCCCCCGTAGGCGACGGCGATGTTGACGGTCATCCCGTCGACATCGGTGGTGCGTTCGACCGACGCGCGCAGGCTACGGGCGGTGTCGCCCGGCAGCAGGTCCGGCGCGCCGACAAGGGTAAGGCGCCAGCGCCGCGCATCGGCCAGGTCGCACACGGCGTTGTCGATGATCTGCAGGAGCGGGGTCAGCTCCTCGGGGTCGCGGGTCAGGTTGTCGGTCGACAGCAGCCAGAGGGTGACGTACTCCACACCGGCCCGCTCGCACCAGGTGAGCAGGTCCTCGATCTTGTCCGCTCCCGCCTGGTGTCCGGTGGCGGTGCCCTCGCCGCGGGCCCTGGCCCAGCGCCGGTTGCCGTCGAGCATGACCGCGACGTGTCGGGGCATCGACTCGCGTGGCAGCTCCCTTGCCACGCGCCGCTCGTAGGCGCCGTAGACCATGTCCCGCCAGCCCACCGGCATCCTCCTCGAGTCGTCCGGCGGCCCCTCGGCGAAGCCGCGCAAGCCAACCTACCCCGCGGGGCAGGGCTGCGGCCGCGGCACACGCGGGCCCCCCGGAACGGCTCCGCGAGAGCCTGCCGGAGCCGGGCGGCATACCTCACGATCAGGGCTACCGACCCGTAACCTACGGCGCCGTAAGTTATCCTGTTGGTCATGTTCGCCATGGACGAGCAGATCGGTGCGGATGGCGCCGTCGCCACGGTCAGGGACCTCGTGGCCACGGTCAAGCCACGGCTGCGCGGTTGGCTGCACCTGGGCATGTTCCCGTGCGCGCTGGTCGGTGGGCTGGTGCTGACGTTCGTGGCCCCGCCGGGAGCGGTGCGGACCGCGGCCGTGGTGTTCGCCGTCACGGCGACGCTGCTGTTCGGCGTGTCGGCCGTCTACCACCGCGGCACGTGGGGGCCGCGGATGACCGGTGTGCTCAAACGGCTCGACCACTCGAACATCTACCTCGTCATCGCCGGCACGTACACGCCCTTCGCGGTGACGCTCCTGCCGTGGCCGCGGGCTCGTACGCTGCTGGCCCTCGTCTGGGGCGGGGCCCTGGCCGGTGTCGTGTTCCGCGTCGTCTGGGTGCGGGCGCCGCGCTGGCTCTACACCGGCCTCTACCTGCTGCTGGGGTGGACGGCGGTCGCCTATGTCGTGCCCTTCTGGCGGGTCGGTGGCGTGGTCATCGGGTTGCTCATCGCGCTTGGCGGGGTGCTCTACACCTTGGGCGGGGTCGTCTACGCGACGCGCCGACCCGACCCCTCGCCGCGCTGGTTCGGCTTCCACGAGGTCTTCCACGCGTTCACCCTCGCGGCCTTCACGGCGCACTTCGTGGCGATAGCGCTCGCCGTGGCCGCGAACCCGGTCGCGAGCTGAGCCCGGCCCCGGGGCCGCCTCGGCGAACGTGCCGCAGACCGCTCGAGGGCGGGTCCGACCGCGCCGGCCGGCCGCGTCAGTCGCGCTCGCCCGGCCCGGAGTCGTGCTCGCCGGGCTCGGTGCCTGTCCCGGTGGAGCCCGGCGCACCGCCGTCGGCGCCCTCCTGCTGCTGGCGCTCCTGCTCGAGCCGGTCCCGCTCGCGGTAGGCCATGCGGCGCATCCGCGCGTTCATGTTGCGCATCAGGAACCAGAGCGCGACGGCCAGGACGAACACGGCGATGAAGCCCAGGATCCCGGGCCCGACCGGAAGGTGCTCGGTGCCGCCCATCAGGCCGTCTCCTGCAGGTCCTCGGGCAGCCGCCCGTCATATTCGAGGGTCAGGCCGCCGGTCCTGGCGAGCGCGTCGGCCTGTTCGGCGCTGCCCAGGCCGGCGAAGAGGTCGTGCTCGACCTCGTGGATCGGCACGTACGACAGGGCGGCCTCGAAGTCCTCGTGCGGCCAGACCTGCTGCTGGAGCCGGATCGGGACGCGGAACCAGAACCCGTCCGGGTCGACCTGGGTGGCGTGGGCCAGCAGAGCGCGGTCGCGGGTCGCGAAGTAGTCGGCGCACTCGATCTGCGTGGTGACCCGGCCCCGGCGGCGCGGCTTCCAGTTGGCGAGCCACTCCGTGTAGGGACTCTCGAGGCCCGCGGCGATCATCGCCTCGTGGATCGCCGTGAGGCGCTCGAGCCGGTGCCCACTGTTGTAGTAGAGCTTCAGCGGCTGCCACGGCTCGCCCGCGTCCGGGTACCGGTCCGGGTCCCCGGCGGCGCGGAAGGCCGACATCGCCACCCGATGGCACATGATGTGGTCGGGATGCGGGTAGCCGCCCTTCTCGTCGTACGTGGTCATCACGTGCGGACGGAACTCGCGGACGACCCGCACGAGCGCCTCGGTCGTCACGTCGAGGTCCTCGAGGGCGAAGCAGTCCTCCGGCAGGGGCGGCGGCGGATCACCCTCGGGCAGGCCCGAGTCGACGAAGCCGAGCCAGGTGTGCTCGCAGCCGAGCACCTGTTGGGCGGCCCGCATCTCCCGCCGGCGGTACGCGACGAGGTCGCGTTCGATCTCGGGTCGGCCCTTGAGCTTCTCGTTGAGGATGTCGCCGCGTTCGCCCCCGGTGCACGAGACCACCCGCACGCGACAGCCCTCGTCGACGTACTTCGCAGTCGTCGCCGAGCCCTTGCTCGACTCGTCGTCTGGGTGGGCGTGCACGGCCATCAGCCGCATGCCACGGGACACCGATGTCTCCTCACGTCAGGATGTCGGCCGGGACCGGGCGAGCCGGCCGACCGGGTGCGTGGCCCCGTCCCCGGTGGGAGAGACTGGACCCGACCGTCATCCTCTCACCTCACCGACGCCTTCCACGTCGACCCCACGGAGCCCGTGATGTCCTTGCCCAAGCCCGCGCCCGGCACGCTCAAGTGGTGGATCGTCGGCACCATCGGCATCGGCGGCGGGATCGCCCTCGCCGTCTGGTTCGGGCTCTCGGCGACCCTCGGGGTGCCGACCTGGGAGACGCTGGGCTCGAAGGTCGTCGACGACCAGACGGTGATGGTCAAGTTCCAGGTGACCCGGCCGGAGGGGCAGCCGATGACCTGCCAGGTGCGGGCACTGGCCAAGGACTTCGCGACGGTCGGCAGCGTGGAGGTCAAGGTGCCCCGGTCGCCGGGCGACACGTCGGAGGAGCGCGTCACGTTCCGCACCACCACGCGAGCGGTCGCGGGCGAGGTGCGCACCTGCACGATGCCGTGACCGTCTCGATCCCCGCCTTCACCTGCATCCGGTGGGGTCATTTGTTATCCTTGGGGTTCACCTGAGGTCACGACCGGTGACACACACCGCGCCG
>NZ_JBDIAQ010000229.1:0-3826 GCF_039812505.1 Intrasporangium sp. | reverse complement strand
CTCCGGGGTACGGCTGGTCGCCGTCTCGGACCCGGACCGGCCGAGGGCGCAGGCCCTCGCCGCCGGGTTCGACGGGGTGAGCGTCCACGACGACGCGGCCGGGCTGATCGGTGCCGACGACGTCGACGCCGTCATCCTCGCCTCGCCCGGCTTCGCCCACGAGGAGCAGCTGCTCGCCTGCATCACGCACGGCAAGCCCACGCTGTGCGAGAAGCCGCTGACGATGGACGGCGACTCGTCGCTGCGGGTCATCCGGGCCGAGCGGGAGTCAGGGCGCGCGCTCATCCAGGTCGGCTTCATGCGCCGCTTCGACCCCCAGTATGCCCAGATGAAGCAGCTGGTCGACTCGGGCAGCCTCGGCCGTCTGCTGCTGGTGCACAACACCCATCGCAACAAGACGGTGCCCAACCCGGACTTCCGCAGCGAGATGATCGTGCGCGACTCGCTCGTGCACGAGGTCGACGTCGCCAGGTTCATGTTCGGCCAGGAGGTCGAGGAGATCACCGTCCTGCAGCCGGCGCCGACCAGCCATGCGCTGGAGGGTGTCGCCGACCCGCAGGTCGCGATCTTCCGGATGAGTGGGGGCGGCATCGTCACGACCGAGGTCTTCGTCAACTGCCAGACCGGCTACGAGGTCCGCTGTGAGGCGGTCGGCGAGCGCGGCACGGTCACGGCCGGCCTGTCCCAAGGCGGTCTCTACACCACGCGCGCCAACCTCGATGGCGATGCGGGCTGGTGGGGCGGACCGGTGGCGCCCGACTTCACCGTCCGCTTCGGGCGGGCCTACGACCTCGAGGTGCAGGCCTGGGCGGACGCGGCCCGCGCCGGCACCGTGGTGGGGCCGACGGCGTGGGACGGGTATGCCGCGACCGCCGTGTGCACGGCAGGGATGGAGTCGCTCCAGACCGGACGGCCCGTCAAGGTCGGCCTCGTCGACCGGGAGGCACTGTCATGAGACTCGCCCTGGACCCCTACATGATCCGGCAGACCACGACGCTGGACACCCTGCCGGGTGTGGTGGCCGAACACGGCTTCGAGTGGATCGAGCTCTCGCCCCGCGAGGACTTCATCCCGTTCTTCAACCACCCACGGGTCGACGACGCGACGGTGGCGCGCTTCCGCAGGGAGCTCTCGGCCGCAGGCGTCGGGGTCTCCTCGGTGCTGCCCCTGTTCCGCTGGTCCGGGCCCGACGAGGTCGAGCGGCAGGCCGCGGTCCGCTACTGGAAACGCGCCATCGAGATCACCGCCGCCCTCGGCGTGGACCAGATGAACTCCGAGTTCAACGGCAACCCGCGACAGGCGGCTGTCTGTGAGGCGCAGTTCTGGCGGTCGATGGAGGAGCTGCTCCCGGTGTTCGAGCGTGAGGGCGTCCGGCTGGCCATCGAGCCGCACCCCGACGACTGGGAGCAGGACGGCAAGCGGGCGCTGGACGTCATACACGGGATCAACAGCCCGTTCGTGTCGTTCGTCTACTGCACGCCGCACACGTTCCACCAGGGCAACGACTGCGCCGGCATCCTGCAGAAGGCCGGCAGCCTCACGACGATCTGCCACATCGCGGACGCCTACGACCACACCGCCTCGAGCGGGCTGCGCTACATCGTCAACCCGCCCGGCTCGCAGGTCACCGTCCACCAGCACCTGGACATCGGTCAGGGCGAGGTCGACTTCGACGCGTTCTTCGCCACCCTGGAGCAGGTCGGGTTCGACGGCACGCTCACCAGCTGCGTCTTCGCCTGGGAGGACCGGGCCGAGCAGTCGCACCGGTTCATGCGCGAGCGGATCCTCGACCATCTGTCGCGGTGGGAGACCCCTGCGAAGCTCGAGTCGCCCCGCTGACGCGCGCCGCCCGGGCCCGCTGCCACCGGCAGCCGGCCCGGGCGGTCGCGTCGGTCGGCACCGGGCCCGGCGCCCCTTGGCCTACCGCACAGTAATTGTTAGAATGTCAGGACATAACCAACGAGTGAAAACCTGACTGCGACAGCACCGAGCAAGCCACATCGAAGGAGCAAGGCGATGAGCCCCACCCGCATCACCCACCTCATCGGCGGAGCGCCCTGGGAGGGCACCTCCGACCGGACCAGCCCGGTCTACAACCCGGCGACGGGGGAACAGACCGGCGAGCTCGACCTCGCCTCGGCGCAGCTCGTCGGCGAGGTCGTCACGACGGCCCACCGGGCCTGGAGCGACTCGTGGCGTGACCTCTCGCTCACCAAGCGCGGGCAGATCCTGTTCCGGTTCCGCGAGCTGCTCAACCAGCACAAGGAGGAGATCGCCGCGCTCATCACGGCCGAGCACGGCAAGGTCCTCGACGACGCCCTCGGCGAGGTCATGCGCGGTCTCGAGGTCGCCGAGTTCGCCTGTGGCATCCCGCAGCTGATCAAGGGCGGCTTCAGCGAGAACGCCTCGACCCACGTCGACGTCTACTCGCTCCGCCAGCCGCTCGGGGTCGTGGCGGTCATCTCCCCGTTCAACTTCCCGGCCATGGTGCCGCTCTGGTTCGTGCCGGTGGCCCTCGCCTGCGGCAACGCCGTGATCATCAAGCCCAGCGAGAAGGACCCGTCCGCGACGATCGCCATGGCCCGGCTGTGGACCGAGGCAGGCCTTCCGGACGGCGTGCTCAACGTCGTCAACGGCGACAAGGAGGCCGTCGACGCGCTGCTGACCCACCCCGACGTCAAGGCGGTCTCGTTCGTCGGCTCCACCCCCATCGCGCGCTACGTCTACGAGACGGCGACCGCCACCGGCAAGCGCGTGCAGGCGCTCGGCGGTGCCAAGAACCACATGCTCGTCCTGCCCGACGCCGACCTCGACGTGACTGCCGACGCGGCGGTCAACGCCGGCTTCGGCTCGGCGGGGGAGCGCTGCATGGCCATCTCGGCGCTCGTCGCGGTCGAGCCGATCGCGGACGAGCTCATCGCGAAGATCACCGACCGGATGGGCAAGCTGCGCACCGGCGACGGTACCCGCGGCTGCGACATGGGACCGCTGGTCACCAAGGCGCACCGCGAGAAGGTGGCCGGCTACATCGAGGCCGGCGAGCGGGCCGGTGCCAAGCTCGTCGTCGACGGCCGTGGCGGCGACTTCGACGCGGACGGCGAGGGCTTCTTCCTGGCGCCCACCCTGTTCGACAACGTCACGACCGACATGTCGATCTACCAGGAGGAGATCTTCGGTCCGGTGCTGGCGGTGCTGCGGGTCAAGAGCTACGAGGAGGGGCTCGAGCTGATCAACGCCAACCCCTACGGCAACGGCACGGCGATCTTCACCAACGACGGCGGCGCCGCCCGGCGCTTCCAGAACGAGGTCGAGGTCGGCATGGTCGGCGTCAACGTGCCGATCCCGGTCCCGGTCGCCTACTACTCGTTCGGCGGGTGGAAGAACAGCCTCTTCGGCGACACCCACGCCTACGGCACCGACGGGGTGCACTTCTTCACCCGCGGCAAGGTCGTCACCTCGCGCTGGCTCGACCCGAGCCACGGCGGGATCAACCTCGGCTTCCCGCAGAACGCCTGACGGGTGGGCGCGAGCGGGATGGCCATGCCGGCACAGCTTCCCTCGCCGCGCACCCCGGACCCGATGGATGCCCCACCCCTGCGGTGGGGCATCCTCGGCACCGGCTGGATCGCGGACCGGTTCTGTGCGGCGCTGCGGGCCGGCACCGGGCAGCATCTGGTCGCGGTCGGCTCCCGGTCACACGCGACGGCCGACGCCTTCGCGGCCCGGCACGGCATCGCGCAGGCTCATGGGTCGTATGCCGCTCTCGTGGCGGACCCCGACGTCGACGTCGTCTACGTCGCCACCCCGCACAACCACCACCACGACG
>NZ_JBDIAQ010000228.1:0-3841 GCF_039812505.1 Intrasporangium sp. | reverse complement strand
CCGCGACGTCCTGGGTGAACGCGGGCGGCTCAGGCATGCGAATCGCGGCGGCATCCACGTCCGGCAGCCCCAGCGAACGTGCCAGTGGCAGGAACCGCGCGCGAAGAACGGGCAGCGAGTCTTGGCGCCCCGGAAGGACGAACCGGCCGGTCAGCCGACCATGGCCGGTTCGTCGGGGACGGCACCAGGACCGCGGTGATCGTCCTGCACCGTTCGTCGCGTAGGCAGATGCCTGACATCAGGGCACGACCAGGACGCTGAGGTGCGCACCTGCAGCCTTGACGCGACACGAGGGTGCCATCACCATCTTGAGCAGGGCCGCTCCGACACGCCATCCCGTCCAGGCTCCGTCCACAGGTTCCGGTCATTGGTCGCGGCCGGCTCAGGGCGAGACCATCCCCTTCTCGCACACGAAGATGGCGGTGCCGGGCAGCAGCCGCCCCCGCAGGGGCGACCAGCCGCCCCACTCCTGCTCGAGTCCGGCCGGCCACTCCGGCTCGACGAGGTCGACCAAGGTCAGCCCTGCGCCGTGGATCTCCCGGACGCGGTCGCCGAGCGTGCGGTGGTGCTCGACGTAGCTCGCCGTCCCGGACGGGTCCTGCTCGACATAGGGGGTCCGGTCGAAGTACGACTGGCCGGCGGTGAGCCCGCCCGGTCCCGGGTCGTCCGGGAAGGCCCACCGGACCGGGTGGGTGGTCGAGAAGACGAGACGGCCGCCGTCGCGCAGCACCCGGGCGCACTCGGCCAGCACCACCTCCGGGTCGGCCACGAACGGGAGCACGCCGTAGGCGGTGAACACGATCTCGAACGAGGCGTCCGCGAACGGCAACGCCCGGGCGTCGCACTGCGCCAGGGGGAGCGACGGGACTTCGGGGTGGCGCCGGGCGATCCGCGCGGCCGTGGACAGCATCGCCGCGGACAGGTCGGTGGCCACGACCGTGGCCCCCCGGGTGACGAGCCATCTGGAGCACTGCGCCGCCCCGGCGCCGACCTCGAGGATCCGCCGCCCACCGACCTCACCGAGCAGCCCGGCCTGCGACTCGCGCAGCCCCTCCGGCCCCCACACGAAGTCGACGTCGCCGAGGAACGTCCCGTGCTCGGCGTAGTAGTCGCCCGCCGCGCCGTCCCACCACCGGCGGTTCGCCTGCACCGTCTCGGCGGCCGGCGCGGTCCGGCGCGTCACCTCGGGCGGCGGCTGCACGTCATACCCCTGCTTTGACCCCGTCCGAAGCCCGTAGATAGGATGCTGGGGCACATTCGTGTGCTCGGATCCACCTGCCCATCCGGCGTGCCTCGGTCCATCCGGGAGCCCAGCTGAGCGATGCTCTGCGGGCTCCGGCGTGGCTTCTGAGCGTAGGCCGCAACATCACTGTCCACAATCGGAGTTCCTACTACATGACTGCCAACACGGTCGAGAAGACCGCGCCTGAGGTTGCCATCAACGACATCGGCTCTCAGGAAGAGATCCTTGCCGCGATCGACGCGACCATCAAGGACTTCAACGACGGCGACATCGTCGAGGGTCGCATCGTCAAGGTCGACCGGGACGAGGTCCTGCTCGACATCGGCTACAAGACCGAGGGCGTCATCCCCTCACGCGAGCTGTCCATCAAGCACGACGTCGACCCGTCCGAGATCGTGGGGGTCGGCGACGAGGTTGAGGCCCTGGTCCTGCAGAAGGAGGACAAGGAGGGCCGGCTGATCCTGTCCAAGAAGCGCGCCCAGTACGAGCGCGCCTGGGGCACGATCGAGAAGGTCAAGGAGGAGGACGGCGTCGTCACCGGCACCGTCATCGAGGTCGTCAAGGGCGGCCTCATCCTCGACATCGGCCTGCGCGGCTTCCTGCCCGCCTCCCTCGTCGAGATGCGCCGCGTCCGCGACCTGCAGCCGTACGTCGGCAAGGAGATCGAGGCCAAGATCATCGAGCTGGACAAGAACCGCAACAACGTGGTCCTGTCCCGTCGGGCCTGGCTCGAGCAGACGCAGTCCGAGGTGCGCACCACCTTCCTCAAGGAGCTGCAGAAGGGCCAGGTCCGCACCGGCGTCGTGTCCTCGATCGTCAACTTCGGTGCGTTCGTCGACCTCGGCGGGGTCGACGGCCTCGTCCACGTCTCCGAGCTGTCGTGGAAGCACATCGACCACCCGTCCGAGGTCGTCGAGGTCGGCCAGGAGGTCACCGTCGAGGTCCTCGACGTCGACATGGACCGCGAGCGGGTCTCCCTCTCGCTCAAGGCGACCCAAGAGGACCCGTGGCAGCACTTCGCCCGGACCCACGCGATCGGGCAGGTCGTCCCCGGCAAGGTCACCAAGCTGGTCCCGTTCGGTGCGTTCGTGCGCGTCGAGGACGGCATCGAGGGCCTCGTGCACATCTCCGAGCTGGCCGAGCGCCACGTCGAGCTGCCCGAGCAGGTCGTCAGCGTCGGTGCCGATATCTTCGTCAAGGTCATCGACATCGACCTGGAGCGCCGCCGCATCTCGCTCTCGCTCAAGCAGGCCAACGAGGCCGCGCTGGCGATGACCGAGTTCGACCCGACCCTCTACGGCATGGCCGCCGAGTACGACGAGAACGGCAACTACAAGTACCCGGAGGGCTTCGACCCCGAGACCAACGAGTGGCTCGAGGGCTACGAGGCCCAGCGCGAGAAGTGGGAGCGCGAGTACGCCGAGGCCCACGCTCGCTGGGAGGCGCACAAGGCGCAGGTCGAGGCCGCGTCCAAGGCCGACGCCGACGCCGCGGTGGCGGCGGGCAACGCCACGTCCTACTCCTCGGGGTCCGACGCGCAGAGCGCGCCCGTCGAGGGCACGCTCGCCTCGGACGAGGCACTCGCCGCGCTGCGCGAGAAGCTGACCGGCAACTGACCGTCCGGCTCGTATGCCGCAAGGCCCGGTCCGTTCGGACCGGGCCTTCGCGCGCGGTTCCTAGCGCGCTCGGAGCAGGCCGAGCGCCCGGTCCGGATAGTCGGTGACGATGCCGTCCACGCCGAGATCGCGCATGCGGAGCAGGTCGGCCGGCTCGTTGACGGTCCAGGTCAGGACCGCGATCCCGAGGTCGTGGGCCCGCCGCACGAGGCGGGCGTCCACGTCGACGTACTCCGGGCCGACCACGCAGGCCCCGAGCTCGGCCACGGCACCGGGCAGGTCCTCCCGGTGCTGCTCCCACCGCACGCTGCCCAGCCATGGCGTCCCCGGGGCGTAGGTCTTGCCGACCTCGACGAGCGCGGAGCGAAGCGGCAGCGGGTCGAGCCGAGACGCCAGCTCGAGCACGCCCCAGTCGAAGGAGTGCACGAAGCACCGCTTCGCGATCCCGTGCTCGTGGATCTCGGCCAGCACCCCCTCGACGAGCGCAGGACGGGTGGCCAGCGAGGCCGGGTGCCCCGGGTCGACCTTGACCTCGATGGTCCACCAGATCTGCGGTGCCAGCGCGACACCCACCGTGAGCACCTCGTGCAGCGTGACGAACCGCGCGGTCGGATCGAGCCGCTGGCCCGGGAAACGGGGATGCCCGGTGCTGCCGATGTCGACCGTGCGCAGCTGTTCGAGGGTGAGGGCGTCGATGCGGGCCCCGGCGAGGTCGCCCGCGGTGCAGCGGCAGGTCCCGGGTCGCAGGACCGGGTCGTGCCACAGCACGATGTGGCCGTCGGCGGTGAGCCGGACGTCGATCTCGACGGCGCTCGCGCCGGACTCGATGCAGGCTCGGACACCCGCGAGGGTGTTCTCCGGAGCCAGGCCCCGGGCACCGCGGTGGCCCTCGACGTCGATCGTGCCGTCGGCCCATGGCCCGGGGCGGAGCGTGGCCTGCGACACGCTGCCCACCCTACCGAGGGTGCACGTTCGATCGGGA
>NZ_JBDIAQ010000227.1:0-3842 GCF_039812505.1 Intrasporangium sp. | reverse complement strand
GTGCATAGGGTGGGGGAGTGACCGCGGCCGCCGACTCCGCCCTGCTGGGCCCTGCCGAGATCCGGCGGCTGGCGGCCGGGCTCGAGCTGCGCCCGACCAAGCAGTGGGGCCAGAACTTCGTGGTCGACCCCAACACGGTCCGCCGGATCGTGCGGCTGTCCGGTGTCGGACCGGACGACGTGGTCGTCGAGGTGGGCCCCGGGCTCGGGTCGCTGACGCTGGCCCTGCTCCCGGTCGTCCGGCACGTCACGGCGATCGAGGTCGACCCGCGGCTCGCCGCGGCACTGGAGGGCACCGTGGCGCGCCTGCAGCCCCAGCATGCGGACCGGCTGCGCGTCGTCGCCGCCGATGCGCTCACCGTGACCAGGCTGCCGAAGCCGGCCCCGACCGCGCTCGTCGCGAACCTGCCCTACAACGTGTCGGTTCCGGTCGTGCTGTCGTTCCTCGAGCGCTTCCCCGGCATCGCCAGGGCCCTGGTCATGGTCCAGCTCGAGGTGGCCGAGCGGCTGGCCGCCGGGCCCGGCAGCCGGGTCTACGGCGTGCCGAGCCTCAAGACCGCCTGGTACGCCGACGTCGAGCTGGTCGGGCGGGTCGGGCGCACGGTCTTCTGGCCGGTCCCGAACGTCGACTCCGGCCTGGTCGCGGTGCGGCGCCGGCCGCCGCCGCCCACGACCGCCGCGCGCGAGGAGGTCTTCCGGTGCATCGAGGCGGCCTTCGGCCAACGGCGCAAGTCGCTGCGCCGGGCGCTCGTCCCTTGGGCCGGCTCGGTCGAGGCGGCGCAGGCGGCCCTCGTCGCGGCCGGTGTCGACCCCGGGGCACGCGGCGAGCAGCTCGACATCGCGGCCTTCGCCCGGGTCGCCGAGGCCCGCGCCCGAGCCGGGGCGGCCGGGCCCGGGACGGCCGGGGCCGACCCGGGCGCCGGACGACGCGCCTAAGGTGACGGCATGACGACCGTGTCGACGCTGCCCGAGGTGGTGACCGTGCGGGCCCCGGCCAAGGTCAACCTCGAGTTGCGCGTCGGCCCGCGTCGCCGCGACGGCTACCACGACCTCGCGACCGTGTTCCAGGCGGTCTCCCTGCACGACGAGGTGAGCGTGTGGCGCTCCGACGACTGGCAGGTGCTCGCCGCGGGGCCCTACGCGGAGCTGGTCCCCACCGCGGGGGAGAACATCGCGGTGCGTGCGGCCCGGCTCATCGCCGCGCGCGGCGAGGTCGACGAGGCTCTCACGATCCGGATCGACAAGGACATCCCGGTCGCCGGTGGCATGGCCGGCGGCTCGGCCGACGCCGCGGCGACGCTGCTGGCCTGTGACCTGCTCTGGGGCCTCGACCTCGACCGGGACGAGCTCGGCGAGCTCGCCGCCGAGCTGGGCAGCGACGTGCCCTTCCCGCTGCAGGGCGGCAACCTGATGGGCTCCGGCCGCGGCGAGCGACTGACCCCGGTGCTGGCCCGCGGCAGCTTCGACTGGGTCTTCGCGGTCAGCGGCACCGGGCTGTCGACACCCGAGGTGTACGCCGAGGCCGACCGGCTCCGGCAGCAGTGGCGGAGTGGGCCGCCTCCCGCGCCACGCGTCAGCGCTCGGTTGATGGCGGCGCTGCGCAGCGGCGACGCCGAGGCGCTCGGCGCGGCCCTCGGCAACGACCTGCAGGAGGCGGCCTTCGCGCTGCGGCCCGAGCTGCGCGACCTGTGCGAGGCCGGGATCGACTTCGGCGCGTTGGGCGCGATCGTGTCCGGGTCCGGCCCGACCGTGGCCTTCCTGACAGCGAGCCACGAGGCGGCCCTCGACCTGTCGGTGTCGCTCTCGGCGGCGGCGCTCTGCCGGGACATCCGCCGGGCCCGGGGGCCGGTCCCGGGCGCCCAGGTCGTCGCCGCCCCCCGCACCCCGCGCTCACCCGGCCCCGGCTGAGGCCGGCCCGCGCGCCCGCTCCCAGTCAGTCCGCTCCACAGGAAGCCCCGATGGCCAACCTCATCTCGCTCGACAGGGTCTCGCTCACCCTGGGCACGACGCAGGTGCTCGACGACGTCAGCCTCGGCGTCCTGACCGGAGACCGGATCGGCGTGGTGGGCGTCAACGGCGGCGGCAAGACCACCCTGCTGCGGGTCATGGCCGGCCTGCAGGAGCCCGACACCGGCCGGGTGACCAGACAGGGCGGCGCGGGCGGCATCCGGGTCGGCGTGCTGGCCCAGGGCGACGCGCTCGACCCGGGCTGGAGCGTCCGGCAGGCGGTCCTGCGCGAGCGTCCCGAGCACGTCTGGGCCGGTGACCCACGGGTCCGCGACATCCTCACCGGGCTGCTCGGCGGCGTCTCCGGTGAGGGGGTCGGCGGGCTCGACGATCCGGTCGGCATCAAGTCCGGGGGCGAGCGGCGCCGGCTCGCCCTGGCCCGCCTGCTGGTCGACGACCCCGAGGTGCTGCTGCTCGACGAGCCGACCAACCACCTGGACGTCGAGGGGGTCGCCTGGCTGGCCGAGCACCTCACGACCCGCCGGCCCCGCCCGGGCAACGCCACGGTCGCGATCACCCACGACCGGTGGTTCCTCGATGCCTACGCCACGCTGACGTGGGAGGTCGAGGGGGGCGGGGTCACCGCCTTCGAGGGTGGGTATGCCGCTTACGTCCTCGCGCGCGCCGAGCGGGACCGCCTCGCCGGGGTCGTCGCCGACCGCAGGGCCAACCTGATGCGCAAGGAGCTGGCCTGGCTGCGCCGCGGGGCCCCGGCCCGCACGAGCAAGCCGAGGTTCCGCATCGAGGCGGCCAACGCCCTCATCGCCGACGAGCCGGAGCCGCGCAACACCGCCGCGCTGACCGCCTTCGCGAGCACTCGGCTCGGCAAGGACGTGATCGACCTCGAGGACGCCACGGTGGTGCTCGGCGAGCCGCCCGAGCAGCGCACCATCCTGCGGCGGGTCACCTGGCGGCTCGCCCCCGGGGAGCGGGTCGGGATCGTCGGCGTCAACGGGGCCGGCAAGTCGACCCTGCTGCGCGCCCTCACCGGTGAGCAGCCCCTGGCGGGCGGTCGCCGCAAGGTCGGCCGGACGGTGCGGATCGCCCACCTGACCCAGGAGGTCCGCGAGCTCGAACGGTTCGAGTCGTGGCGGGTCATCGAGGCGATCGAGGACGTCCGGCAGTGGACCACGATCGACGGCAAGGAGGTCAGCGCCGGGCAGCTCGCGACCCGGCTCGGCTTCCCCGGCGGGCGTCAGCAGGACCGGGTCGGTGACCTCTCCGGCGGTGAGCGGCGCCGGCTGCAGCTGACCCGGCTGCTGCTGGCCGAGCCGAACGTGCTCGTGCTGGACGAGCCGACCAACGACCTCGACATCGAGACCTTGGCCTCGCTCGAGGACGTGCTCGACGGGTGGGCCGGCACCCTCGTGGTCGTCAGCCACGACCGCTACCTGCTCGAGCGGGCCTGCGACCACCAGCTGGCCATGCTCGGCGACGGCCGCCTGCGCGACCTGCCGGGCGGGGTCGACGAGTACCTGCGGCTGCGCCACACCGGTCCGTCGACGCCCCAGCGGGCGCCGTCGGGTGGCTCCACCACGGTGGGACCGGATGTGGGCGTCGCGAGCCCGGTGGACGGCATACCGGCGCCCGATGGTGCCGGCGGTCCAACTGCGGCGCAGCAGCGCGAGGCCCGGAAGGTGATGGCGCGGGTCGAGAAGCAGCTGACGCGCCTGGCGGAGCGGGAGAAGCGGCTGCACGCCGAGATGGCCGAGCAGGCGACCGACCCGGTCGCGCTCGCGGACCTGGGCGTCCGGCTGCGGGCGGTCGTCGCCGAGCGGGAGCAGCTCGAGGGGGAGTGGCTCGAGGCCGCCGAGGTCGTCGGCTGACACGGCTGCC
>NZ_JBDIAQ010000226.1:0-3859 GCF_039812505.1 Intrasporangium sp. | reverse complement strand
GATCACGATCCGGTCAGTCGTGGTGCCCGAGGACCGACTGCTGGCTGGGCAGCTCGTCCTGACGGAGGATCCCGACCGGGCAGGTCATGCCGTTCGGCCCGTGGTTGCAGTAGCCCATCGGGTTCTTGTGCAGGTAGCCCTGGTGGTAGTCCTCCGCGACATAGAACGGGCCGGCGTCCTGCGCAGAGCGGATCTCGGTGGTGATCTCACCGCGGCCGTGCTCGTGCAGGACCTGCTGGAACGCCGCCCGGGTCGCGACCGCAGCCCGCTCCTGCTCCGGGGTCGTCCAGTAGACGGCCGAGCGATAGTTGGTCCCCACGTCGTTGCCCTGGCGGTCGGCGGTCGTGCTGTCGTGGTTCTCCCAGAACTGCTTGAGCAGCAGCTCGGGGCTGGTCTGCTCCGGGTCGTAGACGACCCGGACGGCCTCGGCATGGCCGGTCAGGCCGGTGCAGACCTCCTCGTAGGTCGGGTTCGGCGTGTAGCCGCCCATGTAGCCGGCGGCGGTCGCGATGACGCCCGGCTGGCGCCAGAAGATCCGCTCGGTCCCCCAGAAACAGCCCATCGCGACATACAGCACCTGCGAACCCTCGGGCCAGGGCCCCTCGATCGGGGTCCCGAGCACGACGTGCGTCGCGCTGACCGGGTAGGGCCGCTCGGCACGCCCCGGAAGGGCCTGCTCACGGGTTGGCATCGTCGTCTTCCTGCCGTAACCGAACACCCTTCCAGTCTGTCACCCGTTGTCGGGCCCTCGAGGCGTGCCGGGCGGCGACCGGGAAGTTCGCTCGTTTGCCAGCGCGGGCCGGGCCGACCCGTCATGCTGGAGCGTGGGGGTAGTGCTCGCGGGGAAGGGGCCGCATCGTGGGGTGGAGTCGTGACGTCAGGCGACGTATGCCGTTGGTGGTGACCGCGCTGCTGACCGGCGTGGTGGCCCTGTCCGGTTGCTCGGCCTCCGGTGCCGGAGCACCGGGGGCGGCGCCCGAGGGCGGCTCGACGACCGGGCCATCGCTCACCTTCGCCACCCCGAAGGCGTCCACCAAGGCCGCGTCCCCGACCGTCGCCCCGACCCCGAAGAGCAGCACGGACGCCAAGAGCAGCAACGGCTCGGCCAAGTCGAAGCACAGCAAGGCGACCCCGTCCGGCAAGGCGACGGCAAACTCGGGCGGCGGCGCCGAGGTGCCCAACCAGGTCTTCACCGTGACCGGTCAGGTCACCGCACCGCACAAGGGCCTCGCGTCGGTCCGCACGGCCTCGGGCAAGACCACCGTCGCGTGGGACGGCGGGACGGCGTTCCTCGACACCCGGTCCGCGAAGCGGTCCGACGTGCGCAAGGGCGTGTGTGTCGTGGCGAGCACCGCGATCGCGGCGCCCGGGGCGCAGCGGACCGGCCCGGGCGGGGCGGCCGAGGTCGTCTGGGTCCTCGTGTCGGCGCCGATCGACCGTCAGTGCCCCAAGGTCGCCCCCCAGGCGCCCGGCGCGTCGGGTGCCGCGCGCATGATGTCCGGCCTGGTCACCAAGGTCAAGGGACCCGTCGTCACTCTCGAGACCGAGGGCGTCGGGGTGCCCACGGCGCAGATCCGGGTCGCCCTGGCCGACAAGGCGCAGGTGGTCCGGACGGTGGACTCGTCCGCAGGGTCCGTCCGCAAGGGCCGCTGTGTCGTCGTGGTCGGGACCCACGACGCGAAGGGCCGTCTGGTCGCCAGCAGCGTCACCGTGTCGGACCCGGGCAAGTCCGGCTGCACGCTCTGAGCCGGAGGCCGTCGGGCTCGGTCGTCCCTGCCTACCAGCCGATGACGACACGCTGATCCCGTGGGGTATGCCGCTGGCACCCGCGCGCAGCGGGGCGACATACCCGCGGCCGGTGACCATGCACCCGTGGGGGCGAGACGCTTCCGGCCCAGGGCCGCACGTGGGCCTGGTCCGGGCATAGGCTCGACGCCATGTCTGACGCACCCGGTTTCTCGACCCGAGCCATCCACGCCGGCCAGCCCGCCGACGCATCCACCGGGGCGGTCAGCGTCCCGATCTACCAGGTGTCGACCTACAAGCAGGACGGCATCGGCGGCTTTCGCGGCGGCTACGAGTACAGCCGGTCGGGCAACCCGACCCGGACCGCGCTCGAGGAGTGCTTCGCCGCGCTGGAGGGTGGCGACCGGGGCTTCGCCTTCGCGTCCGGCCTGGCCGGACAGGACACGATCGTGCGCTCCCTGCTCGTCCCCGGCGACCACGTCGTCGTGCCGAGCGACGCCTACGGCGGGACCTACCGCTACTTCAACAAGATCGCCAAGCCGCAGGGGATCGGGCACTCGATCGCGAAGATCGCCGACGTCGAGGCACTCCGCGCCGCCATCGTGCCGGGCCGCACGAAGATGGTCTGGGTGGAGACGCCGACGAACCCGTTGCTCGGTATCGCCGACATCGAGGCGATCGCCGGGGTGGCCCACGAGGCCGGGGCCGTCGTCGTGGTCGACAACACGTTCGCCAGTGCGTACCTGCAGAACCCGCTCGCCCTCGGCGCCGACCTCGTGTCGCAGTCGACGACGAAGTACAGCGGTGGTCACAGCGACGTGGTCGGCGGCATCGTCGTGACCGCGCAGCAGATCCCGGTGCCCGGCTTCGAGGACGCCGCGGACCGGATCGCCTTCCACCAGAAGAGCATCGGCGGTATCGCCGGCCCCTTCGACGCCTGGCTGACCCTGCGCGGTCTCAAGACCCTCGCCGTCCGGATGGAGCGCCACTGCGACAACGCCGAGAAGGTGGTCGACTTCCTGACCGCCCACGACGGCGTCTCGCAGGTCTACTACCCGGGCCTGCCGTCGCACCAGAACCACGACGTCGCGGCGCGACAGATGAAGCGCTACGGCGGCATGGTCAGCTTCCGGCTGACCAAGGGCGAGGACGCCGCCGTCAAGGTCTGCTCGGCCGTGCAGCTGTGGACCCTGGGGGAGTCGCTCGGCGGTGTCGAGTCGCTGATCGAGCACCCGGCCCGGATGACCCACGCGAGCGTCGCCGGGACCGAGCTCGAGGTCCCGGCCGACCTCATCCGGCTCTCCGTCGGCATCGAGGACGTCGACGACCTCATCGAGGACCTGCGCGAGGTGCTCGACATCCACGCCTGACCGTCGCTGCCCGGGGGCGGTCCCTCGGCAGGTGATGGCCGACGGGCCGGCCCCTTGGAGGGGCCGGCCCGTCACGCTGCCGGCCCGGTCGCCGGCGAAGCGGCGCGGCTCAGCGCGTGTAGGGCTTGGCCGACAGGATCCGGACCTCGACCGTCTTGCCGTTGGGCGCCTCGTAGGACGTGGTCTCGCCCACGCTCTTGCCGTTGATCGCCGCGCCCATGGCCGACTTCTCGGAGAAGACCTGCAGGTCGGTGTCGTCGGCGATCTCGCGGTTGCCGAGCAGGAAGGTCTCCTGGTCGCCGAACATCTCGACCGTGACCACCATGCCGGGCTCGACGATCCCGTCGTCGGGAGGGGTCTCGCCGATCACGGCGTTGTGCAGCAGGTCCTGGAGCTGGCGGATCCGGGCCTCCATCTTGCCCTGCTCCTCGCGGGCGGCGTGGTAGCCGCCGTTCTCCTTGAGGTCGCCCTCCTCCCGCGCCTCCTCGATCTTGTGCGCGATCTCGATCCGACCTTCGCCGGACAGCTGTTGCAGCTCCGCCTTGAGGCGGTCGTAGGCCTCCTGGGTCAGAAAGCTCGCAGCGGTCTCGGTCACGATGCACTCCTCGGATGAAGCCGCGCCCACGCGGTGCTCGCGTGGGCGCCCGAAACAAGGAAGGCCCCGACCGGCGCGGTGTGTGTCACCGGTCGTGACCTCAGGTGAACCCCAAGGATAACAAATGACCCCACCGGATGCAGGTGAA
>NZ_JBDIAQ010000225.1:0-3872 GCF_039812505.1 Intrasporangium sp. | reverse complement strand
CGTCAGCGACGACGACGCCTTCGCCGTGGGCCTGACCTGCGGCGGGATCATGGACGTCTTCGTCGAGAAGGTCTCCAGGCAGACCTATCCGGAGCTCGGTGGGGTCGCCGCCGACATCACGGCCGGCCGGCCGGTCGCGGTCGCCACCGTGGTCGAGCATCCCGATCCCGAGTGGCTCGGCCGCCGTCTCGTCATCCACCCGGAGGACGAGGACGACACCCCCCCGATCGAGAGTGCAGCAGTCCCGATCGAGGGTGCAGCAGTCCCGATCGAGAGTGCAGCAGTCGGCAACGGGCGGACGACAGCCGGCTCAGCGGCATACGCCGGTATGACGCTGGGCTCGCCGCGCGCCGATGCCGCCGTCCTCGACGACGCCCGCGGGATGCTGGCCCAGGGGAGCACCGGCCTGCTCACCTACGGTCCGGACGGAGAGCGGCGCGGCGAGGGGATGCGGGTGTTCGTGGCGTCGTACGCGCCCAGGCCCCGGATGCTCGTGTTCGGGGCGATCGACTTCGCGGCCGCGGTGGCCAAGGTCGGCAGCTTCCTGGGCTACTACGTGACGGTGTGCGACGCGCGGCCGGTGTTCGCCACCAAGTCCCGCTTCCCGGTGGCCGACGAGGTCATCGTGCGGTGGCCCCACGAGTACCTGCGCGAGGAGGTCGACGCGGGGCGGATCGACCCGCGGACCGTGATCTGCGTGCTCACCCACGACCCGAAGTTCGACGTGCCCGTGCTCGAGATCGCCCTGCGGCTGCCCGAGGTCGCCTACATCGGCGCGATGGGGTCGCGCCGTACCCATGCCGACCGTCTCGACCGGCTCCGGGAGGCCGGGCTGACCGAGGACGAGCTCGCCCGGATGCACTCGCCCGTCGGGCTCGACCTCGGGGCGCGGACCCCGGAGGAGACGGCGATCAGCATCGCGGCAGAGATCATCCTGGACCGGTGGGGTGGCCGCGGGCAGCGGCTCGGCGGGCTGGCCGGACCGATCCACCACCATCACGGCCTCGTCGAGGAGCCGCCGGCGCTGCCGCACCAGATCGGTGCCAGCCACGGCTGACCGCTGCGGCCGGCGCGCCTCGACCGACACGCCATGCGCGCCAATCCTCCTTATCGACAACGCGGTTCAATAGTGGGTGACAGTTCGACAGGGCGATGACAGTGGGAGCGAAGATGACCGAACGGACCGGTTTGGACACGCGCGAGATCGACTGGGACCCGCGGGCGCCGGAGGTGCTCGCCGACCAGGTCGCCGCCTACGACGCCATGCGCGCGCAATGCCCGATCGCGTATGGCGCACAGCACAACTGGACGGTGTTCGGGCATGCCGACACCGTGCGGATCCTCGACGACCCGGCTGGATTCTCGAACGTCGTGTCGGCCTACCCGGCCGTCCCGAACGGCATGGACGAGCCGCGGCACCGTCCCTACCGGCAGATCGTCGACCGCTACTTCACCGCCGAGCGGCTCGCCCACTTCGAGCCGCACTGCCGGGCGCTCGCCCACTCCGTGGTGGGCGACCTGCGGGTGCCGGGACAGGTCGAGGTCATGTCGGCGCTGGCGGAGCCGTTCGCCAACGCCGTCACGTGCGGGTTCATGGGCTGGCCCGACTCGCTGCGCGAACCGCTGCGGGAGTGGACCGGCAAGAACCACCGGGCCACTCTGTCGATGGACCGGCAGGCCATGCACGCGGTCGCGCTCGAGTTCGACGGGTACATCCGCGAGCAGCTCGACCTGCGCCGCGCGGATGGCGCCGACCCCGACGACGTCACCGCGGCACTGCTGACCGAGCGCGTCGACGGCCGCCCGCTCGACGACGCGGAGATCGTCGCGATCGTGCGCAACTGGACGGTGGGGGAGCTCGGCACCATCGCCGCGAGCGTCGGCATCATCGTCGAGTTCCTCGCCACCCACCCCGAGGTGCAGGACCGGCTGCGGGCCGACCGCTCGCTGCTGGTGGCCGCGACGGACGAGATCCTGCGCATCCACGCGCCGCTGATCTCGAACCGGCGTCGCACGACGGGCGAGGTGACCATCGCCGGGCGGAAGATCCCGGCCGAGGAGCGGGTCATCGTGCTCTGGGCCTCGGCCAACCGGGACGAGCGGGTCTTCGGCGACCCGGACGAGTTCCGGCTGGACCGCGACCCGGCCGACAACCTGCTCTACGGTCGCGGCCTGCACGACTGTCCGGGGGCGCCGCTCGCCCGGCTCGAGCTGCACGAGGTGCTCGACGCACTGTTCGACGCGACCAGCCGGATCGAGCCGGCGCCCGGCACCGAGCGGACGCTCGCGACCTATCCGGCCTCGGGCTTCGCCACCGTGACCGTGCGGCTGGGCTGAGCCTCGGCGCGCACCTGGGCGAATCCGCGGCCCGCGGCTTCATCGCGTGGCCTTCCACGGCCCGTCCCGTACCTACGGACACAACAAGTCGGGGTCGTCGGGTCCAGTCGTGCGTGGCGGGTCGGGGCCGGGCGGACTTGTTGTGTCCGTACGTACACGGCGTGGGCGGCCCGTGCCTGTCGGGCCGGGGTCGGCGTGACGGCTGGACGTCGGCGCGCGCGGCCCTCAGAACGAGCTGGACCGCTGCCAGATGTTGATCCCGCTCTCGACGGCGTCTTGCTCGATCCGGGCGAGCTCGGCCTCGTCGAACGAGAGGTGCTCGAGCGCGCCGAGGCTGTCCTCGAGCTGGGCGACCGACGAGGCGCCCACCAGCACCGAGGTGACCCGCGGGTCGCGCAGCACCCAGGCGAGCGCCAGCTGGGCCAGCGACTGCCCCCGCCCGGCCGCGATCTCGTTGAGCGCCCGCACGTGGGCGAGGGCCGCGTCGGTCAGCAGGTCCGGTGAGAGCGACTTGTGCTGCGCGGCCCGCGACCCGACGGGTATGCCGTGCAGGTACTTGTCGGTCAGCATCCCCTGCGCGAGCGGCGAGAAGGCGATGCAGCCGACGCCCTCGTCCTCGAGCACGTCGAGCAGGTCGTGCTCGACCCAGCGGTTGAGCATGGAGTAGCTCGGCTGGTGGATGAGCAGCGGCGTGCCGAGGTCGCGCAGGATGGCGACCGCCTCGCCGGTGCGCGCCCCGGAGTACGACGAGATCCCGGCATATAGCGCCTTGCCCGCGCGGACCGCCGCGTCGAGCGCGCCCATGGTCTCCTCGAGCGGCGTCGTCTCGTCGAAGCGGTGCGAGTAGAAGATGTCGACGTACTCGACGCCCATCCGTCGCAGTGACTGGTCGAGCGAGGACAGCAGGTACTTGCGCGAGCCGCCGCCCTGCCCGTACGGGCCCGGCCACATGTCGTAGCCGGCCTTCGTCGACAGGACCAGCTCGTCGCGGTAACGCCTGAAGTCCTGCGCGAAGATCGTGCCGAAGTTGCACTCGGCGCTGCCGTACGGGGGCCCGTAGTTGTTGGCCAGGTCGAAGTGGGTCACCCCCAGGTCGAAGGCGCGCCGCAGGATCGCCCGCTGCCGCTCCAGCGGCACGTCGTCGCCGAAGTTGTGCCACAGCCCGAGGGAGACGGCCGGCAGGTCGAGCCCCGAGCGGCCGGCCCGGCGGTAGGACATGTGCTCGTAGCGGTCGCGCCGGGCCTGGTAGTCGTCTGCGTGGAGCGTCATGCGCCCATCCTCCCCGACGGGCCGGTATGCCGCTCACCCCCTCCACGCCGCACCATCGACAGCACTCCCACCCGACCCCCAAACCGATCGACAGTGCAGCATTCCCGATCGACAGTGCAGCATTCCCGATCGACAGTGCAGAAGTCTCGATCGAGGGGCTCAGTGCTCGGGCCTCTCGACCCGAGAAGCTGCACTCTGGCACGTAAATGACCCAGCCACGTTCGGTGCGGTCACGCGGTCGCTTTGGTCAGGTTCACTTCCCAGCC
>NZ_JBDIAQ010000224.1:0-3888 GCF_039812505.1 Intrasporangium sp. | reverse complement strand
CCGCCGATGACCGCCGCCATCGAGGCGCCGTGGTGCGGTGCCACGAACGGTGGCCGCCGAACCAGCCGCGCGTCGCTGCCCAGCGCCCCGAGCACCGAGTGGATCGCGGTCACCTCCATGGACTGCTCCTCGTCGAGCTCCGGCAGGATGCCCGGCAGGCGTTCGGCGAGCATGGTCTTGCCCGCGCCCGGTGGGCCGGCCAGCAGGACATGGTGGCCCCCGGCCGCGGCCACCTCGACGGCCAGCTTCGCCTCCGCCTGGCCGAGGACGTCGGACAGGTCCAGCGCACGCCCGACGTCGTCCGGGTCCCGCGGCGCGGGGGTCGTGATCTCGGCGACCCGGCCACCCCGGTCGAGCTGCTGGTAGCGCGTGACCAGCTCGGCGATGGTGGCCGCCGGGTGCACCTTGACGGACGAGACGAGCCGTGCCTCCGCGGCGTTGTCCACCGGCACCACGACGTGTCGGACACCCGCGAGCGCCGCGGCGTGCACGGCCGGCAGTACCCCGGGCACCGGTCGGACCGTCCCGTCCAGGCCGAGCTCGCCGATGTGGACGACATGCTCGACGACCCGCTGCGGGATCACCCTCATCGCGGCGGCGACGGCGACGAACGTGGCGAGGTCGAACCCCGGTCCGACCTTGCGCAGCCCGGCCGGTGACAGGTTGACGGTGACCCGGCGCTGGGCGGCCTCGAGCCCGACGGCCGAAGCGGCCGCCCTGATCCGGCCCGGTGACTGTGCCACGGCAGAGTCACCCAGGCCGCTGATCACGAAGGCCGGAAGCCCGCAGGCCACGTGGGCCTCGACCTCGACGAGGAAGCCCGCGACGCCGCGCAGTCCGACCGACCGGGTGCGGCCCAGCCCGCTCACTGGACGGCCCGCAGGTGCGCGATGTGGGCCGGGCCGCGGCGTGGCCGGAGGATCGACACGACGTCGATGCGCACCGGTAGGGTCCGCCACCCGGGATCGGCCGCGTTGCGCCACAGCGTGGACAGCTGCCGCAGCCTGGCCAGCTTGAGCCGGGTCACTGCCTCGAAGGGCGCCCCGAACAGCTCGGTGCTGCGCGTCTTCACCTCGACGACGACCAGGCAGCCGCCGTCCAGCGCCACGATGTCGATCTCGCCGCGCGCGCAGCGCCAGTTGCGGTCCACGATCGTCAGGCCGTGCTCACGCAGGTATCGCACGGCCAGGCGCTCTCCGTAGTCGCCGAGTGCTCGGGTCGCCCGGATCCCGCTGGGGCGCGCGGTGGCTGAGAAGTCCATGTCCCCACCCTGCTGGCGGGACCGAGACGCGGAAAGCCCGGCAGCGACCCCTGTGGACGACGCCTCCGGATGTCCGGGGGATGTTGACGACAGCCATCGGGCCACACCCGGCCAGGCTCCTGGCGCGCCGTTCCTGCGTCGGTCGTCGGCGGCATACCCGACCCGACCGGCCCGGCGGTGCGGGGCGGCGGTTCGCCTGCTGCGACACGTGGCCCGGTCCTTGTCGTACCGGCGACGGTTTGCGATGGTGCGAGGATGAGCGCGGACGGGACCGCTGGCCGGCAGGTGCGGACGATGTCCGACCGGCATGCCGACGTCCTCGCGGCCTTCGCCCGGCACCTGGCGGCGGAGCGCGGCCGGTCCGGCCACACGGCTCGGGCCTATCTCGGCGACGTCCACAGTCTGTTCACCCTGCTGGACGATCAGGGCGTCGACCAGCTGTCCGAGGTCGGGCTGGCCGAGCTTCGGGCCTGGCTCGGGTCGCTGGCGGACGCCGGGGCGAGCCGGGCCACGCTGGCCAGGCGGGCGGCGGCCGTCCGCACCTTCTTCCGGTGGGCCGCGCACACGGGACGGGTGCCGGTCGACCCGTCCGTACGGCTGATCGCCCCCAGACGGACGCGGCCCTTGCCCGGGGTGCTGCGGCCGGACGAGGCGACCGAGCTGCTCGACCTTGCTGCGGTCCGGGCTGACGACGACGATCCGATCCACCTCCGTGACCGCGCGGTCGTCGAGCTACTCTACGCGAGCGGGCTGCGGGTCGGGGAGCTGACCGCACTCGACGTCGACGACCTCGACCCGGCCGAACGCACCGTGCGTGTCATGGGCAAGGGCGGCAAGGAACGCGTGGTCCCCTTCGGCGTTCCCGCGGCCCGGGCCCTGGCCGACTGGGCGGCGGCCCGGCACCGAGTCGCCAACGCCAGGTCCGGGCCGGCGCTGTTCCTGGGACGCCGGGGCGCGCGGGTCGACCCGCGACAGGTCCGCGCGCTCGTGCACGAGCTGCTGTCCCACCTGGCCGACGCGCCGGATCTGGGCCCGCACGGACTGCGGCACAGCGCGGCCACGCACCTGCTCGAGGGTGGCGCCGACCTGCGGGTCGTCCAGGAGCTGCTCGGCCATGCGAGTCTCGCCACGACGCAGATCTACACGCATGTGTCCGCCGACCGGTTGCGGAAGAGCTACGAGCAGGCCCACCCCCGGGCCTGACCGCGCGACCGGGGAGCGGCGGGGGCCGAGTGGGTAGGGTCGAGGTCATGGATCTGCCACTGGTCTCCCGGATGCGCCCTTTCGGCGAGACGATCTTCGCGGAGATGTCGGCCCTGGCCGTCCAGACCGACAGCATCAACCTGGGGCAGGGCTTCCCCGACTCCGACGGCCCGGTCGAGATGCTCGCCGCCGCGAAGGCGGCCATCGACAGCGGCCGCAACCAGTACCCACCGTCCTCGGGGGTCCCCGAGCTGCTGGCCTCGATCTCGGCACACCAGGAGCGGTTCTACGGGCTGCGCGTCGACCCGCGCAGCCAGGTCCTCGTGACGGTCGGCGCCACGGAGGCCATCGCGTCGGTCATCCTGGCCCTGTGCGAGCCGGGCGACGAGGTCGTCACGTTCGAGCCCTACTACGACTCGTATGCCGCCTGCATCGCCCTCGCCGGTGCGACCCGCCGCACGTCCGTCCTGCGCTTCCCCGACTTCGCGGTGGACGAGTCGTCGTTGCGAGCTGCGTTCTCTCCGCGGACCAGACTGGTGCTGCTCAACACGCCGCACAACCCGACCGGCAAGGTCTTCACCAGGGCGGAGCTGGAGCTAGTCGCGGCACTGGCCAGCGAGCACGACGCCTGGGTCGTTACGGACGAGGTCTACGAGCACCTGGTCTTCGACGGATGCGAGCACGTCCCGATGGCCACTCTGCCCGACATGTTCGAGCGCACCATCACGATCTCCTCGGCCGGCAAGACCTTCTCGGCCACCGGGTGGAAGGTCGGCTGGCTCTCGGGGCCGGAGCAGGCCGTCACGGCCGCGCGCACCGTCAAGCAGTTCCTCACCTTCGTGGGGTCCGGGCCCTTCCAGCCGGCCGTGGCCCTGGCCCTCGGCCTCGGCGACGAGACCTACGTGCGGCTGCGCGACTCGCTCCAGGCCAAGCGGGACCTGCTGTGCATGGCGCTGGAGAGCGCGGGCCTGACCATCAGCCGGCCGTCGGGGACGTACTTCGTGATTGCTGACGTGAGCCCGCTGGGGGCCCGGGATGCCCTCGCCTTCGCCCGTGCGCTGCCCGAACGGGTCGGCGTCGTCGGCATCCCGGTCAGCGTCTTCCACGACGACAAGGACGCGGCCCGTACGCTGCTCCGGTTCGCCTTCTGCAAGCGCGACGAGGTGCTGGTCGAGGCAGGCCGGCGCCTGCACTCCCTCGCCGGCAGCTGACCCGACCACGCACAGCCCGGGGCGGTTCATCCGCGTCGTCCACAGGCAGTCGAGTCGCCCTGCTGATGACGGGCGCGCCGGTCTAGCCTCCCCAGCATGGCCGCCGTCTCCGTCCTCGCGACTCTTGCCACGCTCGCCCTCGTCACCGGGGCCGCAGCAGGGGCGTCCGGCCCGTCGCCGGCAGCAGTCCTGTCGACGGCGGTCAGGGACGCG
>NZ_JBDIAQ010000223.1:0-3970 GCF_039812505.1 Intrasporangium sp. | reverse complement strand
AGGTGCTCCGGCCCCTTGAACGACTCGGCGTAGATCTTGTAGACGTCCTCGGTGCCCGAGGGCCGCGCCGCGAACCAGGCGCTGTCCGTGACCACCTTCAGCCCGCCGATCTTCGCCCCGTTGCCCGGCGCCTCGGTCAGCTTGGCCGTGATCGGCTCGCCGGCCAGCATGCCCGCGCTGACGTCGGCGGGGGAGAGGGCGGCCAGCTTCGTCTTCTGCTCCCGGGTCGCCGGGGCGTCGATCCGGGCATAGGCCGGCGTCCCGTGCCGGCTCGTGAGGTCGGCATAGTGCCGGCTCGGCGTGCGGCCCGTCGCGGCCAGGATCTCGGAGGCGAGCAGCGCCAGGATGATCCCGTCCTTGTCGGTGGTCCACACCGAACCGTCCAGGCGCAGGAAGCTGGCCCCCGCGGACTCCTCGCCGCCGAACCCGACCGACCCGTCGAGCAGCCCGGGCACGAACCACTTGAAGCCGACCGGCACCTCGACCAGCCGTCGCCCCAGGTCGCCGGCCACTCGGTCGATCATCGACGACGAGACGAGGGTCTTGCCGATCGCGGTGCCGGCACCCCAGCCCGGCCGGGCTCCGTACAGGTACTGGATCGCGACCGCGAGGTAGTGGTTCGGGTTCATCAGCCCCGCGTCCGGGGTGACGATGCCGTGCCGGTCGGCGTCGGCGTCGTTGCCCGTCGCGAGGTCGTAGGTGTCCTTGGAGCCGATCAGCGAGGCCATCGCGTACGGCGAGGAGCAGTCCATCCGGATCTTGCCGTCCCAGTCGAGCGTCATGAAGCGCCAGGTCGGGTCGACCTCGGGGTTGACCACGGTCAGCTCCAGCCCGTGCCGCTCGGCGATCTCGCCCCAGTACGCGACCGAGGCGCCGCCCAGCGGGTCGGCGCCGATCCGCACGCCGGCCTGCCTGATCTTCGCGACGTCGATGACGCTGGGCAGGTCGTCGACGTACGTCCCCAGGAAGTCGTATGCCGCACAGCCGGCTCGCGCCCGCTCGTAGGGCACCCGCTTGACCTCCTTCAACCCGCCGCGGATCAGCTCGTTCGCCCGGGCCGCGATGACCGAGGTCGCGTCGGTGTCCGCGGGCCCGCCGTTGGGCGGGTTGTACTTGAACCCGCCGTCGGAGGGCGGGTTGTGCGACGGCGTCACCACGATGCCGTCGGCGAGCCCGCTCGCGTCGGGTGCCTTGCCGCGGTTGGCCCGCAGGATGGCGTGGGACACCGCCGGGGTCGGGGTGAAGCCGTCGCGGTCGTCCACCAGCACGGTCACGGCGTTGGCGGCGAGCACCTCGAGGGCCGACTTCCAGGCCGGCTCGGACAGCCCGTGCGTGTCCCGGCCGATGAGCAGCGGGCCGTCGTAGCCCTTGCTCGTGCGGTAGTCGACGATCGCCTGGGTGGTGGCCAGGATGTGGTCCTCGTTGAACGCCGTACGCAGGCTCGAGCCGCGGTGCCCGGACGTGCCGAAGACGACCTGCTGGTCGGGGTCGTCCGGGTCGGGGTGGCGGTCGTAGTAGGCACCCACAAGGCCGTCGATGTCGACGAGGTCCTCGGGACGGGCCGGTAGTCCTGCGCGTGGGTCGGTCATGACTGCTGCTCCTTGTGGTGGGTGGTGCCCGGCTTGGTCCCGGCCCGCGGCTTGCCGGCCGGCTTTCCCTTGGCCGACCGGCGGGCCCGGGCCGGCCGCTGGGCGGGCGCGGGGGGCTCCTCCGGGACGAGCCACACGGCGGACAGGCGGGCGAGGGTGAGCTCGGCGGCATACGGCTGGCCGTGCCAGGGCGTCTCGGTCACCTCGATGACGCGCCCCGCGCTGCTGGGCGCGTCGGGATGGTAGCCGGCCGTGTCCATGACGACCCGCCAGCGGCCGCTGCGCGGCAGCCCGACCCGGTAGGCCGGGTGGGTCTGCCCGCTGAAGTTGACGACACACGCCACGACGGGTGCGCTGTCGCGCTCACCGCGTCCCCAGCGCAACCAGGAGAAGGTGTTGCCGGGCGCGTCGTCGGCGTTCAGCCACTGGAAGCCGGCGCCGTCGGCGTCGAGCTCCCAGAGCGCGGGCTGCGCGCGGTAGAGATGGTTGAGGTCCTTGACGAGCGCATGGATCCGCTGGTGCATCGGCAGGTCGAGCAGCCACCAGTCGAGGCTGCGGCCGTCGGCCCACTCCGACTCCTGGCCGAGCTCGATCCCCATGAAGACCAGCTGCTTGCCGGGGTGGGCCCACATGTACGCGAGGAAGGCGCGCAGCGTGGCGGCCTGCTCGTCGCGGCTGCCGCGTGACTTGCGCAGCAGCGAGCCCTTGCCGTGGACGACCTCGTCGTGGCTGATCGGCAGGATGAAGTTCTCGCTGAAGGCGTACACGAGCGCGAAGGTCAGGGCGTTGTGGTGGTGCTTGCGGAAGACCGGGTCCTGCCCCAGGTAGCGCAGCGAGTCGTTCATCCAGCCCATGTTCCACTTGAACCCGAAGCCCAGCCCGCCGCGGTCGGTCGGTGCGGTGACCCCCGGGAAGGCGGTCGACTCCTCGGCGATCGTGACCACGCCGGGGGCGCGCTTGTAGACGGTGGCGTTGGCCTCCTTGAGGAAGTCGATCGCCTCGAGGTACTCGCGACCGCCGTACTTGTTCGGCAGCCACTGGCCGGCGGGGCGGGAGAAGTCGAGGTAGAGCATGGAGGCGACCGCGTCGACCCGCAGCCCGTCGATGTGGAACTCCTCGATCCAGTAGACCGCGTTGGCGACCAGGAAGTTGCGCACCTCGACGCGGCCGAAGTCGAACACGTGCGTGCCCCAGTCGGGCTGGTCGCCGCGCCGCGGGTCCGGGTGCTCGTAGAGGGCCTGGCCGTCGAAGCGGGCCAGGGCGAACGCGTCCTTGGGGAAGTGCCCGGGCACCCAGTCGAGCAGCACGCCGATGCCCGCCTGGTGCAGCCGGTCGACGAGGAAGCGGAACTCGTCGGGGGTGCCGAACCGCGCCGTCGGGGCGAAGTAGCCGGTGACCTGGTAGCCCCAGCTGGGACCGTACGGGTGCTCCATGACCGGCAGCAGCTCGACGTGGGTGAAGCCGAGGTCGACGACGTAGTTGACCAGGTGCTCGGCCAGCTCGACGTACGACTGGCCGTGGCGCCACGAGCCGAGGTGGACCTCGTAGATGCTCATCGGCTGCGAGACGGCCTGCGCCTTGGCCCGGCGCTGCATCCACTCGTCGTCGGACCACGTGTAGTGCGACTCGGTCACGACCGAGGCGACCTTGGGCGGCACCTCGGTGCGCCGCGCCATCGGGTCGGACTTGGCCCGCACCACGTCGTCGCTGCCACGGATGGCGTACTGGTAGTTCGAGCCCTCGCCGGCGCCGGGGAGGAACAGCTCCCAGATGCCGGTCTGGCCGAGCGCCCGCATCGGGTGCGAGATCCGGTTCCAGCCGTTGAAGTCACCCATGACGTGCACCGCCCGGGCGTGTGGCGCCCAGACCGCGAAGGAGGCGCCGGTGACCGGTCCGAGCGGTCCGGGGTAGGTCCGGACGTGCGAGCCGAGCACGGTCCAGAGCTGCTCGTGGCGTCCCTCGCCGATCAGGTGCCGGTCGACCTCGCCGAGGGTGGGGGCGAACCGGTAGGGGTCGTCCTGCTCGTGCACGACGCCGTCGCCGTAGCTGACCAGCAGGCGGTAGTCGTGGGTGCGCTGCACGTCCGGCGAGGTCATCGACCAGACCCCGCCGCGGATGTGCTGCAGCTCGACCGTCTCGCCGCTCTCGAGCCGGGCGCCGACGGTCTTGGCCATCGGTCGGAATGCGGTGATCGTCAGCCCGCCGGGGCCCAGGTGCTGGCCGAGCAGGTCGTGCGGCTCGGCGTTGCGGCCCTCCAGGAGCATCGCGATGGCCGGGTCGTCGGCATGCAGTCCCTCGACGTGCGGCTCGGGCGCACCCTGCGGGGCGGTCGGTCCGTCCTGCGGGGCGGTCGCACCACTCTGCGGGGCGGTCGGTCCGTC
>NZ_JBDIAQ010000222.1:0-3998 GCF_039812505.1 Intrasporangium sp. | reverse complement strand
CGGCCGACGACCTGCTGCTGCTCGCGGACGCCCAGACCAGCGGCGGGCTGCTGGTCGTCGGGCAGCTGCCCGGTGCCGCTGTCATCGGCGAGACCGTCGCCATGCTCCCCGGTGACCCGCCCCGGATCGCGGTCCGGGGGTCCTGAGGTGGTGACCGGACTTCGCGGGTGTCGAGTCCCCTCAGATGCGGAACAGGCCCTTGCCGCGCTGTAGCAGCTGGTGGGCCGCCCCGAAGGTCGTCGGCCGCCGGCCACCGTCGGGCAGCCCGAGCTCGGCCGTCAGCACACCCATCAGTGCCGAGGCCGGCGGGGTCAGCGGCGTGCCGGCCTGCTCGGGGGCGAAGGGGACGTGGGCGTCATCCCGACCGGGCACGGGCTGCGGGTGGGTCTGCGGCCAGTTCGCGACGGGGCGCGGCTGCTCGAGGTTCAGCGCGTTGGTCAGGTCGCGTGCCGTCGCATCGCGCTCGGTCAGCGGCGGCAGGCCGTGCTTGCGGCACAGCGTGGCGATCGCCGAGCCGTGGTGCATCTCGTCGTGGATGATGGTCCCGGCCCTGGTCCAGGCCGAGATGGCGATCGTCGGCACCCGCACCCCGAGCCGGTCGAAGCCGAAATCCATCTCCGGTTCGAGCGCCGGCCCCGACGCCACCGTCCCGGCGGGCAGCACCGGTCCGGGCGGTACCGCCGAAGGTGGCGGCACGTGGTCGTAGCAGCCGCCGTGCTCGTCGAAGGTGACCAGCAGCAGCGTGTTCAGGGCGTTCGAACCGGCCGGCGTGGCGCTGGTGCGCACCGCGGTGTACACGTCGTGCAGCAGCTGCTCGCCGGCCCGGATGTCGTTGTGCGCGCCGACCGGGATCCCGAGCACCTCGAAGGACGCCACCGGCGGGTGCATGTCGTTGTGGTCGAACACCAGCCGCGGCTCGATGAAGGCGTAGGCCGGCAGCCGGCCGGCGGCCGCGTCCGCGTAGAAGCGCCGCATCCCGAAGAACCGGGTCCGCCAGAAGCGCCGCAGCGCGGGCGCGTTGATCAGACCCGTCAGCGGCACGACCTGGCTCTCGTCGTAGTAGACCGCCCAGGAGATGCCCGCCTCCTCCAGCCGGTTGAAGATGGTCGGCACCCGGTTGCGCGCCCACTTGCGGTAGCCGTGCGGGCCGCCGTCGTTGGTGACGAACCCGGACGAGGACGAGGCGTTGAAGAACGAGCGGTTGCAGAAGGTCTGCGACGGCACCGCGCAGAACCAGGCGTCGTACACCGCGAAACCGCGGGCCAGCGCGCTGGTCACCGGCAGCATGCCCGGGCTGAACGAGCCCATGATGACCCGGTACTCCTCGGGGGAGGGCTGCCGCTGCTGCGAGGCGATGAAGCTGTTGATGTAGTCGGTGACGAAACCGCCCATCGTCGGCGCCGCCCCGTCCGGCGGGGCGTTCCAGGGCGCCACCATGTCGCCGGCCCGGCGGCCGGCGTTCTGCGGCGGGTCGACGATGCCGAACAGCTGGGTGTTGACGTGCTGGTACTCCTCGCCGGGGTCCGGCGTGGGGCTCTGCATGATCCGGTCGGTGGGGCCGTCGTAGACGTGCGCCGCGACCGGGCCGGTCGGTGACAGGTTGTGGTACGAGCCGTTGGCCACCCCGTCGAAGCGCTGCCCCTCGGGCAGGGTGCCGGGCGGGTAGAGGTGGCCCAGCAGGTTGTCGAACGAGCGGTTCTCGAACATCAGCACCACCAGGTGCTCGAAGCCCGGCCCCGCCGACGCGGCCGGGGACGGCCCCGCCCCGGCCGTCACGAGACCCGCCGTGGGGCCCGGCCGGACACTGGTCCCTGCGGTGACGACGCTCCGGTCATCGCGGCCTCCTGCAGTCGGTACTCGCCGAACCGCAACGCTGCCGGAGCCTGGCCGAGGTGCAGCACGGCCGGCTCAGCGCGGGTCGAAGTGGGCTTCGGGCCGGGTCGGCTCGAACAGCTCGACGAGGTTCCCGGCCGGGTCCTGGACGAGCAGCTGACGGCCGCCCACCCCGGTGATCACGCCGGATCGCAGGGTCGCTCCCGTCTCGCGCAGGCGGGCCGCCTCGGCCTCGACGTCGTCGACCTCGAGCGAGAACCGGTTCCACCCGCCCGGCTCCGGGCTCGAGCCGTCGGCGAGGCGCCGGCCCCCGCCACCTTGCGGGTTCGGGGCGCTGAGCAGCAGGCGCAGGGCGTCGCGCTGCAGCATCGCGAACGCGGGGGCGGGGTGCATCACCTCCCTGAAGCCGAGCCGCCCGCAGTAGAAGTCGATGGCCGCGTCGACGTCATCGACGATGTATCGCACGCTGACTCCACTCATTGCTCACTCCTCGAGGGCCTCATCCGAGGGTATGCCGCCCAGCCGGCTCGCGTGGGTCCGCGTCCGTACGGGGGTGCCGGCGCGCGGAGGTCGGCTCCGCTCGGGGGCTACGCCCAGCGGCATACCGCGTCGTCCGAACCTTCAGGACGGGCGCTCAGCCCGGTGCCGGCCGGCTCTCAGGTCGTCGCGGAGCAGGCTGACCAGGGCGTCTGCCTCTTCACGGCAGGCGGCACACCCGGCGAGATGGGTGCTCATCGCCGGGTCGCCGCCAGCCGGGTTCCGGACCACCGCCTCGGCTTAGGTGTCGAGCCGGTCGAAGCAGTCGTCGCACGAGAGCCAGGGCCGGGTGTCCATCAGCAGGGCAGCGCGGGTGGCCTCGTCGAACGGAGGGACGGCGATCATCCGAGTCCTCCTTCCAGGACGTGCGGAGCGGGAACCCGCCGCCCCCTGCGGGGCGAGTTCACGGGTAGATGACCGGAGGCGACGAGGTGCTCACGCAGCCGTGCTCGAGCGTCGTGCAGGGTCTTGTAGAGCGCGTTGCGGTTGGTGGCGAGTCGCTCGGCCAGCACGTCGATCGGCACGTGGTCGACGAGCAGGGCAACGGCGACCCGGCGTTGGTGTGAGGTCAGCGTCGAGGTCATCGCTGTCGCGAGCGCCCGACCGAGATCGGCGGCCTCGGCGTGCTCGTCGGGGGTCGCGGCCCGGTCGGGCACCTCGACCCTGCCGTCCAGGGTCACCTCTCGATCACGCCACGCGGCGCGCCGCACATCGGAGGCGGCCTGCACGATGGCGAACTTGTAGGCGCAGGTGGTGAACCGGCTGCGACCCGCAAAGGTGTCAAGCTTGCGGATCACCGCGGCCATCGCCTCGTCCGCGCTCTGGTTGATCAGGACATCGATCGCGTGTGGGTCCAGACCGGCCAGCTGCCCGCTCATGTGTCGCACCTGGTGGCCGGCAGCTCGCAGCATCAGCGCATGCAGCTCCGTCATCGCCTGTGTCTGCAGGGCGCCCGGCGCCGACAGGGCGGCAACCCACTGGAAGTCCTGCGACGCCGGGTCCTCGTCCGACACGGTGTCGTCCCACGCCTCAACGCTCATCGCCACGCCTCATCCATCCCTCCCCGTCGTCGCGGACAAGACGTCACGTACAGGTTCGGCGATCACTGTCATGGCCTGTTGGTGGCCGTGCCCCCGACAGTTCTTACCGCCTGTTCCTCATCTCGTCAGCGCTGATCCGCATCCTGCGCTGCGGTTCGCTCGCAGGGCCGTGCTGACACTCTCGCACGAGGCGCGTTTGCCGCGAGGGCGATTGGCGACAACTCGTGGGCGGATGTGACGGTGACGCCGGTGGCGGTAAGAACCGCACGGCGGCGGCCACCAACAAGTCATGCGATCTTCAACGACACACCACGACAGCCCGGCTCCCCACGGCCACAAGTCACCGAACCCGGGACGGAGCAGCTTTCGGATGCGCCGCAGCGCGGTGATCGATCGTCTCCCGGTCGAGAGAGCAGGTTTCGCAATCGACAGTGCACCTTTCGCGGTCGACCGGGGACCCTGCCCGCGTGGCGACTGCCCTCTCGATCACGAGTTGTGCACTCTCGATGAGGGGGGGTGATCAGGTGATCCGGGTCGGGCCCTTCTCGTCCAGCCGCTGGCGCTGCGGCACGACGGTGTACCTCGGGT
>NZ_JBDIAQ010000221.1:0-4041 GCF_039812505.1 Intrasporangium sp. | reverse complement strand
CGTCAGCGACGACGACGCCTTCGCCGTGGGCCTGACCTGCGGCGGGATCATGGACGTCTTCGTCGAGAAGGTCTCCAAGCAGACCTATCCGGAGCTCGGTCAGGTCGCCGCCGACATCGAGGCGGGCCGGCCCGTCGCGGTCGCCACCGTGGTCGAGCATCCGGACCCCGCCTGGCTCGGCCGCCGGCTGGTCATCCACCCGGAGGACGCCGAGGAGGACGAGGGCGACGACACCCCCCCGATCGACAGTGCAATATTGCCGATCGACAGTGCAACATTGCCGATCGACAGTGCAGCAGTCCCGATCGACAGTGCAACATTGCCGATCGAGAGTGCAGCATCTGGCATCGGGAGTGCGGCTTCGGGGAACACGCGAGCGCCGGCCGGCTCAGCGGCATACGCCGGTATGACGCTGGGCTCGCCGCGCGCCGACGCCGCCGTCCTCGACGACGCCCGCGGGATGCTGGCCCAGGGGAGCACCGGCCTGCTCACCTACGGTCCGGACGGAGAGCGGCGCGGCGAGGGGATGCGGGTGTTCGTGGCGTCGTACGCGCCCAGGCCCCGGATGCTCGTGTTCGGGGCGATCGACTTCGCGGCCGCGGTGGCCAAGGTCGGCAGCTTCCTGGGCTACTACGTGACGGTGTGCGACGCGCGGCCGGTGTTCGCCACCAAGTCCCGCTTCCCGGTGGCCGACGAGGTCATCGTGCGGTGGCCCCACGAGTACCTGCGCGAGGAGGTCGACGCGGGGCGGATCGACCCGCGGACCGTGATCTGCGTGCTCACCCACGACCCGAAGTTCGACGTGCCCGTGCTCGAGATCGCCCTGCGGCTGCCCGAGGTCGCCTACATCGGCGCGATGGGGTCGCGCCGTACCCATGCCGACCGTCTCGACCGGCTCCGGGAGGCCGGGCTGACCGAGGACGAGCTCGCCCGGATGCACTCGCCCGTCGGGCTCGACCTCGGGGCGCGGACCCCGGAGGAGACGGCGATCAGCATCGCGGCAGAGATCATCCTGGACCGGTGGGGTGGCCGCGGGCAGCGGCTCGGCGGGCTGGCCGGACCGATCCACCACCATCACGGCCTCGTCGAGGAGCCGCCGGCGCTGCCGCACCAGATCGGTGCCAGCCACGGCTGACCGCTGCGGCCGGCGCGCCTCGACCGACACGCCATGCGCGCCAATCCTCCTTATCGACAACGCGGTTCAATAGTGGGTGACAGTTCGACAGGGCGATGACAGTGGGAGCGAAGATGACCGAACGGACCGGTTTGGACACGCGCGAGATCGACTGGGACCCGCGGGCGCCGGAGGTGCTCGCCGACCAGGTCGCCGCCTACGACGCCATGCGCGCGCAATGCCCGATCGCGTATGGCGCACAGCACAACTGGACGGTGTTCGGGCATGCCGACACCGTGCGGATCCTCGACGACCCGGCTGGATTCTCGAACGTCGTGTCGGCCTACCCGGCCGTCCCGAACGGCATGGACGAGCCGCGGCACCGTCCCTACCGGCAGATCGTCGACCGCTACTTCACCGCCGAGCGGCTCGCCCACTTCGAGCCGCACTGCCGGGCGCTCGCCCACTCCGTGGTGGGCGACCTGCGGGTGCCGGGACAGGTCGAGGTCATGTCGGCGCTGGCGGAGCCGTTCGCCAACGCCGTCACGTGCGGGTTCATGGGCTGGCCCGACTCGCTGCGCGAACCGCTGCGGGAGTGGACCGGCAAGAACCACCGGGCCACTCTGTCGATGGACCGGCAGGCCATGCACGCGGTCGCGCTCGAGTTCGACGGGTACATCCGCGAGCAGCTCGACCTGCGCCGCGCGGATGGCGCCGACCCCGACGACGTCACCGCGGCACTGCTGACCGAGCGCGTCGACGGCCGCCCGCTCGACGACGCGGAGATCGTCGCGATCGTGCGCAACTGGACGGTGGGGGAGCTCGGCACCATCGCCGCGAGCGTCGGCATCATCGTCGAGTTCCTCGCCACCCACCCCGAGGTGCAGGACCGGCTGCGGGCCGACCGCTCGCTGCTGGTGGCCGCGACGGACGAGATCCTGCGCATCCACGCGCCGCTGATCTCGAACCGGCGTCGCACGACGGGCGAGGTGACCATCGCCGGGCGGAAGATCCCGGCCGAGGAGCGGGTCATCGTGCTCTGGGCCTCGGCCAACCGGGACGAGCGGGTCTTCGGCGACCCGGACGAGTTCCGGCTGGACCGCGACCCGGCCGACAACCTGCTCTACGGTCGCGGCCTGCACGACTGTCCGGGTGCGCCGCTCGCCCGGCTCGAGCTGCACGAGGTGCTCGACGCACTGCTCGACGCGACCAGCCGGATCGAGCCGGCCCCCGGCACCGAGCGGACGCTCGCGACCTATCCGGCCTCGGGCTTCGCCACCGTGAGCGTGCGGCTGGGCTGAGCCTCGGCGCGCACCTGGGGAGTCCGCGACCCGCGGCTTCGTCGCGTGGCCCTCCACGGCCCGTCCCGTACCTACGGACACAACAAGTCGGGGTCGTCGGCTCCAGTCGTGCGTGGCGGGTCGGGGCCGGGCGGACTTGTTGCGTCCGTACGTACACGGCGTGAGCGCCCCGCGCCCGTCGGGCCGGGTCGGCGTGACGGCCGGGGTTACCGTGACGACCGGGGCCGGCGCCACGGCCCGACCTCAGCGCGCGGCCCTCAGAACGAGCTGGACCGCTGCCAGATGTTGATCCCGCTCTCGACGGCGTCTTGCTCGATCCGGGCGAGCTCGGCCTCGTCGAACGAGAGGTGCTCGAGCGCGCCGAGGCTGTCCTCGAGCTGGGCGACCGACGAGGCGCCCACCAGCACCGAGGTGACCCGCGGGTCGCGCAGCACCCAGGCGAGCGCCAGCTGGGCCAGCGACTGCCCCCGCCCGGCCGCGATCTCGTTGAGCGCCCGCACGTGGGCGAGGGCCGCGTCGGTCAGCAGGTCCGGTGAGAGCGACTTGTGCTGCGCGGCCCGCGACCCGACGGGTATGCCGTGCAGGTACTTGTCGGTCAGCATCCCCTGCGCGAGCGGCGAGAAGGCGATGCAGCCGACGCCCTCGTCCTCGAGCACGTCGAGCAGGTCGTGCTCGACCCAGCGGTTGAGCATGGAGTAGCTCGGCTGGTGGATGAGCAGCGGCGTGCCGAGGTCGCGCAGGATGGCGACCGCCTCGCCGGTGCGCGCCCCGGAGTACGACGAGATCCCGGCATATAGCGCCTTGCCCGCGCGGACCGCCGCGTCGAGCGCGCCCATGGTCTCCTCGAGCGGCGTCGTCTCGTCGAAGCGGTGCGAGTAGAAGATGTCGACGTACTCGACGCCCATCCGTCGCAGTGACTGGTCGAGCGAGGACAGCAGGTACTTGCGCGAGCCGCCGCCCTGCCCGTACGGGCCCGGCCACATGTCGTAGCCGGCCTTCGTCGACAGGACCAGCTCGTCGCGGTAACGCCTGAAGTCCTGCGCGAAGATCGTGCCGAAGTTGCACTCGGCGCTGCCGTACGGGGGCCCGTAGTTGTTGGCCAGGTCGAAGTGGGTCACCCCCAGGTCGAAGGCGCGCCGCAGGATCGCCCGCTGCCGCTCCAGCGGCACGTCGTCGCCGAAGTTGTGCCACAGCCCGAGGGAGACGGCCGGCAGGTCGAGCCCCGAGCGGCCGGCCCGGCGGTAGGACATGTGCTCGTAGCGGTCGCGCCGGGCCTGGTAGTCGTCTGCGTGGAGCGTCATGCGCCCATCCTCCCCGACGGGCCGGTATGCCGCTCACCCCCTCCACGCCGCACCATCGAGAGCACTCCCACCCGACCCCCACCCCGATCGACAGTGCAGCATTCCCGATCGACAGTGCAGCATTCCCGATCCACAGTGCAGAAGTCGCGATCGAGGGCTCAGTGCTCGGGCCTCTCGACCCCCGAGAAGGCTGCACTCTCGATGAGGAGAGGTGCGTGCGGGCGTGCAGCGGCGTCGGCGGCATATGTGGCTCTCCTGACATGAATGTGGGTCGACTCACCTGTGGTATGGGAGTTTGAGGGTGGTGGGGCCGCAGGTGAGCATG
>NZ_JBDIAQ010000220.1:0-4057 GCF_039812505.1 Intrasporangium sp. | reverse complement strand
GCTTGTATGCCGCCCAGCCCGGTTCGCGCCGCCGGTTGCCTCGGGAGCCGGGTCGGCGGCATCCCGCGGCACGTCTGTGCCAAGGTTGTAGTGAACGCACCGTTCATTACCTGGTACGCTGGGTCGATGACGGCTCACTGCGCCGACCTCAGTGTCGATCTCAGTGCCGTCCGGGCCGTGGACCTTCCGGCCGTGGGCGGCAAGGCGGCCAACCTCGGCGAGCTGCTCGGCGCCGGCTTCGACGTGCCCGGGGGCTTCGTGGTCACCACCACCGCCTATCGACAGGCGGCCCGTGGCGCCCTGTCAGCGGACGAGATCCGGGACATCCCGCCACCTCCCGAGGTCGCCGCGGCGATCACGCAGGCCTACGCGGCGCTCGGGGGCGGGGCGGTCGCGGTCCGCTCGAGCGCGACGGCGGAGGACCTGCCCGGCGCCACCTTCGCGGGGCAGCAGGACACCTACCTCGACGTCGAGGGCGCCGAGGCCGTGCTCACGGCGGTCCGGGACTGCTGGGCGTCGCTGTGGTCCGAGCGCGCCGTCGCGTACCGGGTGCGCCTCGGCATCGATCCGGCCGACGTGGCGATGGGGGTGGTCGTGCAGCGCATGGTGCCGGCGGACACCGCTGGGGTCATGTTCACCGCCGACCCGGTGACCGGCGCCCGGGACCGGGTCGTCATCAACGCGAGCGAGGGGCTGGGCGAGGCGGTCGTCTCGGGGGCGGTCACCCCGGAGCAGCTGGTGGTGACCAGCGACGGCCGGGTCGTGGAGCGGAGCCGTGGGCGCGGCGAGCGCTCCCGTTCGGCCATCGTCCTGACGGATGCCGACGCGGCTGCGCTGGCCCGCACCGGACGGCTGATCGCGGCGCACTTCGGCTCGCCGCAGGACGTCGAATGGGCCTGTCACGCGGGGCGGTTCCGCATCGTCCAGTCTCGGGCGATGACCGCGCTGCCCCCCGCCCCGATCAGGCTGAACCGGTTCCAGCGCTTCGCCGGACCGGTCCTGGTCGAGCTGCTGCCCCGGCGGCCGTACCCGATGGAGCTGACGGCGTGGATCCTGCCCACGCTCGGCCGGCACGTCGACGAGATGCTCGACGGGATGGCGGGAGTGCAGGTGGGGCTGCGCGACGCGCTGCCGGCGCGCGACGCCATCGTGCAGGAGTTCGTCCCGCCCAGCCCGCACGCGACCCGCTGCACCCCGGTGCGGCTCGCGAGCACGGTGAGGCGGGGCCTGCGCGGCGCGGCGCAGGACTGGGCCGGCGACCCGCGACTCCGGCTGTACCGCGACGGGGTCGCGGCGCTCGACGCACTGGACCTGCCGCGGCTGTCGTGGCACGAGCTCACGGCGGTGCCCGGGCGGGCGGCCCGGCTGGTCGACCTGGTCACCGCCCTGCGCGTCGCCTACCTGCCCGCCGGGTTCGTCGCGCTGGCGCGGCTGCTGGCCGCCACGCGGCTGACCGGCAGTCCCGAGCTCGCGCATCGGCTCATCGGCGGTGCGCCGACGATGACGACCGCCGCGAACCGGGCCCTGGCCGACCTGGCCCGGGACGCGGCCCTGATCCCGACGCTTGGGGACCCGCTCGCGGCGGGGAAGTACGAGCGCGTCAGGGCCGAGGCCCGGTCCCAGCCGGAGGTCCTGGAGTGGTGGGGCGAGCTCGAGCGGTTCCTGGCCACCTACGGTCATCGAGAGACGACCAGCCTGTTGCTGGTGCGCGATCCGTGCTGGCGCGACTCGCCAGACACGGTGCTGGGTCTGGTCCAGGCGTTGCTCCCCGACGCAGCCGCGCTGGACACAGGTCCAGACCTGCCGGCCGCCACCCCGGGTCGCTTGCCGCCCAAGTGGATCCGCCGCCTGGCCGACCGCGCCGCCGCCGGTGTCGCCTGCCGGGAGGACACCCACTTCGAGCTGACCCGCACCATGCCGCCGGTGCGCCGGGCGATCATCGAGGCCGGCCGCCGGCTGGCTGCGGCCGGTGACCTGGCGGACCCCGAGGACGTGTGGCTGCTCACCCTCGACGAGCTGCGTACCCTGGCGCCGGGCGCGGGGGGCGAGGCCACCACGAACACGCCGCGGGCGATTGCGGCACGGCGCTCAGCGGCATACGCCGAGCTGGCGAGCACGCCGCTGATCGCGACCACGACGCTCTACCCGCACCGCGCGGGCTCGGCCTCCGCGCTCGCGCTCGGCACCCCCGGCGGCGGCGGGCGGGCCACGGGCCGGGTGCGGATCGTCCGGAGCCCGGACGGCTTCGGCACGCTGCGCGCCGGCGAGGTGCTCGTCTGCGCGACGACCAACCCGTCCTGGACGCCGTTGTTCCAGCGCGCCGTCGGGGTGGTCGTCGACCACGGGGGGATCGGCTCACACGCGGCGATCGTCGCTCGGGAGTACGGGATTCCCGCGGTGCTGGGGACCGGGAACGGCACCACCGCACTGGTGGACGGGCAGCTGGTGAGCGTCGACGGCGACCTCGGCGAGGTCACCCCGGCCCCGTGGACGCCGGGCCAGCCGTGACCGCCGCCTCGCGGGCCCGCCCGCGGCGCCGGGGGGCGGTGCTCGAGAACGCGATCCTCGACGCGACGGTGGCCGAGCTGGCTGAGGTGGGCTACGCGGCGCTGACCGTCGAGGGAGTGGCCCGTCGGGCCGGTGCGGGCAAGTACTCGCTCTACCGGCGGTGGCCCGACAAGGCCGCCCTGGCCATGGCCGCCGCCTACCACCTGCACGACGACGAGCCGGTGCCCACGACCGGCCCGCTGCGGGCCGACCTGATCGCCTGGCTGCGCCAGGGCGCCGACCGCATGGCCGGCCCCGCGGGGGAGATCTACCGGGGGCTGCTCTCGGAATCGCTGGTGTCGCAGGACCGCCCGACGCCCGGCCTGCTCTCCCGCGGGCGTGGCGTGACGGCGCTCACCCGGATCCTCGACGCGGCCCGGGACCGCGGGGAGCCCGTCGTGGACGCACCTGCGGGCCAGGCGATGCAGGCCCCGCAGGCGCTGCTGCGGATCGACTTCCTGACCCGCGGCGCGCCCGTCGCGGACGCCCTCATCGAGGCCATCGTGGACGAGGTGGCCCTGCCGCTCCTGACGCGCCGGACGCCGGGGTCACGGCCACCTGAGCCCATCCCTCCCGACCGTGTCGGCGCCGGGCCGATCGTTTGAGGCAAGGTGGTGCGGCGGCATCCGGATGGCGGCTAGCGTTGCCGGATGCCTGATCCGCGGGTTCCCGACGACCGGCTCGCCGACCTGCGCCGGGCGCGAGACCACCTCGACCGGCACTATGCGGAGCCAGTGGCGCTGGCGGACCTGGCCGCGGTGGCGATGGTGAGCAAGTACCACTTCCTGCGGCTGTTCCGCGCCGCCTACGGCCGGACGCCTGCTGCCTATCTGTCGGAGCGGCGCGTGGAGCGCGCCCAGGACCTGCTCCGGACCACCAACCTGACCGTCACCGAGGTCTGCTTCGCGGTGGGGTTCTCCAGCCTCGGGTCGTTCAGCAGCCGGTTCACCGAGATCACCGGGGAGACACCGAGCGAGTTCCAGGCGCGCTGGGCCCGGGACGGGGCGCCCCGGATTCCCGGCTGCTACGTCTTCATGTGGGGGCTGGCCGAGCGCCGTGCCGGGTCCGCAACGCAGGAGAAGCGGACCGGGCCGGCCGGATCCTAGGGTTTCGGCATGATCACCAACGTCTCACTGGTCAGCGTCTGGGTGAAGGACATCGACGCCTCGTTGGCCTTCTACACCGACGTCCTCGGCTTCGTCGCCAAGGAGGACATCCAGCTCGGACCCGACTTCCGCTGGTGCACGGTGGTGCACCCCTCGCAGCCGGAGCTCCGGGTGCACCTCACCACGCCCAGCAAGCCGCTGTCGGACGACCTGATCGGCGCCATGCAGCGGGCCCAGGACTCCGGTGGGCTGCCCGGAATCGGGCTCAGCGTAGACAACTGTCGAGCCACCTACGAGGAGCTGTCGGCCAAGGGCGTCGAGTTCGTCCAGCCGCCGGAGGAGCGCCCGTACGGCGTGGAGGCCCTGATGCGCGACAACTCCGGGAACTGGATGGTCCTCGTGGA
>NZ_JBDIAQ010000219.1:0-4070 GCF_039812505.1 Intrasporangium sp. | reverse complement strand
CGCGACCAGACCAACGCCCAGCCACACCAGTCCCAGCCGCCCCACCCGCGCGGCGCCGACGCCGGTCGTGCCGCACGGAACCCCGGCAGCTCCCCGACCGCACCGGCTGACCCGACACCGCACGCCCGACTGCCGGCCGACCCAGTCCTGCTCCCGGCGCCCAGACCCTCGTGACGTCCCTGCCGACGACGTCACGCCGAGACTCAACGCGACACGAAGGCCCCGATGAGCCGCTGGGCCTGCTCGGTCCGGACGGCCGCGGCGATGGTGCGCGCCTCGTCGGCACCCGTCTGCGCCCGGGAGGCCGCGTAGGAGGACCGGACGAGGCGGCGCGCCTGCCCGAGCGCCGTCCACGGACCCGTCGTGAGGGCGGCCGCGAGCTCTCGAGCCCGGCCCGGCAGTGCGGCATCGTCGACGACCTCGGTGACCAGGCCCCAGTCGCAGGCCTCCCGGGCCGTGAGGGTGCGCCCGGTCAGCAGCAGCTCGAGGGCGCGCTGCTGGCCGACGGCACGCGGCAGCAGCCAGGACAGGCCGCAGTCGGGGGTCAGCCCGATCCCGGCGTAGGCCGTGACGAACTTGGTGCCGGCCGCGGCCACGATCACGTCGCAGCTGAGCATGACGGCCAGTCCCGCACCCGCGACAGCACCCTGGACTGCCGCCACGACGGGCTTGTCGAGCTCGGCCAGCCGCTGCAACGCCCGGTCCGCGGTGCTCGCGAGCTCCTCCAGGAAGGCCGACTGGTCCTCGGCGGCGACGAACGAGCGGACGTCGCCACCGGCGCAGAAGCGCTTGCCCGCGCCGGTCAGCAGCACGGCGTGCACGTCCGGCCCGGCCAGCCGCTCGACGACGGTCTCCAGCTGCCGGGCCAACGGCAGGCTGAGCGCGTTGGACGCCTCGGGCCGGTTGAGCTCGACGGTGGCCAAGCCCTCGATCACGGCCAGCCGGACCAGGTCGTCGGACATCGTCGTCTCCTTCGCAGCACGGGGGTCAGACAGTCAGGCTACCGGTGGGCCGGCCGCGACCCGGCGACGCACCTCGGCCAGACCCTCGGGCCCCTGCGGAACGTCCCACCAGCTCTCGATCCACCACGTCGCCCCCGCATCGACCCAGGCCGACCGGTCGGTCGGCTCGAGCGCGGCGAACCGGCCGTACGAGTCGGCCTCGACCACGACGTCGTAACCCGGCCAGGGCAGCCCCTGCTCATCGCGGATCGCCCGCACGGCCGCGACGTGAGCGGCGAAGTCCTCGACCCGCCGCACCCCGCCGCTGCCCTCGCCGCCGAGGGCCGGGATCAGGCCCTGCCAGTGCGCGGCCCGCTCGAGCGAGCGCTGGCGCCCCGGACCGGGCGTCTGCGCCCCGACGACCCACACCGGCGGGTGCGGCCGCGACGGAGTCAGCGGCGGCAGCATGAACGTGTTGGGCCGCGCCGAGTAGTAGCGGCCCTCGTAGGAGAACGGCTGCCCACCCTCGAGCAGCCCGGCGAAGATCGCGAGCGACTCGTCCAGCTTGCGGGCTCGCGCGGCCCGCCCCTCGTCGGCCTCGAAGGCGAGCCAGCCGTCGTGCAGCGCCCCGAGGCCGACCGACATGACGACCCGCCCGCCGCTGAGCCGGTCGACCGAGCCCACCCGGCTCGCGAGGTCCCACGGCCGGTGGCGCGAAGCGGGCGTCAACAGGGTGCCGAGCCGGATCCGTTCGGTCGTGATCGCGGCCGCTCCGAGCGTCACCCAGGCGTCCACCCCGTAGAGCGCCTCCCACGTGAAGACGCCGTCCCAACCCTGCCGCTCGCCCAACCCGGCGAGGTCCACGAAAGCCCGCTCAGCGGCATACGGGACGACGAACCCGAAGTGCATGATCCATGCCTACCAGTCGACCCCGACAACGACCACGTCTCCAAGGCCTTGCGCGGCTGGCATCCCGCCATCGAGGGCCGCAGACTGAGGCCCGTGCCCCGCAGCCTCCCGCATCCCGTCATCCGAGCCGGCGTTCCCCTGCACCCGATGGACCGCGACCCGGCCTGGTGGCGTTCGGCCGTCAGCTACCAGATCTATCCCCGCTCGTGGGCCGACTCCGACGGCGACGGCCTGGGTGACCTGCCCGGGATCACGGCCCGGCTGGAGTACCTGTGCGAGCTGGGTGTCGACGCGATCTGGCTCTCCCCCTTCTACCCGAGCCCGCAGGCCGACGCCGGCTACGACGTCGCCGACTACCGCGACGTCGACCCGCGCTTCGGCACGCTGGCCGACTCGGACGCCCTCGTGGCCCGGGCCCACGCGCTGGGCCTGAGGGTGATCGTCGACCTGGTGCCGAACCACTCCTCCGACGAGCACCCCTGGTTCCGGGCGGCCCTCGCGGCCGCTCCGGGCTCCCCGGAGCGCGAGCGCTACTACTTCCGGCCCGGCCGGGGCCCGGGCGGCACGAGGCCCCCGAACAACTGGGAGTCCGTCTTCGGCGGACCGGCCTGGACCCGGGTGACCGAGCCCGACGGCCGGCCGGGCCAGTGGTACCTGCACCTGTTCGACGTGAAGCAGCCCGACTTCAACTGGGCCAGTCCCGAGGTGCGCGCCGAGTTCGAGTCGGTACTGCGCTTCTGGCTCGACCGGGGGGTCGACGGCTTCCGCGTGGACGTCGCGCACGGGCTGGTCAAGCAGCCCGGCCTGCCCGACTGGACGAGGCCGACCGACCCGCTCGACGATGCGGAGGAGGCCGCGGCCCACGTCCGGGACCGGGCCGCGCCGGTGCCGACCCACCACTCCCCCTGCTGGGACCAGGACGGCGTCCACGAGATCTACCGGTCGTGGCGCGCGGTCTGCGACTCCTACGGGACTCCGGCCCGCATCCTCTGCGCCGAGGCCTGGGTCGAGCCCCCGGAGCGGGCCGCGCGCTACACCCGCCCGGACGAGATGCACCAGGCCTTCAACTTCGACTTCCTGCTCGCCCCCTGGATCGCGGCGGACCTCGTCGCGGTCATCCGGGCCTCGCTCGCGGCCACCGACGCCGTCGGGGCGCCGGCGACCTGGGTGCTGTCCAACCACGACGTCGTGCGGCACGCGACGCGACTCGGGTACGCACCGGGGACGAGGCGCCGCAACGGGATCGGCGCCGGGGACCCCCAGCCGGACCGGGCCCTCGGCCTGAGGCGGGCGCGTGCCGCGACCACGCTGATGCTCGCCCTGCCGGGGGGTGCCTACCTCTACCAGGGCGAGGAGCTCGGGCTGCCCGAGTCGACGGCGATGCCCGACTCGTCCCGGCAGGACCCGACGTACCTGCGCTCCGGGGGTGCGGAGCTCGGCCGCGACGGCTGTCGCGTCCCGATGCCCTGGCTCCGGGACGCGCCGGGTTTCGGCTTCGGGCCGTCGGCCCACACCTGGCTGCCGCAGCCGGAGGTCTACGGCGACTACGCGGTCGACCAGCAGCTCAGGGTGGCCGGCTCGACGCTCGAGCTCTACCGCACGCTGCTGCGCCTGCGCCGCGAGCTGGGCCTGGGGCGCGGGTCGCTCGCCCTCGTCGAGGGGTATGCCGCCCACGTCGTCGCGCTCGAGAGCACCGGTCCCGAGGGGGCCCGGGTACTGGTGGTGGCCAACCTCGGCGCCGACCCGGTGCGGCTGCCCGAGGGCGCCGCGGTGCTGGTCGCCTCCGGCCCGCTCGGTCCGGGTGGGGCGGTGCCGACGGACACCACGGTCTGGGCCCGCTGGCCCTGACTCGCCCCGCTTCGTCGGGCCCATGCCCGGCGCGGCGGCGCCGCGTGCAGACCGACGACCATTGGTCCTCGGGCCGGCGTCGGACAGGCCTGTCCACCGGCGTGTCGTCGAGCAACGGTCGTCCGTCGGCACGGGCCGGGGTCGTCGCCCGCGCGGGGAGGCGGAGCGGGCCGGGAGGCATAGCGTGGTGCCATGAGCATCCCGATCGACCTGGCCGAGCTCGCCGCGGCGGCCGGCCGGCACGACTTCGCCTACCTGGTGACCACGACCGAGCAGGGCGGCGCGCACCTGGTCGCCGTCCAGCCCGTCGTGCAGGACCGGGTGGTGCGGGTCGCCGGCCTAGGGCGGCGAACCCTGGCCAACGCGGCGGCT
>NZ_JBDIAQ010000218.1:0-4126 GCF_039812505.1 Intrasporangium sp. | reverse complement strand
GAAGATAGACGGAAGATAGACGGAGGACATGGCCAAGAAGGACGGCGTCATCGAGATCGAGGGCACGATCGTCGAGGCTCTCCCGAACGCGATGTTCCGGGTCGAGCTGAGCAACGGTCACAAGGTGCTCGCCCACATCTCGGGCAAGATGCGTCAGCACTACATCCGGATCCTCCCCGAGGACCGGGTCGTCGTCGAGCTCTCGCCCTATGACCTGACCCGCGGCCGGATCGTCTTCCGTTACCGCTGAGCAGTACCGCTCGATGCAAGACCGCCGACCCGCTCCGGCAGGCCGGCACGCCCAGTAGAGATCGCTAGAGACAGCAGGCAGATGAAGGTTCAGCCGAGCGTCAAGAAGATCTGCGACAAGTGCAAGGTGATCCGCCGCAACGGGCGGGTCATGGTGATCTGCGAGAACCTGCGCCACAAGCAGCGCCAGGGCTGAACAGGCTCACCGACCCCAGCACTGTCGGAGCAGCTTCGACAGCACGCCACCACAAGTGAACACCGCAGCACCCGGCCCCTGACGACCGACCACCTCGTCGGCGCAGGACGTCACCCCCGGCACGGAGGCCGGGGACCGGAGCCCCGGCGACGGGGCGCGACGAGCGAGTCGCACCGGACCGGTGACTGCACCAGACCTCCGCGACACAGGAAAGAGAACCGACGACATGGCTCGTCTTGTTGGAGTCGACCTGCCGCGCGACAAGCGCGTCGAGGTCGCCCTGACCTACATCTTCGGAGTGGGTCGCACCCGCAGCCAGCAGACGCTGGCTGCCACCGGGGTAAACCCCGACACCCGCGTCAAGGACCTCACCGAGGCCGACCTCGTCGCCCTGCGTGACCACCTCGAGGGCAGCTACCGCCTCGAGGGCGACCTGCGCCGCGAGGTGCAGGCCGACATCCGCCGCAAGGTCGAGATCGGCTCCTACCAGGGTCTTCGGCACCGTCGTGGCCTGCCCGTGCACGGTCAGCGCACCAAGACCAACGCGCGTACCCGCAAGGGCCCCAAGCGCACCGTGGCCGGCAAGAAGAAGGCCAAGTGACCCCCTCGCCCCGGCGAACGGATCCCACCGACACCGAAGTTCTGAAGTAGGAGAGACATGCCCCCCAAGGCTCGTACGACGAAGGTCCGTCGTAAGGAGAAGAAGAACGTCGCCCACGGGCACGCCCACATCAAGAGCACGTTCAACAACACCATCATCTCGATCACGGACCCGACCGGCGCCGTGATCTCGTGGGCCTCCGCCGGCCAGGTCGGCTTCAAGGGCTCGCGCAAGTCCACGCCGTATGCCGCCCAGATGGCCGCCGAGGCCGCTGCGCGCCGCGCGATGGAGCACGGCATGCGCAAGGTCGACGTGTTCGTCAAGGGCCCGGGCTCGGGCCGCGAGACGGCGATCCGTTCCCTCACCGCCGCCGGCCTCGAGGTGGGTGCCATCAGCGATGTCACCCCCACGCCGCACAACGGCGTCCGTCCGCCCAAGCGCCGCCGCGTCTGACCGGGACCAGAAGGAGTAGATAGACCATGGCTCGGTACACCGGCCCCATCACCAAGAAGTCGCGTCGCCTCAAGGTCGACCTGGTCGGCGGCGACAAGAACTTCGAGCTGCGTCCCTTCCCGCCCGGCCAGCACGGCCGCCGGCGCATCCAGGAGAAGGAGTACCTGCTCCAGCTCCAGGAGAAGCAGAAGGCCCGTTTCGCCTACGGCGTCATGGAGAAGCAGTTCCTCCGCTACTACAAGGAGGCGGCGCGCCGCCCCGGCAAGACCGGCGAGAACCTCCTGCAGATCCTCGAGTCGCGCCTCGACAACGTGATCTACCGCGCGGGCCTGGCCCGCACGCGTCGGCACGCCCGCCAGCTCGTCACGCACGGCCACTTCGAGGTCAACGGCGTGCGCGTCGACGTGCCGTCCTACCGCGTCGAGCAGTACGACATCATCACGATCCGCAAGCAGTCGCTGCAGACCTTCCCGATGGAGCTGGCCCGCCAGACCTACGGGGAGCGTCCCGTCCCGGCCTGGATGCAGGTCGTCGAGGGGTCGCTGCAGGTCCTGATCCACCAGCTCCCGGTGCGGGCGCAGATCGACACGCAGCTCGCCGAGCAGCTGATCGTCGAGCTCTACTCGAAGGACTGACAGCCGAAGGGCCGGTACGCCGCCCAGGCAGCTGGGCGGCATACCGCACCTTCACATCGGGGCCGGGGTCGCAGACAGAGCCGACCCCCGGCCGCCCGGATCCAGACCGGGCAGTTTCGTTCGCGTCAAATAGCGGTCGCGAACGGGAAGGAAGAAACCAGTGCTCATCGCACAGCGTCCCGTGCTCTCCGAGGAAGTCGTCGCGGACAACCGCAGCCGCTTCACCATCGAGCCGCTCGAGCCGGGCTTCGGCTACACGCTCGGCAACAGCCTGCGTCGCACCCTGCTCTCGAGCATCCCGGGTGCCTCGGTCACCTCGATCCGCATCGACGGGGTCCTGCACGAGTTCACCACCGTGCCGGGGGTCAAGGAGGACGTCACCGAGATGATCCTCAACATCAAGGGCCTCGTCGTCTCCTCGGAGCACGACGAGCCGGTCGTGATGTACCTGCGCAAGCAGGGGCCGGGGGAGGTCACCGCGGGTGACATCACCCCGCCGGCCGGCGTCGAGGTGCACAACCCCGACCTGCACATCGCGACCCTGAACGACAAGGGCAAGCTCGAGATGGAGCTGACCGTCGAACGCGGCCGCGGCTACGTCTCGGCGCAGCAGAACAAGTCCGGCGACCAGGAGATCGGGCGCATCCCGGTCGACTCGATCTACAGTCCGGTCCTGGCCGTGACCTACAAGGTCGAGGCGACCCGCGTCGAGCAGCGCACCGACTTCGACAAGCTCGTCGTCGATGTCGAGACGAAGAGCTCGATGACCCCGCGCGATGCCATCGCGTCGGCGGGCAAGACGCTGGTCGAGCTGTTCGGTCTGGCGCGTGAGCTGAACGTCGAGGCCGAGGGCATCGACATGGGCCCGTCGCCGACCGACGCCGCGCTCGCCGCCGATCTCGCTCTGCCCATCGAGGACCTCGACCTGACCGTCCGGTCCTACAACTGCCTCAAGCGCGAGGGGATCCACACGGTCGGCGAGCTGGTCGGGCGCAGTGAGGCCGACCTGCTCGACATCCGCAACTTCGGCGCGAAGTCCATCGACGAGGTCAAGGCGAAGCTGTCCGGGATGGGCCTGGCGCTCAAGGACAGCCCGCCCGGGTTCGACCCGTCCGCCATCGTGGACGCCTACGACGAGGGCTACGACGAGGACGACGACGACGAGTCCTACGTCGAGGACGAACAGCTCTGACAACCGCCCCTGACGACGGCCCTCGGCCGGTCAGATCCCACTAGGAGAACGAAATGCCTTCCCCCACCAAGGGTCCCCGCGTCGGTGGCGGCCCCGCGCACGAGCGGTTGATCCTCAGCAACCTGGCCACGGCCCTGTTCGAGAACGACCGGATCACGACGACCGAGGCCAAGGCCAAGCGCCTGCGGCCGTTCGCCGAGCGCCTCGTCACCTTCGCCAAGCGCGGCGACCTCGCCGCGCGTCGACGCGTCCTGACGGTCGTGCGCGACAAGGGCGCGGTGCACCGCCTGTTCGCGGAGATCGCGCCGGACATGGCGCAGCGCGAGGGCGGCTACACCCGCATCACGAAGATCGGGCCGCGCAAGGGCGACAACGCCCCGATGGCGGTGATCGAGCTGGTCCGCGAGCCGCTGTCGCCGAAGAAGGCCACGGTCCGGGAGGCCGAGGCGGCCACCCAGCGCGCGGCCCGGGATGCCGTGCAGCAGGCTGCTGTCGCCGAGGCCGAGGTACCGACCGTCGCGGAGGCCCCCGTGAGCGACGTCGACACCGAGGCGCCCTTCAGCGACGCCGAGGCGGACGCCCCGGCCGTGGACGTGCCGCAGGGCGCCGCCCCCGCGACATCGGACGGCTCGGCCCCCGAGGGCTACACCGTCAAGGGCAACGCCAGCTCCAAGCTCTACCACGAGCCGGACAGCCAGTGGTACGAGCAGACGGTCGCGGAGGTCTGGTTCGCCTCCGCGGCGGATGCCGAGGCGGCCGGGTACACGAAGGCGGGCGCCGAGGACTGACCACGACGGCCA
>NZ_JBDIAQ010000217.1:0-4247 GCF_039812505.1 Intrasporangium sp. | reverse complement strand
GAGCCAGCCGCACCAGGAGGAACGATGACCACCCACGCCGGCCCAGCGGCATACCTCGGGGACGACCTGCTCGAGCGGATCCGGGGGCGGGCCGCGCGGATCGACCGCGAGAACGGCTTCTTCGACGAGGACCTCGACGAGCTGCGCGCGGCGGGCTACCTCACCGCGATGGTCCCGGCCGACCTCGGCGGCGCCGGTCTCACCCTGCAGCAGCTGACCCTCGAACAGATGCGCCTGGCCGGTGCCGCGCCGGCCACCGCGCTCGCCGTGAACATGCACCACGTCTGGGTGGGGGTGGCGAACACCGTTCGGGCACACGGAGACTCGTCGATGGACTTCGTCCTCGAGGAGGCGGCCGCTGGTGAGGTCTTCGGCTTCGGGATCTCCGAGGCCGGCAACGACCTGGTGCTCTTCGGCTCGTCCAGCCAAGCCGAGCCCGACGGCGCGGGAGGCTACCGCTTCACCGGGACGAAGATCTTCACCTCCCTGTCGCCGGCCTGGACCCGGCTCGGCACGTTCGGCACGGACAGCTCGGGCGAGGACGGCCCGCACTCCGTCTACGGGTTCGTCCGCCGCGACGACCCGGGGGTCACCGTCAAGGACGACTGGGACACCCTCGGGATGCGCGCCAGCCAGTCCTGCACGACAGTCCTCGAGCAGGCGTATGCCCCTGCCGACCGGATCGTCCGCCGCATCCCGCCCGGGCCCACGATGGACCCGTTCGTCTTCGGCATCTTCGCCAACTTCGAGGTGCTCCTCGCGTCGGTCTACACGGGCATCGCCAAGCGCGCGGTCGAGGTCGCCACGCAGACGGTCGGGCGCCGGACCTCGTTGAAGAACAACGGCGCCCCGTACTCCAACGACCCCGACATCCGCTGGCGCCTCGCCGACGCCGCCATGGCCCTCGACGGGATCTACCCGCAGCTCGAGCTGATCGCCCGCGACGTCGACACCCTCGCGGACCGCGGCAGCCTGTGGATGCCGCAGCTGTCCGCAGTCAAGTCACGGGCCACCGAGACGGCGCTGCGGGTGGTCGAGCAGTGCATCCGCGTCTCGGGCGGCTCGTCGTACTTCAGCTCGAGCGAGCTGTCGCGACTCTATCGCGACGTCCTCGCCGGGATCTTCCACCCGAGCGACGACGAGTCGGTGCACGGCGCATGGGCGAACGCACTGCTCGGCCCGGTCGTGCCGTGGCCCCCCGAGGAGGGCTGAGGCCGCGACCGCCCAGCGTCACGACCCGCCCGGCGTCACGACCGGCCGACCGCCCGGCGCCTGCTCAGCCGCGGTCGGTCAGTGCGTCGATCAGCAGGCTCAGCCCGATGGACAGCAGCCAGCTGTCCTTGGAGATCGCCGTGCCCTGCTGGCTCGGCCAGATGCTGTTCGGCCGGCGCAGCGCCGGGGTGCGGGCGTACATCCCCACGAGGCCGCCGGCGAAGCCGGTCAGCATCGCCCCGGCCACGCCGCGGGGGACGAACGGGGTCAGCAGCGCCGTGCCCAGGGTCATCTCGACCGTGGACAGCGCCTTGACGAACTGCTTCGGCGGGATGTCCTTGAGAACCGGGTACGCACCCGCGGCCATGCCGTGCAGTCCGGCCGCCAGCTCCTCGTTCGCGCCGCGCTTGCTCAGCCCGGAGTGCAGGATGTAGGCGCCCGTCGCGAGCCGGATGGGGATCGTGTGCAGTTTCATCGTGTTCCTCTCGTGGACCGGCCCGAGGCCGCTTGTCGGTCTCGGGCGGTACGTCGGTTCTGTGCCACCCCGTCTCAATTCTGCCCACGTGCCGGCGGGCTGGGCACGGGAGGGGGGCGGGACGCATGCGTTCACAGCGGATCCGGAGGTGGTGCCCGCGGTGCTCCCAGACTCGCGGCCTACCGTCATGGCACGGAAGCAGGGCAGTACAACGAGGTGACGAGGGGCACCAGGAAGGCCTTCCATTATGCGAGGTTGGCGCGGTGGTCGGGCCGGCGTGGTGTTCGTCGTCTTCGTGTTCGTCGTCGGGGCGTGGTTGGTCACCCACCCCGGTGACGACGCCTCCCCGTACAGCCATGCCCCGCGACCGGTCGCGCGGTCCGTCCCGACGGTTACGCTCCCTCCGTCGGGCGGGCCGCCGTCCACCACCGCGGCGCCGCCGTCGACAACGAACTGACGCCTGCGACAGCGCGACCGGCCGTCACGGCGCGCCCGCCTGCCGCACCGCGCCCGCGTGCCGCAGCGTGCCCTACGTGCCCGCCTGCCACAGCACCCCTGATCGTCGCGGCCCCGACCGCAGGGTCGTCGATGACCGGACGGGACCCGACACCCCACCGGCTCACGCAACGGAGCGCCGCGACTCTCCCTTGGTGACCTCGAAGACGAAGTAGCGGAACGGCCACTTCCCGGCCCGCCCTCGGTTGCGGGCGGCGTGGCCGTCCCGCTCGGCCCACAGGGGGATCTCCATCGGCGCGAAGTGGTCGCGGCTCCAGATCTCGAGCACCGATCCCGGGGCCAGGTCACGGATCTGCTGGGCGGCCCGGATCAGCCCGACCGCACAGGGCGTCCTCCGGTTGTCCAGCAGGAAGCGCGTGGTCATCGGTGGTCTTCCTGCTCGGCGAGGTCGTCGATGTTGCACACTCCCTGGACCGGCGAGCAGTGCCGGAACAGGGGACAGGTGATGAAGACCACGACGAGGGCGATGATCGCCAGCACCTTGAGCGGGATCAGGATGCCCGGGAAGCTCGTCCACCAGCCCAGCGGCAGGGCGCGGAACGCGTCGGCCATGACCAGCCCGGTCACGATGATCGTCGGGAGCACGAAGCGCACCACCCAGCGGAAGCGGTCCAGCTGGCGCGCCCCGGCCAGGACCGCGTCGACGTTCGGGTGGCGCCGCCCCACGGGCATGGCGACGGCGATGTTCCACAGTGCCCCGCCGAGCCAGAGGGTGAACGCGGTCAGGTGCAGCGCTCGGATGCCCGCAGCCCAGTCGGGCCCGACGTCGGCGTAGGCCCACCCGGCGATCAGGGCCACCACCAGGGCCAGCGCCGGCCCGGCGACCGCGCCCCGTCCCACCCCCACGGCGAGCAGGCCGGCCAGGGCCAGGGTCGCCGCGACGATCCCCCACCGCAGCAGCGGCTCCCCGGCGAGTGCCGGCACCACGAAGGGCCCGGCCGCGCCGAGCAGCACGACGGGGCTGACCCAGCGGCCGACCTCGTCGGCCCGGCGCAGCAGGTCGCCGGTCAGGGCATCGACGCGCACCTGGTCGACCCCCTTCTCGGCGCGCCGCAGGTAGAGCAGCCGCCACGCCAGGAAGCCGCCGGCCAGCGCGACCGCCCACAGGGACAGCCACCGCACCAGCAGACCCGCGCCGGAGACCCCCAGGCCCAGGCCGGTGAAGACCGCCCCGCCGACCGAGGCCAGGGTGATCAGGGTGAAGGCCACCTTGGGCAGGAACGGTGTCTCCTCCTTGACGATGACCTGGAGCGTGTCGACGCGCCGTTCGTCGCGTTCGCTCAGCCCCGGGATGGACAGATCCATCACGACCTCCATTTAAATACGGTTGCTACCGTTGAAAATACCGTGCCGACCCGGCGGGAGGGAAGGTGACCCTCAGGTTCCCGGGCCGGGGCCGTCGCGGCAGCCCCGCGGCGCGGCACCGGGGCCACGTCGTCCCCGTCCGTATGCCGCCCACTCGCGACGGTTCCGACGGTGGGGCCGGAGGGTGGTTTCGCCGGGTTGGGCCCGGAGTGTGGGTGCCGGTGACCCCGCTCTTGCCGACCGGCCCGTCGTCCTTCAGCATTGGAGAAGAGCACTGGAGGTGGCCATGGACTCGACATTGACGACCTACCTCGAGCGGGTCAGGGCCCAGCGCGCCGAGCTGCGTGAGTCCGTTGCCGCGCTCGACACGGCCCTTGCCTCGCCGGTGGCCAGGGGAGGTGCGTGGCGCGAACGGGTCCGGGCCGCGCTCGCCGAGCTGTCCCACGACTTCGACGACCACATCAACCTCACCGAGGCGCCCGGCGGCCTGCACGACAGCCTGCGCTCGAGCGACCCGCGGCTCTCGTCCGCGGTCCAGCGGCTGACGAGCGAGCACGACGAGTACCGCGACGCGATCGGCGCCTACCTCGCCGTGCTGGAGCACGGCGGGACCGTGGCCGACCTGCCCGACTTCCGCAAGGAGGTCGGTGAGCTCGTCGCGCGGATCGTGCGGCATCGGCGGATGGGGGGCGACCTCGTGTACGAGGCGTTGCACGTCGACCTCGGCGGGTCCGACTGA
>NZ_JBDIAQ010000216.1:0-4274 GCF_039812505.1 Intrasporangium sp. | reverse complement strand
CCGACCTCGGTGTAGTCCTCGGCGGGCGGCAGCACGCTGCGGTGCCGGTCGGCGGCGCTGACGCTCATCGCGTGCTCGCGCAGGTGCCGGGCCCGGTCGGCCCAGTCGGCGCGAGCGGTCGTGATCATCCCGCCCTCCCCGGTGGTGAGCAGCTTGCGCGGGTGGAACGACCAGCACGCGATGTCCGCCCGCGCGCCGACCGGGGCGCCGTCGTACGTCGAGCCGGCGCCACAGGCCGCGTCCTCGATCACGACGATCCCCAGCGGGTCGCACAACGCCCTGATCGACATCAGGTCGCAGGGCACGCCGCCCTGGTCCACGACGATGACCGCTCGGGTCCGGTCGGTGAGCGCGGCCTTGACTGTGTCGACTGTGACGTTGCCGGTCTCGGCGTCGACATCGGCGAAGACGGGCCGGGCACCGACGTAGGTCGGGGCGTTGGTGGTGGCGATGAAGGAGAACGACGGGACGACGACGTCGTCGCCGCTGCCGATCCCGGCGACGACGAGCGCCAGGTGCAGCGCGGTGGTGCAGCTCGACACGGCAACTGCGTGCCGGGCGCTCATCCGGTCGGCGAAGGCCCGCTCGAACTCGCCGACGCGTGGCCCCTGGGCGACCCACCCGGAACGGATGGCGTCGCTGACTGCAGCGATCTCCTCCTCGCCGAGCCAGGGCTGCATGACGTTGATCCGGCTCATGCCGAGGCCCTCCGTCCGGCCGCGACGGCCGCACGCTGCGGCCGCCACCAGTCGACGAGCTCGCGCAGACCCGTGTCGAGGTCTGTCGTGGCGTGCCAGCCGAGGTCCCGCTCGGCTGCGGTCACGTCGGCCAGGCGCCGCGTCACGCCGTTGACGGCGCGCTCGGGGCCGTGCTCGACGCCGAGGTCGGAGTCCATCGCCGACAGCAGGGCCTCGGCCAGCCCGAGCAGTGAGGTCTCGGTGCCGCTGGCGATGTTGTAGACCCCCTCGCGCACGTCCGAGAGCGCTGCGAGGATGTTCGCCCGCGCGATGTCGACGGTGTAGACGAAGTCCATGGTCTGTGACCCATCACCGAAGATCAGCGGCGGCAGGCCGTCGGCGATCCGCTCCATCCACCGGACCAGGACCTCCGTGTAGAGCCCGTGGACGTCCATCCGGGGGCCGTAGACGTTGAAGTAGCGCAGGGCCACGTAGTCCAGGCCCTTCATCGCGCGGAAGCTGCGCGCCATACCCTCGTTGAAGGACTTGGCCGCCCCGTAGAACGTGTCGTTGTTGTGGTGGTGGTGCCGCTCGGTCGTCGGGAACGACTCGGCCAGGCCGTACACCGAGGCGGACGAGGCCAGCACGAGCTTGTCGACGCGGTGCTCGGCCGCTGCCTCGAGCACGTTGAACGTGCCATCGACGAGCACCTCGAGGGCGAGCCGGGGCTCCTCGGCACACTGCGTGATGCGGATGGCCGCCTGGTGGAAGACGATGTCGGTCGGCCGGGTCAGGTCGTGCACCAGGTCGCGGTCCCGCAGGTCTCCCTCGACGAGGGCCACGCCGCCGCGCGAGAAGGCCGCGGCCAAGTTCTCCCGGCGTCCGCGAACGAGGTTGTCCAGCACGTCGACGTGGGCGACACCCGCGTCGAGCAGCTGGTCGACGATGGTCGAGCCGATCGTCCCGGCCCCGCCGGTGACGAGGACCCGTGCTCCGTCCAGCCTGCTCATGCCAGTGCTCCTGTCTCGCTCCGGTCGGTCATGCCCACCTCGACCATCCGTCCGCCGTCCTTGAGGCTGCGGGTCGAGGCCTCGAGCACGTCGAGGATGCGCAGGCCACCCGCCCCGTCGGTCCGCGGCGGTCGTCCCTCGCGGATGGCGGCCGCGAACTCGCCCACCATGCTGCCGAGCGCCTCCACCTCCGGCAGCGACGGCGCGTACATGTCGCCGAGCCGGTAGGAGATCCCTGCGGCGCGCCGGTCCGACATGTCCTCGGTGCGCGAGCTGAGGTCGAGGTCGACTCCCCGGTCGTAGACGCTGAGCCGCTGCTGCGGGTTGAGGTCGTCCCAGACCAGGGTCCGGCGGCTGCCCCCGACGACCATCTGGCGGATCTTCGTCGGGCTCAGCCAGTTGACGTGCACGTGCGCCATGGCGCCACCGGGCAGCGGCATCGTCAGGTAGCCGATGCAGGCCCGCCCGGCACCGATCGGGTCGGCGCCGTGTGCGGCAACCGCCTCGGGCACGAGCCCGCCCGGCAGGACGAAGTCGAGGATGGACAGGTCGTGCGGGGCGAGGTCCCAGAGGACGTCGACGTCCGGCTGCACGAGCCCGAGGTTGATCCGCACGGAGTCGACGAACAGCACGTCGCCGAGCTCGCCCGACTGGACGATGTCGCGGATCCGCTGCACCACCGGCGTGTAGCAGTAGGTGTGGTCGCACATGAGGACCAGCCCGCTCTGCTCGGCGCGACGCACCATCTCGCGGGCCTCGCTGCTCGACGCCGCGAGCGGCTTCTCGACGAGCACGTGCCGGCCCGACTCGAGCGCGGCCAGCGCGAGCGGGTGGTGCGTGTTGGCCGGCGTGGCGATCGCCACGGCGTCTATGTCGTCGCGGGCGAGCAGGCGCCGGACGTCGGTCTCGACGTCGACCCGGGCGTCGCCGACGACCTTGCGGGCCCGCGACTCGTCGAGGTCACAGACCGCGGCGAGCTCCCAGTCCTCGCTGCCTCTGAAGTTGCGGACGAGGTTGGGACCCCAGTAGCCCGCACCGATAACCGCTGCACGCAGCGTCATACGCGTTCAAACCCCCCAGTAGTTCGGGACATCAACAGACCCGTGGCTTCAGCCACTCCCAGTGCCCCCTACAGGACATGGAACCCCAAACTGACGTCCTTCGTGGCAGAACTGACAAATCCGTGTCGGAGGCGGTCAGCGCAACCGCCGGAACGTCATGGCGCAGTTGGCGTCGCTGACGCGCTGGCCGTGCCGGTCGGGGCTGCCGTGGTGGTCGCCGTGCCGGTGGGCGTCGCCGAGGCGGTCGACCCCCCGGTCGGTGCCGCGGTTGCTCCGCCGCCGGTCGTGAAGATCGGGTCGACGAAGTAGCTGCTGTTGTAGGTGTTCGACGGGAACCCACCGCCGTAGGCGTACCGGCCACCCGTCGCGAGGGTGTGCAGCGGTGATCGGTCGATCGGGGTGGCCAACCCCGACTCGGTGACCGAGTAGTTCCCGTTGCCGGCCAGGTAGGACACGATGTAGGTCGTGCCGCTCGTGACGGCCACCGGCTGGTCGAACGTGACGGTCTGCCAGCCCTGGGTCGTCTCGTCGGTCGAGGTCGCCGTGGCCAGGCGGGTGCCGCTGGAGTTCCACAGGCTCACCGTGTGCGGCCCGGTGTTGGCGGCGCCCTTGTAGAAGCGCACGCCGGTGATCGAACCGGCCGTGTCGGTCGTGAAGGCCGTGCCGACCTCCACCTTTGAGTCGGGCTCCGCGAGCACGTCGGGCGTCGTCGCGTCGGTCCAGATGCTGCACGGGCAGACACCCGGGGTCGGGTCGGGCTGGGCCGTCGTGAACGTCCAGGTCTTCGCCTGGGACATGGCGTTGCCCGCAGGGTCGGTCGCGGTGACGCTCGCGGTGTACGTCTTGCCACGCGAGAGGCTCGCAGCCGGCGTGAAGGTCGCCGTCTTCGTGGCGGCGGTGTATGCCGTCGTGCCCGTCACGGACGCCCCGTCGGAGTCCTTGAGCGTGAACGAGATCGAGCTGTCCTTGACGGCCTCGTCGAAGGTCGCGCTGACCGGGTTCGTCGCCGACTGGCTGGACGAGCCGGCCAAGGGGGTCGTCGAGGTCACCGACGGCGCCGTGTGGTCGGCCGGGGACCCCGTCTGGAAGACCGGGTCGACCCAGTAGTTCGTCGCTCCATAGGTGTCGTTCGGGAAGCCCCCCGACGAGCCGTACCGGTACAGCCCGTTCGTCAGCGAGGCGGCCAGCGGGCCGTTCTGCCAGGCCTTGTCGAAGTAGCCGCTGTCCACCGCGTAGTGCCCCTGCGGCGCGAAGTACGAGGCGACGTAGGTCGTGCCCGCGGTCACCGCCACCGCCTGCGAGAAGGTCAGGGTCTGCCAGCCGGATGCGGTCTCGCCGGAGAACGTGCCGGTCGCCAGTCTGTTCCCGGCGGCGCTCCAGAGGCTGCCGGTGTGGGTGCCGCCGTTGGCCGTGGACTTGTAGAAGCGCACCCCGGTGATCTGCCCGTCGGAGCTCGGCGTGAACGAGACGCCCAGCTCGACCGCGTCGGGGTCACCGCTGTCCGCCACGGACGGTACCGCCGTGCT
>NZ_JBDIAQ010000215.1:0-4329 GCF_039812505.1 Intrasporangium sp. | reverse complement strand
TGGTCCTGTCCGGTGTCCTCGAGGCGGTCTGGGCCACGGCCCTGGGCCGGAGCGACGGGCTCTCGCGGCTCGGTCCGACCGTCGTGTTCCTGGTCGCCGCGGCACTGTCGATGGTCGGCCTCGGGTATGCCATGCGCGGCCTGCCGACCGGGACCTCGTACGCGGTGTGGACCGGGATCGGAGCATCGTTGACCGTCCTCTACGGGATGCTCACCGGCGTCGAGGCGGTCTCGGTCGCCAAGGCCGCCTGCCTGGTGGCGATCGTCGCGGGGGTGGTCGGCCTCAAGGTGCTGCACTGAGGCCGCCGGCGGGTCCCGCACCGGTCGGTGCGCCACCGGCATGGGTCATGATGGGTGCGGTACCGACCGACGAAGAGGTGTCCGATGCGACTGCGGCTCAGCGACGAGAACGCGGCCTTCCGTGACCAGCTGCGGGAGTTCTTCAACACCCGGGTCCCCGACGAGATCCGCCGGACCGTCGCCGCGCAGGGACACCTGAGCAGGGACCAGCTCGTCGCGAGCCAGCAGGTCCTCAACGCCGCGGGTCTGGCCGTCCCGCACTGGCCGGTCGAGTGGGGCGGGCGCGACTGGACCGAGCTGCAGCGGCAGATCTGGCACGAGGAGCTGACCCGGGCCTACGTGCCGCCGCCGTTGCCCTTCAACGCCAACATGGTCGGCCCGGTGATCGCCACGTTCGGCTCGCAGGAGCAGAAGGAGCGCTTCCTGCCGGCCACCGCCAACCTCGACATCTGGTGGTCGCAGGGCTTCTCCGAGCCCGACGCCGGCTCCGACCTCGCCTCGCTGCGCACCACCGCGGTCCGCGACGGTGACGAGTGGGTCGTCAACGGCCAGAAGACGTGGACGACGCTCGGACAGTACGGCGAGTGGATCTTTTGCCTCGTGCGCACCGACCCGGACGCCCCGAAGAAGCAGATGGGCATCTCGTTCCTGCTGGTCGACATGACCACGCCCGGTCTCGAGGTGCGCCCCATCCAGCTCATCGACGGAGGCTACGAGGTCAACGAGGTGTGGTTCACCGACGTCCGCGTGCCCGCCGGCAACCTCGTCGGAGAGCGCGGCCACGGCTGGGACTACGCGAAGTTCCTGCTCGGCAACGAGCGCGTCGGGGTCGCCCCGGTCGGTGCGACGAAGCGGGTACTCACGGACGCCAAGGGCTGGGCCGCCTCGGTCGGCCTGCTGACCGACCCGCTCGTCGCCGCCCGCTTCGTCGAGCTCGAGAACGAGCTGCTCGCCCTCGAGCTGACCGCCCTGCGGGTGGCCGCGAACTCCGCCGACGGCAAAGCGGATCCGGCCTCCTCGGTGCTCAAGCTGCGCGGCACGCAGCTGCAGCAGGAGGTCAGCGAGCTCGCGATGGACCTCGCCGGCCCCGCCGCCGCGGCGTCGTTCGCGGGCGACGGGTCCACCGCACCGGGGTGGGCACGGGCCGCGACACCGGTCTACCTCAACCTGCGCAAGGCCTCGATCTACAGCGGGTCCAACGAGATCCAGCGCCAGATCATCGCCCGGACGATCCTCGGACTCTGAGAGAAGGCGAGATGGACTTCACGTATGACGCCGAGCAGGTCGCGCTGCGCGACGCCGTTCGCGCCCTGTTGGGCAAGGCCTACGGCGACTACGAGAACCGCCGCCGGGTCGTCGGCGCGGAGCCGGGCTATGAGGTGGACGTATGGCGCCACCTGGCCGGGATGGGCGTGCTCGGGCTGCCGTTCGCCGAGTCGGACGGCGGGTCCGGCGCCGGGCCGGTCGAGGTGTCGATCGTGGCCCGGGAGCTCGGGCGGGTGCTGGCACCGGAGCCGTTCCTCTCGTCGGTGGTGCTGGCCGGGGGCCTCGTCGCGGCGGTCGGCACCGACCCCCAGCGGGCCGAGGTGCTCGGGGCGCTGTCGTCCGGCGAGCTGGTGCCCGCCTTTGCGCACGCCGAGCCGGGCACCCGGTGGACGCCGGCTGCCACGGGGGTGAGCGCCATACGGCAGGGTGGCGGTTGGCGGCTGACGGGCACCAAGGAGCCCGTCGTGCACGGCGCCCCCGCCGAGCGGCTGGCGGTCTCGGCCGCGCTGCCGGGCGGCGGCACCGGCCTGTTCCTCGTCGACGGCTCGGCCACGGGACTGACCCGTCACGGTTACCCGCTGGTCGACGGCGGGCGGGCGGCCCGGGTGGTCCTCGACGACGCTGCGGCGGAGCCGCTCGGTGAGCCGGTCGACCGGACCGCCGAGATCGAGCGGGTCCTGGCCGCGGCGCGCATCATCGCCGCGAACGAGGCCCTCGGGGCGATGGAGGTGGCGCTCGACACGACGGTCGGCTACCTCAAGAGCCGCCGGCAGTTCGGGGTGACCCTGAGCACGTTCCAGGCGTTGACCTTCCGGGCGGCCGACATGTACGTGGCCCTCGAGACGACCCGCAGCCTGGTGGCCTGGGCCACGATGGTGCTGGCCGAGGCGCCGGAGCAGGTCATCGAGGCGGGCCGGCGAGCCGGGCTCAAGACCGCTCGAGCCGGGCGGCACATCGGGCAGGAGGCGATCCAGCTGCACGGCGGCATCGGGATGACCGCGGAGTACTCGATCGGCGCCTACACCGCCCACCTGGCCACGCTCGAGCACCTGCTGGGCACCGGGCACGACTGTCTCGCCTCCCTCGCGGCCGGAGTCGGCGACCACGACGCGCTCGACCCGCTCGACTGACCGTCGTCGGCGCCGCCCGGGGTGCGGCCCCGTGCACACCGACGACCGTTGGTCGACGGACAGCCGTGCCCGAGCCCCCCGTCGTGCGTGCGAGTGGCCCGGTGTGCGACCAACGGTCGTCGGTGTGCACACCCGCGCCTGTGGTCAGCGACGGATGGTGGTGACGCATGGTGGGACCTGGCTGCGGTCTTCCCGTGCCCCGGGTGTGGTCAGACCGGCGCGCGGACGTAGCGTGGGCGGATGAGCGCCTCGACCACTCCGGCCGCCACCACCCTCGCCGAGCTCGTCGCGAGCGGGTACCGCCGGCGGTCCGTCAAGGAGGAGGTGCGCGCCAACCTCGTCGCGCGGCTGCGCGCGGGTGAGCCGGCGTTCCCGGGCATGGTCGGCTTCGAGGACACGGTGCTGCCCGAGCTGGAGTGTGCGCTGCTGGCCGGGCACGACCTGGTCCTGCTCGGCGAACGGGGCCAGGGCAAGACCCGGCTGATGCGGACCGTGGCCGGGCTGCTCGACGAGTGGAGCCCGGCCGTAGCGGGGTGCGAGATCCACGACGACCCGCTCGCGCCGGTGTGCCGGCGGTGTCTGCGGCTGGCCGCGGAACTGGGTGAGGCCCTGCCCGTCGTGTGGCGACGCCGGGACGAGCGCTACTCGGAGAAGCTCGCGACGCCGGACACCAGCGTCGGGGACCTCGTCGGCGACGTCGACCCGATCAAGGTGGCCGAGGGACGCACCCTGGGTGACCCTGAGACGGTGCACTACGGGCTGGTGCCCCGGACCAACCGCGGCATCTTCGGGCTCAACGAGCTGCCCGACCTCGCCGAGCGGATCCAGGTGGCGCTGTTCAACGTGCTGGAGGAGCGGGACATCCAGATCCGGGGGTATGCGCTGCGGCTCCCGCTCGACGTGCTGCTGATCGCCACCGCCAACCCGGAGGACTACACCAACCGCGGCCGGATCATCACGCCGCTGAAGGACCGGTTCGGCGCCGAGATCCGCACGCACTATCCGGAGGAGGTCTCGGACGAGGTCGCCGTCGCGCGTCAGGAGGCCCGGCTCGTCGCGGACGTGCCGGAGCATCTTGTCGAGGTGGTCGCCAGGTTCACCCGGGGGCTGCGCGAGTCGGCCTCGGTCGACCAGCGGTCCGGGGTGTCGGCCCGGTTCGCCATCGCCGGGGTCGAGAGCGTGGCGGCGTCGGCCCTGCGCCGGGCCGCGCGGATGCACGAGGACGCGGCGGTCGCACGCATCTGCGACGTGCCGACGATCGTGCCGACCCTGCTGGGCAAGGTGGAGTTCGAGATGGGCGAGGAGGGCCGGGAGCGGACGGTGCTCGAGCACGTCCTGAAGGTGGCGACCGCGGAGACGTTCCGGGCGCGGCTGGCGGGGCTGGACCTGACCGGGTTCACGGGACTGTTCGCCGACGGGTCGGTCGTCGAGACCGGCGACCTGGTGACCGCCACCGACCTGCTGGCCCAGGTCGGGCCGGTGCCCGGGCTGTCGAAGGTGCTCGACCGCCTCGGCGAGGGCGACGCCGCCTCCCCGGGGCGCGTGGCCGCCGCGGTCGAGTTCGTGCTCGAGGGGCTGCACCTGACCCGACGGATCGACAAGGACACGGTGGCCGGTAGGACGGTGTACGGCGC
>NZ_JBDIAQ010000214.1:0-4333 GCF_039812505.1 Intrasporangium sp. | reverse complement strand
GCGCCGAGCTGGTGCTCGATGCAGGCGACGAACTGGCCGAGCAGCTTGTCCGACACGTCCTGCATCACGCCGCGGCCGAACTGCGCCGGCTTGCCGGTGACCGCCAGGTCGGTCGTCACGTCGGCGCGGGTGCCGTCGCCCTCCGGCTCGAGCTGGATGGTCACCGTGGCGCCGGCGGTGCCGTTGCCGCGCTTGTCCTTGCCCTTGGCCTCGATCACGGCCCGCCGGGCCTGCTCGTCCTTCTCGAGGAACGAGCCGGACCCGGCATAGAGCAGCGCGATCGGCCCGAGCTTGACCTTGACCGTGCCGGTGAAACCCTCCGCCGTGACACCGGTGACCGTCGCCCCCGGGAAGCACCCGCCGACCCGGTCGAGGTCCATGAACAGGTCCCACGCCCGCTCGGTGGAGGCCGGCACGGTGAACGAGTGCTGCAGCTCCACCCGCGATCACACCCCTGCTGCTGCGAGGACCGCCCGCCGGGTCAGCACCGTCACGAGGTGCCTGCGGTAGTCGGCGTCCCCGTTGAGGTCGGACGGCGGGTTCGTCCCGTCGGCGGCCCGGGCGCACGCCGCTCGCACCGCTTCGTCGGTGGCGGGCTGCCCGACGAGCGCCTGCTCGACCGCGGTGGCGCGCAGCGGCGTGGAGCCCATGTTCGTCAGGCCGACCCGAGCCTCGGCGATCGTGCCGGCCTCGGCCCGTACCGTCGCCGCGACCGCGACGATCGACCACTGCTGGGCGGTGCGGACGAACTTCTCGTAGCGCGCCCCCCAGCCGGTGTGCTTCGGGATGCGGATCTGCGTGAGCAACTCGCCGTCGCCGACCGCGGTGGTGAACAGGTCCTCGAAGAAGTCGGCCGCCGCGACCGTGCGGGTGGCCCCGCCGGCGCCGGCGATGACCAGGTCTGCGTCCAGGGCCAGGATCGGCGCCCCGACGTCACCGGCCGGGTCCGCGTGCACGAGAGCGCCGCCGATGGTCCCCCGGTGGCGGATCTGCGGATCGGCCACGGTGGCAACCGCCTTGGACAGCAGGGCAGCGTGGGTGGACACGGCCGCGGAGGCCAGCACGGCGGCATACGGGGTCATCGCGCCGATCACGATGGTGTCGCCGTCCTCCGAGATCCCTTGCAGCTCGGACACCTTGCCGAGGTCGATGACCACCTCGGGGGCGTTGAGCCGCATCCGCAGGATGGGCAGCAGCGACTGCCCGCCGGCGAGGACCTTCGCGTCGTCGCCGTGCTCGGCGAGTGCCGCGAGGGCGTCGGCGAGCGAGGCAGGGGCGAGGTAGTCGAACGATGCGGGGATCACCGGGCACCTCCGGGGGTGGTGGACGAGCTCTGGATCGCACGCCAGACCCGCTCGGGCGTGCAGGGCATCTCGATGTCGTGGATCCCCCACGGGCGCAGCGCGTCGACGATGGCGTTGACCACGGCGGGAGTGGAGGCGATCGTGCCCGCCTCGCCGACTCCCTTGGTGCCCAAGGTGTTCGTCGTCGAGGGCGACACGGTGGTGTCGGTGACGAAGCTGATCGTGTCGGCTGCGCTCGGCATCGTGTAGTCGACGAACGAGCCGGTCACCAGCGTGCCGTTCTCGTCGTAGACGGCGCCCTCCCAGAGCGCTTGGGCGATCCCTTGCACGAGGCCGCCGTGCACCTGTCCCTCGACGAGGAGCGGGTTGACGATGACCCCGACGTCGTCGACGCAGGCGTACTTGCGCATCCTCGTGGCGCCGGTCTCGGTGTCGACCTCCACCGCGCACAGGTGGGTGCCGTGCGGGAAGGAGAAGTTGACCGGGTCGAAGGTCGCGTCGGCGTCCAGGCTCGGCTCGAACCCATCGGGCATGTTGTGCGCGGCGAACGTGGCGAGCGCCACCTCGCCGATCGCCATGCCCTTGTCGGTGCCCTTGACGCCGAAGCGGCCGGCCGAGAACTCGATGTCGTCGACGCCGGCCTCGAGCAGGTGGGCGGCCACGACCCGGGCCTTCTCGATGACCTTGTCCACCGCCCGGACGACCGCCTCGCCACCCACGACCAGCGAGCGCGACCCGTAGGTGTCCATCCCCTTGGGCGCGATCGCGGTGTCGCCGTGCAGGATCTCGACGTCCTCGAAGGGCACGCCGAGCCGGTCGGCGACGATCTGGCTGAAGCCGGTCTCGTGGCCCTGTCCGTGCGGCGAGATGCCGGTGACGACCTCGACCTTGCCGGTCGCGAGCATCCGGACGCTGGCGTGCTCCCAGCCGCCGGCGCCGTAGTTGAGCGAGCCGAGGATGCGCGAGGGGGCCAGCCCGCACATCTCGGTGAACGTCGAGACGCCGATGCCGAGCTGGACCGGGTCGTTGTCGGCGCGACGCCGGGCCTGCTCGGCGCGCAGCCCGGCGTAGTCGAACAGCTCCTTGGCCCGGGCGGTGGCGGCCTCGTAGTTGCCTGAGTCGTAGGTCATGCCGGAGACCGTGGTGAACGGGAACTCCTCGTGCCTGATCCAGTTCTTCTCGCGCACCTCGAGCGGGTCCTGCCCGACCTCGTCGGCCAGCTCGTCCATCATCCGCTCGATGCCGAACGCCGCCTCGGGACGCCCCGCGCCCCGGTAGGCGTCGACCCAGGGCTTGTTGGTCAGCACCGTCTGGCAGTTGAACTGGTAGGCCGGCATCTTGTAGATGCCGTTGAACATCCACGCGCCGAGCACCGGCACGCCGCCGCCGACGATGGCGACGTAGGCGCCGAGGTCGGCGACGAGCTCGACCTTCAGGCCGGTGATGACGCCGTCCCTGGTCGCGGCCATGGTGAGCTTCTGGTGCTGGTCGCGGCCGTGGTGGCCGGTGACGAACGCCTCCGAGCGGGTCTCGGTGAACTTGCACGGCTTGCCGAGGCGGCGCGCCAGCGCGATCGTGGCGAACTCCTCCGGCGTGGTCTGCAGCTTGCCGCCGAAGCCGCCGCCGACGTCGGGTGCGATGACGCGCAGCCTCGACTCGGGAATGCCCATCGTGGCCGCGATGGCGAAGCGCAGGATGTGCGGCACCTGGGTCGCGGACCACACGGTCAGCTGGTCGCCGGTCGGGTCGACCACCACCGAGCGCGGCTCCAGGAAGCCGGGCACGAGGCGCTGCTGGCGGAACTCGCGCTCGATGACGACGCCGTCGACTCGGGCCTTCGCGATGGCCTCGTCGACGTCGCCGCCGGTGCCCTGCGCGGCCGAGTCGAGCTGCCAGAAGGCCGACTTGTTCGTGCCGAGGTCGGGATGGGCGAGCACCTCGTCCTTCAGGGCCTCGACGGCGTCGAGCACCGGGGGCAGCTCCTCGTAGTCGACGTCGACCAGCTCGACGGCATCGCGCGCCTCGGCCTCGGTGCGGGCCACGACCACGGCCACGATCTCGCCGGCGAAGGCCACGTGCTCGATGGCGACCGGCAGGTGGGTGGGGGTGACCTGGTCGGTGGTGATCGGCCAGGCGTTGATGTTCACGCCCATGAGGTCGGCGATGTCGGCGCCGGTGACGACGGTGATCACACCCGGTGCGGCCTTGGCCTGCTGGGTGTCGACCGAACGGATCGTCGCGTGGGCGAACGGGCTGCGCACCATGGCCAGGTGCAGCATCCCGGGCAGCGTGATGCTGTCGGTGTACCGGCTCCGGCCGGTGATCAGGCGGGCGTCCTCCTTGCGGGCGCGGGCCCGGCCGATCTCGTGTGCCGGGGTCGGCCTCTGCGTGACGGTCATGCCGACACCTCCTGGGCCGGCGCGGTGGCGGCGGGGGCGTCCGCGCGCAGCGCGGCCGCCGCCTGCTGCACGGCGCGGACGATGTTGTGGTAGCCCGTGCACCGGCACAGGTTGCCCTCCAGGCCCTCGCGGATCTGCTGCTCGCTGGGGTCGGGGTTGTCCTTGAGCAGGTCGCAGGCCTGCATGATCATGCCCGGCGTGCAGTAGCCGCACTGCAGGGCGTGGCAGTCGTTGAACGCCTGCTGCATCGGGTGCAGCTGCCCGTCGGCGGCCAGCCCCTCGATGGTGCTCACCTCGTGCCCGTCGGCCTGCACGGCGAGCACGTTGCACGACTTGACGCTGCGCCCGTCCAGATGGACCGTGCACGCCCCGCAGTTGCTCGTGTCGCAGCCCACGAGGGTGCCGGTCTTCCCGAGGTTCTGCCTCAGGTAGTGGACCAGCAGCGTGCGCGGTTCGACCTCGTCGGTGTACCTCACCCCGTCGACGGTCACGGTGATCCGGGTCATGTGGCAGTCCTCCTGCTTCGTTGCAGTGGGTCGTCGGCCGATGCCTTGGTCGTGAGTCAACCCCGCGCGCGCGGCGCTTTCAAGCCCCTGTCGAAATTGACCGATTGGCCGGTGGGACATATGC
>NZ_JBDIAQ010000213.1:0-4435 GCF_039812505.1 Intrasporangium sp. | reverse complement strand
AGGGGCGTAGCGTGAGTGGATGAACGGCAGCGGGGACCCGGACAGCCGACGCGACAGCCCGCACAGCCGGTTCCGGTACGGGCCGTGGCACGGTGGGCCGGACCCGCTCGCGCCGCCGTACGACGTCCGCTCGGCGCTGGACGAGCTCGGCCGTGACGTCCTGGCCGGCGGCAGCACCCGAGAGGCCCTGCGCGACGTGCTGCGCCGGGGCCTGGACGGGCACCGCGGCCTGGACGAGATCGCCGACCGGATCCGCCGGTTGCGCGCGGCCGCCCGGCGGCGCGGCAACCTCGGCGGCACCCTCGACCAGGTCCGCAAGCTGCTCGAGCGGGCGCTGGACCACGAGCGCGCCGCCCTCGCCCGCGAGGACACCGACGCGGCCCGGCTGGCCGAGCTCGACCTGGCCACGCTGCCCGACGACACCGCCGGGGCGGTCCGCGCGCTGGCCGGGCACGAGTGGCACTCGTCCGAGGCGGCCCGGACCTACGAGCAGATCACCCGGCTGCTGCGACGCGAGCTGCTCGACTCCCAGTTCGAGGGCCTCAAGGCCGCCCTGTCGGGACAGGACCCGGCGGCCATGCAGCACGTCAAGGACATGCTCGCCGATCTCAACTCGCTGCTGGCCGCGCACGCCCGGGGACAGGACACGGCCGACCAGTTCCGCGAGTTCATGGACAGGCACGGCGACCTGTTCCCCGACGACCCGCAGGACGTCGACGAGCTGGTCGACTCGCTCGCCCGGCGCCAGGCGGCCGCGGCCCGGATGCTCGCCTCGCTCGGCCCGCAGCAACGCCAGCAGCTCAGCCAGCTGATGAGCGACGCCCTCGCCGACGCCGACCTCGCCAGCGAGATGGCCCAGCTCGCCGACAGCCTGCGCGCCCTGCGCCCCGGCCTCGATCGCGGCACCCCGGTGACCATGCGGGGCGACGAGCCGCTCGGCTACGGCGCGGCCGTCGAGGCGGTCGCCGAGATCGCCGACCTGGAGGCGCTGAGCGCGCAGCTGGGCCAGCGCTACCGCGGGGCGAGCCTCGACGACGTCGACGTCGAGCAGCTCGAGCGGCACCTGGGCGCGGATGCCGCACGGGACTTCGAGGCGCTGCGACGGCTCGAGCGCGAGCTCGAGCGGCAGGGCTACCTGGCCCACGACGAGGACGGGCTGCGCCTGACCCCGCGGGCCGTCCGCCGCCTCGGCGAGACCGCGCTCCGGCGGGTCTTCGAGGGGCTGGCGACCACCCGCGGCGACCACGACGACCGCCGGTCCGGGCAGGCCGACGAGCCGACCGGGCTGACCCGCACGTGGGCCTTCGGCGACGAGCTGCCGCTCGACGTGGTGCGGACCGTCTCGAACGCCGTGCTGCGCACCCGCAGCGCCGGTCGGAGCCGCCCCCCGGCACGTGCCGGCCACCCGGTGACGGCGGCGAGCAGCGGCGGCGTGGCGCTGCTGCCCGCCCCGCTGCACCTGAGCACCGCCGACTTCGAGGTCGTCGAGACGGAGCGGCGCACCTCCGCGGCCGTCGCGCTGTGCGTGGACATGTCCTTCTCGATGTTCCACGAGGGCCGGTGGGGCCCGATGAAGCAGACCGCGCTCGCCCTCTCCCATCTGGTCCAGACCCGGTTCCGGCAGGACGCCCTCGAGATCATCGGCTTCACCCTGGCCGCCCGCCGGCTCACCCCGGTGCAGCTGGCCGACGCCGAGCCGGAGTGGGTCCAGGGCACCAACCTCGAGCACGCACTGATGCTCGCCTCCCGGCACCTGCGCCGGCACCCCGAGGCCGAGCCGCTCGTGCTGGTGGTCACCGACGGCGAGCCGACCGCGCACCTGGACGCCCGGGGCGTGCCGACGTTCGCCTGGCCGACCACCGCCGCCACGGTGCGCGCGACGATGGCGCAGGTTGACCTGCTCCATCGGGCCGGCGCGACGCTGAACCTGTTCCTGCTCGGCGACGACCCGGGGCTGGCCCGTTTCGTCGACGCGGTCGCTCGCCGTGCCGCCGGCCGGGTGTTCACCCCGTCGGTCGACCGGCTCGGCGAGTACGTCGTGGCCGACTACCTGCGCTCCCGGCGCGGTAGGCGCTGACGCGCGCGCCCGGCTGGGCGGCATACCCCTTGTCCGGATGCCGCCCACGGGGCTTCCGTCCGCCCGGGGCCGCGTGCCTAGGGTGGGGACATGGCAACTCGACCACATGTCGTCGTCCTCGGCGGAGGGTTCGGTGGGCTGGCGGCCGTGCGCGCGCTGCGCAAGGCCGACGTCCACGTCACCCTCGTCGACCGGCACCCGTACAACACGTTCCAGCCGCTGCTCTACCAGGTCGCGACCGGCACCCTGAACCCCGGCGACGTGACGTGGTTCCTGCGGTCGGTCCGCTCCAAGCAGGACAACGTCACGTTCGTGCAGGGCGCCGCCGAGCGGATCGACCACGACGCCCGCACAGTCGCCCTCTCCAGCGGCGAGGTGCTGGCCTTCGACCACCTCGTGATCGCGACGGGGGTCGGCGCGAACTACTTCGGCACGCCGGGCGCCGAGCACCACGCCATGCCGCTCTACACCCGCACCGAGGCGCTGGCCGTGCGCGACGCGGTCTTCTGGGCCCTCGAGGAGGCCTCGGTCAACCACCGGGGCGAGGACGTGCGCATCGTGATCGTCGGCGGCGGGCCGACCGGGGTCGAGACGGCCGGGGCGCTGGCCGAGCTGCGCAACAAGGACGTGCCCGTGCTCTACCCGGAGCTGAACCCCTACAAGGTGCACGTCACCCTCGTCGAGATGGCGCCGCACCTGCTCACCGCGTTCGCCCCGGAGAGCCGCGCCTACGCGGCCGACTCGCTGCGCCGGCGCGGGGTCGACCTGCGCCTGTCGACCAAGGTCAACGCGGTGCGCCCCGACGGGGTCGTCGTCGGGGACGGCGAGTTCCTGCCCGCCGGTGTCGTCATCTGGGCCAGCGGCGTCACCGTGCCGGACGTCGGTGCCACCTGGGGGGTGCCGCAGGGCGCCGGGCACCGGATCGTCGTCGACGACCACCAGCGGGTGCTCGGGCGGGACCGGGTCTACGCGGTGGGCGACATCTGCGTCGGCGAGGGCGAGGGCGCCCTGCCGCAGCTGGCCCAGCCGGCGATGCAGCAGGGCCACTACGTGGGCCGGCTCATCGCGGCCGGCACCGAGCCGGTGCCGGCGTTCGAGTACAAGGACAAGGGCATCCTCGCCACGATCGGGCGGGCCTCGGCCGTCGCCGAGGTGGCCGGGCTGCCCAGGCTGCAGGGCTTCCCCGCGTGGGCGATCTGGAACGGCGTGCACATCGTGACGCTGCTGTCCAACCGCAACCGGCTCTCCGCGATGGTCAACCTGGGCGCCAAGTACCTCGCCTGGAGCCGCACCCACAACGCGATCGTCGGCGACACACAGGCGCCGGCGCTGCATGGCGGCGCAACGCCGGCGCCCGAGAACCGCTGAGCCGAGGGGTCCGCAGGCTGGTCAGGCGCCCGGGTGGCCCGCCGCTGAGGCATGGTAGGGGCCATGGACGTCGTCGTGCTCTACGTGGCGGTGGTCTTCGGGTGCGGTCTGCTGGCCCGGCTGGTGACGATGCCGCCGCTGGTCGGCTTCGTGGCGGCGGGCTTCGTGCTGAACGTGATGCACGTGCCCGAGCTCGAGGAGCTCTCGCTGATGTCGGAGATCGGCGTGACGCTGATGCTCTTCGCGATCGGGCTGCGGCTGGACCTGCGCACCCTGCTCGGCAAGGAGGTATGGCTGACCGCCGGGGCGCACATCCTGCTGATGACCGTCGTCGGTGCCGGGTTCCTGGCCGGGCTGGGCGCGCTGGGGGCGTTCGGGCCCGAGTCGCTGCGGGTGCTGGCCGCGGTGGCGCTGGTGCTGTCGTTCTCCAGCACGATCTTCGTGGTCAAGATCCTGCAGGACCGCGGCGACGAGCAGGCGTTCTACGGCAACATCTGCATCGGCGTGCTGATCATCCAGGACATCGTGGCCGTCGCGGTCATCTCGGTCTCCCGGGGGCAGCCGCCGAGCCTCTACTCGCTCGGGCTCGTCGCGGTGATCCCGGCGCTGGCCTGGGTCACCAAGGGCTGGTACCGGCTCGGGCACGGCGAGCTCGGCGCGCTGTTCGGGATCGCGATGGCCCTGATCCCGGGATACGCCCTGTTCGAGTGGCTCGGCCTCTCGGGCAGCCTCGGGGCGCTGGTGATGGGCCTGATCCTCGCGCCGCGGCCGGGGTCGGACCAGCTGTCCCACACCCTGTTCACGGTCAAGGAGCTGCTGCTGGTCGGCTTCTTCGTCAGCATCGGGTTCCAGGGCCTGCCGACCATGGAGAACGTCCGGGTCGGGCTGCTGCTGGTGCTGCTGCTGCCGGTGCAGGCGGTGCTCTACTGGTTCCTGCTGTGGCTGCTCGGGCTGCGCAACCGCACCAGCGTGCTGACCAGCCTGCTGCTG
>NZ_JBDIAQ010000212.1:0-4447 GCF_039812505.1 Intrasporangium sp. | reverse complement strand
ACAGCCGAGGCGCCGCTCAGGCCGTGACCAGCAACGTCGAGGTGCGATCGGGCTGCACCACGACCTCGATCCGGTCGGCCACGCGCGACTTGAGCTCGGTCACATGGCTGACGATCCCGACGGTGCGCCCGCCCTCACGAAGCCCCTCGAGCGTGTGCATGACGTCGTCGAGGACCTCGGGGTCGAGAGTGCCGAAACCCTCGTCGACGAAGAGGGTGCCCAGCTCGACGCCGCCCGACTCGGCCCGCACCACCTCGGCGAGGGCCAGGGCCAGGGCCAGGGAGACGTAGAAGGTCTCACCGCCCGAGAGGGTGCCGACCTCGCGGACCTGGTTGGTGTGCATGTCGTGCACCCGGATGCCCAGCCCCGACCTGGCATTGCCCTGTTTGGCGTCGGTGTGCTCGAGTGAGTAACGGCCGCCCGAGAACTTCGCCAGCTCGGTGTTGGCGACCGACAGCACCTCGGCGAAGCGCCGGATGAGCACGTACTTCGCGAGGTCGAGGTTGAGCCGGTTGTCACCGCCACCGGCCACGAGCTGACCGACCCGGATCGCGTCGGCCGTCTCGGCGGTCACCCTGGCGTTGCGCGCCAGGGCCGCTTCGACGTCGCCCAGCCGCTGCCTGGCCCGGGTGGCCTGGCTCCGCAGGCTGCCGTGCTCGGTCGTCGCCTGCTCCATCTCCTGCCTGGCGGCGCGCTCGAGCTCGACCAGCTGCTCGATGTCGTCGAAGAGCGCGTCGAGCTGCACGTCGGCCAGCTCGGGACCGGTCAGGGCAGCCCGGACCGCGGTGCGTTCGCGCTCGAAGTCGGCGATGGCCTGCCTCGTGTCGGTGATCCAGTCCGTCGACCGGTCTGCCTCGCGCCACTCCTGCACCGACTCGAACTCGGCTGCCGCGAGCTCGACGTCCAGGGCAGCGCTCGCCTCGACGACCGCCGCGCCGGCCGCGTCGCGGGTAGTGACCGCGTCGGCGAGCCGCTCCACGCGACGGGCCGCGGCCTCGGTGGCGCGACGTCGCTCGGCCACCGTCGGATGGTCACCTCGAGCGCGTGCGACCTCGGCCGCCTCGCGGGCGAGCCGGGCGGTCCAGTCGGCCCGGCTCTGGTCGAGTCGGGCCAGCTCGGTGGCAAGGGCGGTGGACTGCTCGCCGAGCTCCTGCTCCCGGCCACGCAGCGCTTCGAGCCGTGCTGTGCCGGTCCGCAGGGTCGCTCCGGCGCGGATCGACTCGGCCAGCTGCTGACCGGCCAGCTCGGCCGCCTCGCGTGCCGCGACGACCGTCAGCCCGTTGCAGCGGGCGGCGAGCTCGCCGACCTCGGTGCGCCCCGCACCGAGGTCGTCGGCCCGAGCAGTGGCGGCAGACCTCAGCCGCTCGAGGGCCAGCTCCTGGGCCTGCACCTGCTCCGGGGTGACCGCCGTGGAGCTGGGGCGAGCCGGGGCCGGGTGCTCCGTGCCGCCGCAGACGGGGCAGGGGTCACCCGCGACCAGCGTGAGACCGAGCTCGCCGGCGATCCCGTCGATGCGCGCCTGCCGCAGCCGCCCCAGCTCGCCCTCGGCAGCGCGCACCGCGGTCAACGCCGTCGTGACGGCTCGCTGCAGCCCGGGCAGCCGCGCCGCCGCGGCCTCGTGGTCGAGGGCGGCAGCGAGCCGGTCCGTGGCCTGTCCGGTCGCGGCGGACCGGGCCTCGTGGAGGGCATGCAGCCGCCTGGCCTCGCCCAGGGCCTCGTCCTGCTCACGGACCAGTCGGGGCAGGTCGACCAGCTCGACCCGCACGCCCTCCAACGTGGCCCGATGCCGCTCGGCGGCCCGAGCGACGCCCCGGGCCTGCTCCTGGTGGCTGGCGAGCGCCGACTCGAGCTCCAGCGCGCCCTGGAGCGACCCGGTGACCTCTCGCAGGGTCGCCGCCTCGGCGCGCAGGGCGGACACCTCGTGATCCCGCAGCCGAGCTGCGACGTGCCCACGGGCCGCCGCGTGCGCAGCCTCGGCCCGCTCAAGAGTCGCCTCGGCCTGGGTCAGGGCCCGGATCGCGCCGGCCACGGGACGAGCCCGCACCGCCCGGGCCAGCTGCTCGCGCGACTGGCGAACCTCCGTAGCCTGCCGCTCGAGGTCCTCTTCGCGGCGCTGCAGCTCGAGCAGCCGCTCCCGACGGTGCATCCGCAGCCGCGCGTCGCCGACCATGTCGGCCATCTGGCTGTGACGGTCTATCGCCTCACGGCTCACCTTGCGGGCGTGCCGTTCCCGCGTGCGCAGCTCGTCGACGACCTCGGCCAGCTCGGTGAGCAGGTCGTCCGGTCGGCTCTCACCCAGCTCGACGAGGGCCGCGCGCCGCTCGTCAGCCAGCCCGGCCGAGACCGCGAAGGCCTGCACCGCATCGTGGATCTCGTCGATGCCGTGCTGGCGGCGGGCCTGTGCCGCTCGGCCCGCCTCGACCAGCTGCTCCTGCACCTGCCGGAAGAAGGCGGTGCCGAAGACCTTCTCGAGCAGCCTGCCCTTGTCCTCGGACCGGGCCCGCAGGAACGTCGCGAACTCGCCCTGCGGCAGGATCACGGTCTGGACGAACTGGTCCCGGGTCAGCCCGACCGCCCGGGTGATCTCGTCGTCGCAGTCGCCGATGTTGGTCGAGAGCAGCTCGCCTGCCTCGAGGTCGTCGACGGAGGCGAGGCGCCACAGCTTGACGCTGGGCTGCTGCACGGTCGTGCCCGTGCCGCGTGACTTGGGCCGCTCGAACCGCGGTGTACGTCGGACCCGGTAGATCCCGGACTGTGTCTCGAAGACGACCGTGACGACCGGTACGGTGCGCGGGTCGGCGTGGTGCGAGTGGATGCGCTCGAGGTCGGCACCGGCCTGCGCGAGGCGGCCGTAGAGGCCGAAGGTGATGGCGTCGATGATCGTCGACTTGCCGGACCCGGTCGGACCCTCCAGCAGGAAGAGGCCCGCCCTGCCGATGGTGGCGAAGTCGACCCGTTCGGTGCCGGCGAACGGCCCGATCGCCGTCATCTCGAGCAGGTGCAGCTGCACGTCACGCCACCTCCTGGGACTCGGCGAGCCGCTGTGCCGCGAGGGCTGCCTCGTAGCCGGCCACGAAGACGCCGAGCTCGCCCGCGCTCGCCTCGCCCTTGGTCACGTGGGCGATGAAGTCGGCGGCCAGCTCGCGGGGGTCGCGCTCGCTGACCGCCGTCGTGCCGGCCCGGCGCTGCCCGGCGGCCCCCTCGGGCTCGTGGCGGACCTGCAGCACATGGGGGAAGCGTGCCCGCAGCCGATCCATCAGTGAGTCCGGCCGCACCCGGTCGGTTACGGTGACCCGCACCCACGACCGCTCGTGCGCCGCGAGCGACGCGTCGGACAGCAGGTCGTCGAGGTGCCCGCGTAGCGTCGCCATCGGGCGCGGCTGCTGGACCTCGACCGGGGTCACCGCCACGGGTCCGACGGTCGGGAGGTCCACGAGCAGGACGACCTTGCGCTGGTCCTGCTCGGCGAACGAGTAACGCAGCGGCGAGCCCGGGTAGCGCACCACGGTGCCCTCGACGCCGCCCGGTGACTGCGGGCCGTGCAGGTGCCCGAGCGCGGCATAGTCGATGCCGGCGAAGACCGAGACCGCGACGCGGTCGACGCCACCGACCGCGATCGAGCGCTCCGAGTCGCTGGGCTCGCCCCCGGCGACGAAGGCGTGTGCCATGACCACGCTGCGCACGCCGGCCCGCCCGGTCAGGTCGGCGCGGACCCGGTCGCAGGCGGCCCCCAGCACGGCCTGGTGGGAGCGGGGCAGTGGGTCGCCCCCACCGGCGAGCAGCACCCGGGCCTGGTCGACGTCGAGGTAGGGGATGCCGTAGACCGCGACGCGCACCCCGTCCGAGCCCTCGATCAGGACCGGCACGTCGAGCCGGGCCGGGTCGGTGATCATCCGGATGCGCTCGCGGAACAGCCCCGCCCCGTAGCCGAGCCTGACCGCGGAGTCGTGGTTGCCCGAGGTGACCACGACGGTGGTGACCTCGGACAGTCGCGCCAGGGTGCGCTCGAACAACCGGACCGACTCGACCGGTGGCACGCCCCGGTCGTACACGTCGCCGGCGAGCAGCACCGCGTCGACCGGCACGCCGCCGGCCGGGTCCTCGACGAGCCGGCAGATCTGCTCGAGCACCGCCGCCTGCGCCGCGTGCAGATCGACGCCGTGCAGCGTGCGCCCGAGGTGCCAGTCAGAGGTGTGCAACAACCGCATGCCCCGACGGTATGACCCACCTGTGACACTGCCTCCCGGGACACGCTCCGTGTGACGAACGGACGTCGGTGTGACCAGGACAAGTCGGTGTGGCAAAGCAGGTCCGTGCGACCAGGACAGGTCCGTCTGGCAAGGCAGGCTGATGTGGCAGGACACGTCGGCGACACGGCAGGCCGGCTCGGCCCGCGCGGGGACGCATGCAGCACGGCTCGGGCCGGCTCGGCGCGCGCGGGGACGCA
>NZ_JBDIAQ010000211.1:0-4502 GCF_039812505.1 Intrasporangium sp. | reverse complement strand
GGCTCAGCTGGGCGGCATACCTCACGCTCGTCGTCCTGACCTGAGTCAGGACCTCAGGCCTTGCAGCCCCACTGGGCGAGGCCGTTGTCGGCGTAGACCCGGTTGGCGACGGTGATCTGCTGGGCGCGGCTGGCGAGGTCGGCGCGCGAGGCGAAGTCGGCGCCGCCGTAGGCCAGCCAGGTGCTGGCCGAGAACTGGAGCCCGCCGTAGTAGCCGTTGCCGGTGTTGATGTGCCAGTTGCCACCGGACTCGCAGGCGGCGACCCGGTCCCACATGGCGGCGCGGGCCAGGTTGATGCCCGCACCCGAGCTGGACCCGCTCGAGCTGGAGCTGCTGCTCGCGGCCGGCCGCGACTTGGTGCCGACGACGAGCACCCGGTTCACCGGCTTGCTGGTGACCTTGGCGGCGACCCGCTTGGTGCCGGTCAGCTTGCCGTCCACGAAGGTCCGCTCGAGGGTGACGGTGCGCTCCCCGGTGCGACCTGCGGTCTTGACCTTGGTCTGGTCCTTGTAGAGCGCGCTGCTCTTGGTGCGGGTCGTGCTGAAGGCGACCGGCTCGGTCGTGGTGGCCCGCTTCGTGGTGACGCGCTTGACGACGATCTTGGTGCCGTCCTTGATGACGGTCGAGGCGCCGGGGGCGACCTTGTCCTTGGTGCCGACCTCGATGCCGAGCCGGTGCAGCGCGTCGGAGACGGTCGCGGCCACGACCGTGTGCTCGGCCGTCTTGCCGTCGGCCACGACGGTGATGTCCTTGGGGGTGGTGATCGACAGGGCCAGCCCGGACCGGCCGATGCTCTGGGACCGGGAGGCCGAGACCTGCGCACCCGGCGCGCGCAGCCCGAGCGCGTCGAGCACGCCGTCGACGGTCGTCTCGGTGGTGCGGATCTGGCTGGTCCGGCCGTCGATGGTCAGGGTGATCGGCCGCGAGTACTTCACGTTGACGACGTCGCCGTCGCGCAACGGCGTGGCCTCGGCGGGCGAGACGACGTCGCCGCTGGTGAGCGCGATGCCCTTGGCGTCGAGCAGGTCGCCCACGGTGCTGCCGAAGACGTGTGCGGGGGCGGCCTGCCCGTCGATGCTGAGGGTGACGGACTTGTCGAGCTGGGCGGCGCCCACCCCACCTGCGGTGAGGAGGACTGCAGCGCCTGCAGCCGCGAGGACCTGGGTCTTACGTGAGATCACAACACTCCGAAACGTCGAGCCTTCCCGGTGCTCCGCGCTCTCGGTGCGCCGCTCGGAGGACCGTCCGCCACCGTTGCCGGGGCCCTCCCACGAGCGGCCGAAGCGGGGTCGCAACCGGCCAACAGTCATCAAGGGAAACAGGGCCGGCGGGCAAAGGTCAAATTTTGGTAACGATCCTCGGGATGCGGCGCGGCGTGGCGCGCACCCCCTACGACCAGGGTCCGTAGAGCCGCTCGGACGTGTCCGAGACGGCCTGGCACAGGGCTGGAACCGGGACGTCCAGAACATCCGCCATGACGCGAATCGTCAATGGCACCAAGTAACTTGCGTTCGTCGCGCCACGGTGCGGGCTCGGCGTCAGGTACGGGGCGTCGGTCTCGACGAGGACCCGCTCGAGCGGGGTGGCGCGCAGCGCCTCGCGCAGGCCGCGGGCGTTGCCGAATGTGATGATTCCCGCAAACGACAGGTAGTAGCCGCGGGCCACGCACTCACGCGCCATCGCCGGGTCGCCGGAGAAGCAGTGCAGCACGGTCCGGTCCGGGGCGCCCTCCTGCTCGAGGATGCGCAGCACGTCCTCGTGGGCGTCGCGGTCGTGGATCTGCAGGACCTTGCCGGTGCGCTTGGCCAGGTCGATGTGCCGGCGGAAGCCGTCCTGCTGCGCGGCCCGCCCCTCCGGGCCGGTCCGGTAGTAGTCCAGGCCGGTCTCGCCGACGGCCCGGATGCGGGGATGGGTGGCGTGCCGCTCCAGCGTCTGGTATGCCGCCGCCAGCCTTCCCGCGTCGGCCAGCCTGGGCACCTCGTTGGGGTGCAGGGCGATGGCCCCGACGACCTCTGGGAACCGGTCGATCACGTCCATCGTGAACTCGATGCCGGGCAGGTCGCAGCCGACCTGGACGATGCGGGTGACGCCGACCGACCCGGCCCGGGCCACCGCCTCGGCGACCGGAAGGGCCTGGCCGCCCTCCCGGGTGATGTCGAGGTGGGCGTGGTTGTCGACGACGGCGACGGGCAGCGGGTCGGGGGCCGGGGGCAGCCCGCGTGAGCCGGCCGGCGGGGTCATGCCCCGGGCGCGTCGGTCGGGTCGGCGTCCTCGGTGGGGTGCGGCGGGCCCTCGGGCTCGGTGTGGTCAGCCCGCATCCGCTCGACCTCCTCGTCGACGACCGACGGGTCGAACTTGGCGAAGACCGGGGTCGGCCTGCCGACCGGCGTGCCCACGACGACGGGCCGCGGGCCCCAGGCGGGGGTGGCCGAGTAGTCGCCGGTGATGATCGGGTAGGGCCGGCCGTTGTCGAGGTCGGTGACCTCCTGCAGCCGTGGCATCGGCATGAGCTCGCCCTGGCCGCCCATGACGAGATGGACCCGGTTGGCGCCGTGCGGCAGGAACGGCGCGGTCATCGTGTTCAGGTCGGTCACGGCCTGGGCGAGCACGTGCAGCACCGTCCCGAGACGCTCGCGCTCATCGTCGCCCTTGAGCCGGTAGGGCTCGGTGTCGGCGACGTACTTGTTGGCCTCGCCGACGATCCGCATGACCTCGGCGATGCCCTGCTTGAACCGCTGCCGCTCGATGAGCCGTCCGACCGTCTCGAACCCGCCGCGGACGGCCGCCAGCAGCGCCTCGTCGACCGGCTCGAGCGGGCCGGCCGCGGGGATCTGCCCGAAGCTCTTGGCGATCATCGCGGCGGTCCGGTTGACCAGGTTGCCCCAGCCGCCGACCAGCTCGGAGTTGTTGCGCTGGACGAACTCGGCCCAGGTGAAGTCGCTGTCCTGGTTCTCCGGGCCGGCCGCGCAGATGAAGTAGCGCAGCGCGTCGGGGCCGTACCGGTCGAGCACGTCGCGCACGTAGATGACGTGCCCGCGCGAGGTGGAGAACTGCCGGCCCTCCATCGTCATGAACTCGGAGGCGACGACCTCGGTCGGCAGGGCGAGCACGCCGTACTCCCCCGGCTGCCCGCCCTTGGCCCCCCGCCCGGCGTAGGCGAGCAGCTCGGCCGGCCAGATCTGGGCGTGGAAGGTGATGTTGTCCTTGCCCTGGAAGTAGTAGCTGCGCGGCGGGTCCGCCTGCGTGGCGTCCCAGAACTCGCGCCACCGTTGCGGCTCGCCGGTGCGCCGGGCCCACTCGATCGAGGCCGACAGGTAGCCGACGACCGCGTCGAACCACACGTAGAAGCGCTTGTGCGGCTGGTCGCGCCAGCCCTCGATCGGCACCGGGATGCCCCAGTCGAGGTCGCGCGTCATGGCCCGCGGCCGGACGTCCTCGAGCAGGTTGCGCGCGAACTTGATGACGTTGGGCCGCCACAGCCCGGTCGCCTCCCGCTCGTCGAGCCACTCGGCGAGGGTGTCGGCGAGCGCGGGCAGGTCGAGGAAGAAGTGCCGGGTCTCGACGAACTCGGGGGTCTCGCCGTTGATCTTGCTGCGCGGGTCGATCAGGTCGGTGGCGTCGAGCTGGTTGCCGCAGTTGTCGCACTGGTCGCCGCGCGCCTCGCCGAACCCGCAGATCGGGCAGGTGCCCTCGATGTAGCGGTCGGGCAGGGTGCGCCCGGTCGACGGGCTGATCGCGCCCCGAGTGGTCTGCTCGATCATGTAGCCGTTGCGCCAGTCGCCGGTGAACAGCTCCTGGGCGACCGCGTAGTGGTTGGCGGTCGTGGTGCGGGTGAACAGGTCGTAGGACAGGCCCAGGTCGGTCAGGTCGGTCGCGATGACCCTGTTGTACTTGTCGGTGACCTCCTGCGGGGTCAGGCCCTCCTGCTCGGCCAGCACGAGGATCGGGGTGCCGTGCTCGTCGGTGCCCGAGACCATGAGCACGTCGTGTCCGGCCATCCGCATGTACCGGCTGAACACGTCGGAGGGCACGCCGAACCCGGCCACGTGGCCGATGTGGCGCGGGCCGTTGGTGTACGGCCAGGCGACGGCGGACAGGACTTTGCTCATGGCCCCCGATCCTAGGGCTGTCGGGTGGGTGGTCTCAGCCGCGTTCTGAGCTCAGGTGCGCTGCGCGACGTGGCTGAGCGGCATACGGCAGGGGTATGCCGCTCAGCCGCTGCGCGGTGAGCCGTTCCAGCCTTGTCACCGTTGTCACCGATGGCCCATGCCGAACAACAAGATAAGCCCGTCCCACGAAGGAGACGGGCGATGTGTTCCGAGTCTGTCACATGTTCGGACCGGCGGGCAATGGGTGGGCGAGGCGAGGTCGGCGCAGGAGCGCGTCAGCTCGCTGTGCGGGCTTCACCACGGCTCAGGCTTGTGAAGTCCACCGATCCTGTGTGGGAGCTGCGAGGCGTAGAGGTCGGCCGGGGCAAGTTGGTACCACCAGTGACCACCGAC
>NZ_JBDIAQ010000210.1:0-4551 GCF_039812505.1 Intrasporangium sp. | reverse complement strand
CGGCCGGGCGGAGCTTGGGCCGCCGCGTCCACTGCGTTGTCGGCCTCGCGCACGATGGTCCACGCCCGCGCGCGGTCCTCGTCGAGGCCGGCCCGCTCGCAGATGATCGCCAGGCGTCGCCGCAGCGACCAGCGGATGCCGGAGCCCGTGCCGAGCTCGTCGGCCCGGTTCCACAGCGCCGGGGCGACCTCGAAGGCGGGGTCGCCGGCCATCGGCTTCGGGTCGATGGCGAGCCAGGAGGCGCGCCGGGCGCCGAGCACGTTCGCATAGTGCAGGTCGGTATGCAGCAGCACCTCCTCAGCGGGCTCGGACCGGGCCAGCTCGCTGGCGAGCGCGGCGGCCTGTTCGAGGTAGCGGCGGGGGATGACGGGCGGGGCCCGGCGCAGCTCGACGGCCTGCCGTCGGGCGTACTCGGTCAGGCGCGGCACCCGCGGGTGTGCAGGCCGACGCAACCTCGCGAGGAGGTCTCCGATGACCTCGCACGCCGCGTCGACGGGGACGCCGTGCAGGTCGCGGGTCTGCAGCCGCTCGAGCAGGATCGCGAAGCGAGCCGGGTCGGCGCGGTAGAGACGCACGACACCGCGACCGTTCCAGAGCTGCAGGGCCAGGGCCTCGCTCGCGGCCTCGGGGTGGGGCCAGGTGACCTTGAGGACCGCCTCGCCGCCGGCTCCTGCGAGCTCGCGGCCCGCGCCGATCAGCCGGACCGGGACGGCCACGGAGCACTGGCCGGTCATCGTCGGCGCGACCGGCTCCAGCTCCCACTCGGCCAGCAGCTCGTCGAGCAGCCGGGGCAGTCGGGCCGTCCAGTCCGCCCCCGAGACGTAGCCGTCGCTCGCATGTCCGCTGACACGCTCCGCGAAGTTCGCCGGCACCAGGCGGCTCACGTCGGCCGGGTCCCGCTCGTGCCCGGAAACGCCGCGAGCGGTATGCCGTGTGCCGGGCCGAGTGCCTGCACCCGCGCGCTCCACGTGCCCACCGTGGCCAGGTCGCCGGCGGGCGACGGGGCGGACACCAGCGTGGTCGTGGCCGCGACGGCCCGGGTGAGCAGGTCCTTGGCGAGCCGTTGGGCGGCGCCGGGCGTCGTGACGGGGTAGGGCAGTGCCCAGCCGACGGGTGGCGGCGCGCTGTCGGGCAGGTCCGCGCCGAGCTCCTCGAGGATTCGGCGCAGCTCGCTCAGGGTGTCGACGGCGGTGCGGCGGGTCGCGCCCACCGACTGGGCGGCCACGACCTCGAAGCCGTAGACGAGGGCGGCGGTGTGCTCCACGAGACTCGGGTGCAGCTGCTGGGATCCCCGCTGGATCCGGACGGTACGCCCGAGGCGGACCGCAGCGGCCAGCCGGGCGGACGTCGCGGACAGCAGCACCTCCCGGTTGGCGGCGCTCGCCGTCGCGAGCGAGTCCCAGCGCGTTGGTGGCAGGTCGGTCAGCGCCTTCGCGAAGCCGGCGGAGTCCTGCGGGCCGGAGGGCCGGGCAGCTGCCTGGCCGGTGGCCGCGTTGCCCGACGGCGTCGCGGTCGCGGCGCCGCCGATCTCCGTCGTCGGCACGCCCTGGTTGGTCAGACGCCCGGTCAGCACCGTGTCCTGCCGTCCCAGGATCCGCAGTGCGTCAGCCACCGCGGGCCGACGGCGCTCGCTCGCCGCGAGACGTCGGCCGCGAGCGCGCAACGCTCGCAGGTCCTGGACGAAGGCGACGACCAGGTCCTCGTCCGGCACCCGCATCCGGGTGGGCACCGGTGGTGGCAGTCGGGGCAGGTCGAGTCGCAGCCCGCACCCGCCGAGCAGGGCCGCCGAGGCACCGAGGCCCGCGCCGAGGAAGCTGCGTCGCGAGGGGGTGGGCGACGTCGGGGCGGCAGGCGTGGGCCGGTCGTCGCCGGCCCCGCCGTCCACGCCCATGGCGAGATCATGGCACGTCGGCTCGGACGCGCCGGGACCGAGCACGTCCCCTAGAGTTGGTCCCACGGGTGCCCTGCGAGCGCCGGATTCGAGAAGACAGGAAGGACGGGCTCATGAGTGCGGCCGATCAGCTGAGACAGTCGCTCGGGCCGGTCGTCGCACCTCTCGGTCTCGTCATCGAGGACGTCACCGTCTCGCCTGCCGGCCGGCGACGTGTCGTGCGGGTGCTGGTCGACACCGACCTGGCCGGGCTCGACGATGCCGACGAGACGAGCATCGTCGCGCCCTTGTCCCTCGACCAGGTATCCGACGCGACGCACGCCGTCAGCGCCGCGCTCGAGGCGTCGGTCCTGCTCGGCGAGGGCCCCTACGTGCTCGAGGTGTCATCGCCCGGTGTCACCCGCCCGCTCACGACCCGCGACCAGTTCCGCCGCAACGTCGGGCGGCTCGTCGAGATCCGGCGCGTTGCCGGGACGGTGACCGGTCGGGTCGTCGCGGTCGGGACCGACATGGTGCAACTCGCCGTGCCGGGCGTCGGGAAGGCTGCGGCTCAGCCGGTCCGGGTCGGGCTCGACGACGTCGAGAGGGGCATCGTCCAGGTCGAGTTCGACCGGGGTGGCCATGACGGCGCCGAGCCGTCAGACGACGGCCCGGCGATCGAGGAGGAGAGCTGATGGACATCGACCTGGCAGCCCTGCGCGCCCTCGAGCGCGAGCGCGACATCAGCCTCGAGGTGCTGATCCCCGCCATCGAGCAGGCCCTCCTCGTGGCATACCACCGCACCGAGGGCAGCTACCGGATCGCCCGGGTCGAGCTGGACCGCAAGACCGGCCACGTCGTCGTCTGGGCTCGCGAGGAGGGCGAGTTGCTCCCTTCCGTCGACGACGAGCGCCCGGAGCGCGCGGAGCCCGGGCCCGAGTTCGACGACACCCCGGAAGGCTTCGGGCGCATCGCGGCCGCGACCGCACGGCAGGTCATCGTCCAGCGGCTTCGCGACCTCGAGGACGAGGCCGTCCTCGGTGACTTCAGGGGCCGCGAGGGCGACGTCATCTCCGGCGTGGTCCAGCAGAGCCAGGATCCGCGCAACGTGCACGTCGACTTCGGCTCGGTCGAGGGGTTGCTGCCGCTGGCCGAGCAGGTGCCGGGGGAGCGCTACCTGCACGGTGACCGGCTGCGCACCTACATCGTGAGTGTCAAGCGTGGGCTCAAGGGACCGCAGGTCGGGTTGTCGCGCACCCATCCGAACCTCGTCCGTCAGCTGTTCCGGTTCGAGGTCCCCGAGATCGCCGACGGCACCGTCGAGATCGCGGCACTGGCCCGCGAGGCGGGTCACCGGACAAAGGTCGCGGTGCGCTCGACCGTGCCCGGCGTCAACGCCAAGGGGGCCTGCATCGGGCCGATGGGCGCCCGCGTCCGGGCCGTGATGACCGAGCTGCGCGGCGAGAAGATCGACATCGTCGACTTCTCGGACGACCCCGCGGCGTTCGTCGCGGCCGCGCTGAGCCCCGCACGGGTCCAGTCCGTCGAGATCGTCGACCCCGCGGCACGCGCCGCTCGGGTCACCGTGCCGGACTACCAGCTGAGCCTGGCCATCGGCAAGGAGGGGCAGAACGCCCGGCTCGCCGCCAAGCTCACCGGCTGGCGCATCGACATCCGGCCCGACACCGAGCAGGAGTGAGGCGGGGAACAAGCAGGGCGGCATACGCGCTAGACTGGTGCGTGGCCGACCGGACTGGACCCCGAGCTGAGCCATCCCGCACCTGTGTGGGATGTCGACGCACGGATAGCTGGTCGGCGCTGCTGCGAGTCGTCGCGGACCAGGCTGCGGACGGGGTGCCCCCCAGTGGGGCGACCATCCTCGGTCCTGACCCGAGGCGTCGGAAACCCGGGCGTGGTGCGTGGATGCACCCAACGTTCGAGTGCTTCGAGCTGGCGGTGCGCCGGAAGGCGTTCGGACGTGCCCTGCACCTGCAGGGGCCGGTCGATCTCCACCGGGTCGCCCGGCATCTCGGGGTCCGGCACCCGTAGCGCCCCGGTCGGCACGCTCGTGCCGGCCACCCGAAACAAGGAACGGTCAACGCACATGAGGCGGGTTGAAGCGTGATGAGCACCCGATGAGTACTCAGCGATGAGCAAGCCCCAGTCGTAACGACGGTTCGGCCACCCTGTCGGTCGGACCGAGACAGGAGAGATGTGGCCAAGGTCCGGGTCTACGAGCTCGCCAAGGAGCTCGGGGTCGAGAGCAAGGTGCTGCTCGCCCACCTGAAGAGCCAAGGAGAGTTCGTGCGGTCGGCGTCATCGACGATCGAGCCCCCCGTAGTCCGCAAGATCAAGGAAACCTTCCCGCAGGGGAAGGCCGCTGCCGCCGGGACCTCCACGCCCAGGCGCGCGGCCGCGCCCGCTGCGCCGTCGAAGGTCGCGGCCCGCCCGGCCGGCAAGGATGCGCCGGCGCCCACCGAGGCGCGGGCGCAGGCCACCCCGGCAGCGAAGGCGCCGGCTGCGGCGCCGGCCGTTGCCACGTCGGCGGCCAAGGCACCCGCCCCGGCGGCACCGGCTCCGGCGACGCCGGCCAACGTTGCACCGGCTCCAGCCGCCGCGGCGGCTGCCTCGGCACCAGCCGCGACTACAGCCGCAGCCGCGGCGCGAGCCGCGGCTTCGGC
>NZ_JBDIAQ010000209.1:0-4591 GCF_039812505.1 Intrasporangium sp. | reverse complement strand
GTCGAGGGCGGGGTTGCGGCTGCGCAGCTCGTCGATGAGGCCCACGGTGAGGTCGATCGGCTTGGTGCCGTGCAGCGAGCCTCTCTTCCCTCGGCCCCTCGGAGTGCGGATGTGGTCGTAGATGAAGGCGTCGGTCACAGTCTGTTCCTTCCGTGGGCGTCCACGACACGAGCACGGTGCGCTCGTGGTCGTGACATCCCAACCCTACGTCGGAGTAGCGACCGGGCAGGTAGGTCGCGCGGGGTGGAACGGGTGGTAGGCCGCTGTTCCCACGGGTGCCGCGGCCGGGCCTCGGTCGACCATCGGGAGACTCAGGACCCGGCAGGGCGGGTAGCGTCGGCTGCGCGCTGCGGCGAGATCCTGTTGGATCCGCGGGAGCACTGCTGCCTCCCGGCTCAGGTGTAGTCGGTCCGGTCGAGGCTCGCTTCGAAGCAAGCCCGGTCAAGGTTGGTGTTCCAGATCCGGCGAGGCGGTGTCGGGCGAAGGCTTCCGATGCCCTTCTCTCGACCGGGTCCGGTGATGAGCTTCTTGCCGTGCACATCCAGGATCGGCCGTCCATCGGCCCCGTACTGGTGTTTGTACTTCAAAGTCGCGAAGGGTGACTTCAGCTCCTGCGGATGACCACTCGGCCTGCTGGGCGAGGCATCGACGGTGCTGGTCAGGGTCATGGTCGACGTGCGGGAGCCCACGAAACACCAGCACCCGAGCGACGGTCGCGTGAGGGTAGCCCTCACGCTGTCGTGCGTTGCGGGCGAGGATCGCGCGGTTCGCGAACAGGGTGGGATGGATGAGCGATGTGTGAGGATCTTGGCCCGGCAGGAACACGTCCCGTGCAGTCGGGTGCACGTTCTGGTAGTCGATGACGACTGAAGTCCTGAGCTCCATGCTGCGACTCCTGACAGGAAAAAGCCCCGCCAATCCCGGAGGACGGCGGGGAACAAGGCAGTCATGATCGCTGAGGAGGTTGATATGCGTCAACCTCGCCTCGCCTCACTCTCCCGTGAGGCACCTCGCCTCGCCTCGATGCTGTGCCGCTTCCTCGCGGCCGTTCACTGATTGCGTGGGCGCGGCCGGTTGGACATCCGGCTGCCTCCGCCTGACCGAGGGCCATCACATGCGCCACCCGGTCTGGAGCCCGGGAGCCACGGCGAAGTAGCCTGCGCCTCGTGGCGGACAAGCGGCTGAACAAGGACCAGTTCTTCGGCAAGCTGGCCGAGCTCGACGAGGCAGGACTCAAGACTGCCCTGTGGACGCTCTACTGGCGTGGTTCGGCACCCGTGCGCGAGCGGATCGAGTCCGCGATCGACCCTCGCGTCGAGGCGGTCCGCAAGGTCGCGGCGGCGGCGCCCCCCGACGCTGACGACGTCCTGCAGGAGGTGCTGGACTTCGTCGGCCTCGCCGGTTCGGGCGCCTACCTCGGCGGCGACCGGCGTGTGTCGCCGAAGGAGCGCTCCGGCTGGCGCTTCACCTTCCGGAGGCTGGCAGACCAGTCGCGGGCCGCCTTGGCCGGCCCGGACGTCACGAGCGCCGGTGAAGCGCTGGAGGCATTGGTCGACCTCGCCCAGCAGACGAAAAGCTACGACCTGTTCCGGTCCGACGACCCGGTCGAGGCGGCTAGGTTCGTCGTGTCGGACGCGGTCGGCGCGCTCTGGACACGCTTCGTGCAGGAGTACGGGTTCGCCGGGTTCGCGCGACGCGCGGCGGGGCAGCTCTACCGGTGGGAGGAGAGGCACGGCTGGACCCGGTACGGCTACGGGTGGGTCGCCGAGCGGGAACGACCGCTCGCAGAGGTCGTCACGCAGCTGCTGCCCACCACGGACGCGTGGGGGCAGTTCGCGGACGCCTACCTCGTGGCGCTCGACGAGGCGGCTCGGACGGCGCCGTCCCGGCGGTCGCACTATGGCCAGCGCGCGGAAGACCGGACGGACGCCCTGGCGATGTGGCACGGCCGCCTGCTCGATCGGTTGGCCGGCTCGGACCACGAGGATCGCCTCGACCGCATCGTCCGGCACCCGACGCTGACGGGGCCCGAACAGACCTTCCTGCAGGCGCGGCTGGCCGAGTACCGCGGTGACCGGGATGCGGGCGCGGTCCTGATCCGCAAGTGCCTCGCCGTGCTGCCCGGCCACCCGGAGTTTCGGGCCTTCGCCGAGGACATCGACGCCGGAGCGTCGTAGGGCCCATGGGGTGACATGCTGAAACCGACACGTGCCGGCACGGCCGAGGAGGAGTGATGCAGTCCCGTTCGCAGATCTACATCGGAGGCGCTTGGGTCGACCCGGCGGGCGACGGCCGGATCGCCGTCGAGAACCCGGCCACCGGTGAGCCGATCGCCACGATCCCCGAGGGCAGCGCCGCCGACGTCGACCGCGCCGTCGCGGCGGCCCGGGCCGCGTTCGACGGCTGGGCGGGCCTGCCCCGGGACGAGCGCCGCGAGTTCCTGCTGCGTATCCGAGACGGCCTCGCGGCCCGGCAGGACGAGATCGGCCGGCTCATCGCGACCGACGTAGGCACCCCGCTGCGCATCGCCACGAAGATCCAGGCCGCCCTGCCCGTCACCGACCTCGGGGTCTACGTCGATGCGCTCGCCGAGCCGGAGCACGAGGAGCGGGTCGGCAACACGATCATCGTCCGCGAGCCCGCCGGCGTGGTCGCCGCGATCACGCCGTGGAACTACCCGTTGCACCAGATCACCTGCAAGATCGCGCCGGCGCTCGCCGCCGGGTGCACGGTCGTGCTGAAACCGAGCGAGGTCGCGCCGCTGAGCGCGTTCCTGCTCATGGACGTGGTCGACGAGGCCGGGTTGCCCGCCGGGGTGGTCAACCTGGTCACCGGCTACGGGCCCGAGGTCGGCGAGGCACTCGTGACGCACCCCGAGGTCGACGTCGTCTCGTTCACCGGGTCGGTCCCCACCGGCACGCGGGTGGCCGCGCTCGCGGCGGCGTCGGTCAAGCGGGTCACCCTCGAGCTCGGCGGCAAGTCGGCCAACGTCATCCTCGACGACGCCGACCTCGCGGTCGCGGTCAAGGTCGGCGTCGCCAATGCGTTCCTCAACGGCGGCCAGACCTGCACCGCGTGGACCCGGATGCTCGTGCCCGCCGCGCGGCAGGACGAGGCGGTCGCGCTCGTCCGGGCCGCCGCCCAGACGTACGTGCCCGGCGACCCGCTCGACCCGGCCACGCGGCTGGGCCCGCTCGTGTCGGCCGGCCAGAAGAAGCGCGTCCTCGACTACATCCGGGCCGGGATCGACTCGGGGGCAACGCTCGTCGTGGGCGGGCCGGAGGACCCGACCGACGGGTCGAGCCTCGCGGGAGGGCACTTCGTGCAGGCCACCGTCTTCGCCGACGTCGACCCCGACTCGGTGATCGCCCAGGAGGAGATCTTCGGGCCCGTGCTGTCGATCATCCCCTACACCGACGAGGCCGACGCGCTCGCGATCGCCAACAACAGCAGGTACGGCCTGCACGGTGCGGTGTGGTCCGCCGACCGCGACCACGCCGTCGCGTTCGCCCGCCGGATGCGCACCGGGCAGGTCGACGTGAACGGCGCGGCCTACAACCCGCAGGCACCCTTCGGCGGCTACAAGCAGTCCGGCATCGGTCGCGAGATGGGCCTGGTGGCGATGGACGAGTTCACCGAGATCAAGTCCATCCAGGTGTGAGCGGCGGCCCGCTCGTCCGGGCGGGCGCGGGAGACCGCGCGGTCGCGCGGGCCCGGCTGAGCGGCATACGCCACGGCGGTATGCCGCCCAGCTTGCTTCTCACGCGGGCGTACTCGCGTCACGGGGCCCGGACGCATACGGTCGGGGGATGAAGCCGTTCCTCAACCCGGCTGCCCGCGCGTGGCGCACCGACGGCGTGACCGGCGACCCGCGGGCCTTCCACCGGAGCCTGCCCGGGTACGCGCCGACTCCGCTGCGGGACCTGCCCGACATCGCCCGCCGGCTCGGGCTCGGGCGGGTCCTGGCCAAGGACGAGTCGGACCGGTTCGGGCTGCCCGCCTTCAAGCTGCTCGGGGCGTCCTACGCCGTGCACCGCGCCGTCGAGCAGCAGCGACCGGCTGCGCTGGTCACGGCCACCGACGGCAACCACGGGCGCGCCCTGGCCCGGACGGGGCGGCTGCTCGGCCTGCCGGTCCACGTCTACGTCCCCGCGGGCGTGCACCCGCAGGCGGTGGCCGCGATCGAGTCCGAGCAGGCGGCGGTGCACCGGGTGGCGGGCGACTACGACGAGGCGGTGCGCCACGCCCGCGCGGCAGCGGCGGACCTTGGCGCGCTGCTCGTGCAGGACACCGCGTGGCCCGGCTACGAGCGGATCCCGGGGTGGGTCGTCGACGGCTACGCGACGATGTTCGAGGAGGTCGACGAGCAGCTGGCCCGGCTTCAGGTCGCCCCCGACGTCGTCGTGGTGCCGGTCGGCGTCGGCTCGCTGGCGCTGGCCGCCCTGCGGCACTACCGGGACCGGTCCCGCACGCAGGTGCCGGCACTGGTGTCGGTCGAGCCCGACTGTGCGGCTTGCGTGCTGGCCAGCCTGCACGCCGGCGAGCCGACCAGCGTCGTCACCGGCGAGACGATCATGGCCGGGCTGAACTG
>NZ_JBDIAQ010000208.1:0-4614 GCF_039812505.1 Intrasporangium sp. | reverse complement strand
GACCCCAAGAGCAAACGCATCGTCGTCGACGCGCGCCTCAGCGAGGCGCAGAAGGCATCCACGATCGCCCACGAGCTCGGGCACGTGCATTGCGGCCACGTCGATACCGACTACAGCGAGTACCAGCGCCACCGTGGGCAGATGGAGACCGAGGCTGAGGCCGTGGCGTTCATGGTGTGCCGCCGCAGGGGAGCCAGCCCCCATCAGACAGAGGCATTCTCGCCCGGTTACATCGCGTACTGGTCCAAGGGTGACCCGTCCGTCATGCACCGGGCGCTCGACCGCGCGGTGCAGGCCCAGAACAAGATCATGGACGGCGACTGGCCAGCAGGGCAGGCATCATGACGCGGACGCCGCCCAGCTCGTCGCGCCCCGGCCATCCGCGGACCCCTGCGACTGCACCGCGCCGACCCAGACGCCCGACGCGCCGTCACCGAGAAACCCCACCCACCAAGAAGGTAAGGAAGGCTGACCTGATGGGAAACACCGTCCGCTACATCGCCGAGGTCACCGACCCGGTCACCGGCGATCGGGTCACCCTGACCGCCGAGTCGCCGGCCGCGCTCGACCAGATGGTCGAGGCCCACCTCGCTCACGACTACCCCCCTCAGCCCCGGCCCGTCGGTGATGAGGACGACCGCGCGGCTGGATCACCTGCGCCCGGCTACCGTCAGCAGGCCTGAGCCCACCAGCTGAGGTCCGGCGGCGTCCGGCGGCCAAGAGACAAGACCGAATCACCCACCCGGTGCATGCCGGGCCGGGGGGCTGCCCCGCCCGGCTGCTCGTTCGTGCCGGGCCGTGGTGGCCCGGCGGTCCAGGACCATCCGGGGAACTGCTCGATCTGGTGGATCTCATCGTCCTGCAGTCCGAGCCTCCTCGCCGGTTCCCCCGGAGTGCACCCCAAGGCATCAGGAGCGCGCCCACGGTGCGTTGTGTCCCGGACGGCCGCCGAGCGGTGCGGAGGGGCCATCAGGGCGTGTCGGGCATCGCGCGGGTCATTGTGGCCACGAGCTCGTCGAGCAGGGCATCCCACGCGGTGGTGAGCCAGAGCCCGGCAGCCCTCGCGGTCTGGGCGCCGACCGGGTTGGGTGCGGCCTGCAGCGCGGCGGTGAGGATGCCGGCCCGGCGGGTGACGGTGTGCTCGTCTGGGCCGAGGTAGAAGCGGTGCCGCACGCCGATCGTGCAGATCAGGTGGTGCTGCCCGGCCGGGGTGACGGCAAGGCCAACCAGGGCGAGTCCCGGGTAGACCGGGCAGGGCTCCGGCGCCTCGAGCAGCAGCTCACGGGCCGGCACGTGGAAGTGCCGGCGCATCGGCCCGTGAGCCTGGCTCACGGGCGTTCGCTGGTGTCGGCCACATCCTCGTCGGCGGGCGGCAGGTCGAGCTTGGCGCGGCGGATCTCGTCGAGGTAGTGCCACGGCTTGAGGACGGCGTGGGCCACCTCATCGGCTGTGTAGCCGTGCCGGGCCATCCAGCCGGCCAGCGTCGCCACGTCGTCGTGGCTCAGGTTCCCCGGCGCCCAGCCAGGTGTCGTTATCTCGTCCATGTTCGCAAGCTCCGTTCCTTTCAGGCGGGGCGGCGGCCCCTCCGTGCGGGTGTTACCGGGACCACCCCATCGTCGGCGGGATACGGCCCGGCCCGAAGCAGGCCCGGTGATAACCCCCCTTCTCAAGGCGGCCCCTCGTAGGGCCAGCCTGCCGAGCCTGGCCATCAGGGAGAGGGGCGCGGGCCGGTCCGGGCCGGTCCGGGCCGGTCCCGATGGCCCCCTCGATCGGGCTCGGGTTCCTGCTGACCGTGGCGACACTGCCGGCCGCAATAGGCACGCCGGACCTAGCCGGCGACCTAGCCGCCCTCCTAGCCCCCGTGTCGGCGGCAGGGCGTGGCTGACATGGACGCGGGCACGGGTAGCGGGTGGCTCACCACTGAGCAGGCCGCCCGGCGGGCCGGGATCAAACCGGACACGCTGCGCCACTACGCCGCCCGGGGGCTGGCGCCGGCCCCGGCCCGGTTCGGCCGCTCCCTGATGTGGGACCCCGCCCTGCTTGCAGACTGGTTGGCCACCCGCCCCGGGCGAGGGACACGCACCGACCTGCACCCGCGAGCGCGACCCCCGCCGGCCGTGGTGGTTGAACGGACATCAACCTCGCAGTCGCGGGTGAGGATCTGGATCCGTTCGACCCGGGCGATCCCGAAGCGCTTCTCCAGGTCGGCGGCGGGCAGGCTGGCCTGCCAAGCGTGCGGGCGGCCGCTGACGTAGGCGCCGTCGTACGGGTCGGGCTTGGCGATCAGGTAGCCGTGTCCGGCCCCGCCCGCGACGCTCTGTCCGCCGCGTTGGAGGACGAGTACATCGTCGTCGTCGCCGGGGGCGGTGGCCTGCGCGGTGATGGTGAAGTAGTTCGAGGACAGCCCGTCGCTGTTGGCCGGCCAGGGGTGGGCGTCCATGATGCCGTTGCCGGTGGTGTGTCCTGGTAGGTGTAGCCGCCGTCCACGGTGGTGCCCTCGAGGCGGGCCGTGAGGACCCGGCCGCCGCCCTTTCCGTGCCCGCGTCATCCTCTGCCCCCAACGAATCGGCACCATCGCCGCCGCCGCCCTCGTCATCCTGACCATGCACCGCGGATTCTGGTGAGAAAACCTCAGTGGCCGCCGCAGAAGCCACACGAGCCGAGCCGACATCGACGCGAACCAAGCGTTCGCATCTGCACCCAACGAGCCGGGCCAGTGGTTGAACCTTGTACACAGGACATACTATGGGGGACCCCTGCAAATAGGGCATTTCGCGTGTAAACTGACACGAACCCCGGGGCAGGGAGGGCGTCGAGCCTTCCGAGCTGACTGGCCTCCCGTCGCATCCCCACCTCGCGGCGGCGAATCCGGTCACCGGGGCTTTGCACAGACAGGCCCGTCGTTTCCCCCAAGATCCGGGCCTGTCTGTGCCCCCACCCCCATGCCTCACCGTGTCGTTCCTGCTCTCACGGCTAGGCCTGGCCTTGCTCGAGGATAATGGCGCATACATACTCTAAGTCACCAAACCGGGCTGATTGATACAATTTTCATGGGTCGGGGCAAACGTCGCGCAGTCGGTTCCGTCTCGGCCCAGCTCGAGCCTCAACCCCTCGACATGGTGGGCGGTGAGGATGCCGGCCTGTCGGTTCAGCGCTCGTGCTCGTCCACCCGCAATGTGGGTCTGTTCCGGGGTAGCGGACGTGGGATATGGTCGATGAAGCGTCAACTAGTTGTGTTGCCCGTGTCGGCGCCAGTGAGGGAGCAGAAGACATGACAAGCACTATTGCCGGCTACCGGGCTGGCGTGTGGCGGCTGGATCCGGCCCACAGCGAGATCGGATTCGTGGCCCGCCACATGATGGTGTCCAAGGTGCGAGGCCGGTTCACCGGGTACACCGCGACGATCACCACCGCGGAGAACCTGACCGACTCGCACGTGGAGGTCCAGGTGGACCTGTCCTCGATCACCACCGGCATCGAGGCGCGCGATAACCACCTGCGCAGCAGCGACTTCTTCAACGTGGCGACCAGTCCGACGATGACGTTCCGGTCCACCGCGATCCGACCGGACGGGGACGACTGGGCAATGGATGGTGAGCTGAGCATCCGGGGGGTGACCCGACCGGTCACCCTGGCGGTGGAGATCGGCGGGTTCACCCCCGACCCGGCCGGCGGCACCCGGGCCGGGTTCAGCGCGGCCGGGCAGATCAACCGGCACGACTTCGGGGTCAACTGGAACGCTGCGTTGGAAGGCGGCGGTGTCGTAGTCGGCGACAAGGTGGCCATCGCCATCGAGGCCGAGGCCATCCTCGACGAGTAGCTCGGTGCCTCACCATCTTTGGCCTCTACGCGAGGGGCACGCAAGCTGATCGAGGGGCTCTTGAGTGCCCTGCGGCTTGACGCGAGGAACAGCGGAAAGCCAGTACGGGCCGGTCAACGACGACACCAGCACCCGCGACAGGATCTGATCTGCGGCCCGCTCCCGGATACCGCGCACCCTCATGATCGCGGCGGCGATCCCGGTCAGCGCGTCCGCCTGCCACTCCGGGTCGGTGCTGTTCTGTTCGAGCCGTTCGGCGGCGGTGTCGAGCAGCTGCCAGAAGTGCCCGAGCCGGCCGGGCCGGTTCGGCGCGGCGCCCGCGAGGGTGGGGGCCAGGTAGCCGAGCTGGTCGGTGACCGCGGTCAGGAACGCGTCGGTGTCGGCTTGGCCGGCCTGGCGGCGGGTGATCAGGAACGTGGTCGTCTCGAGCCCGGCCGGGGGGTGCGTGGCGTACCAGGCGGCCAGTGCGGTCTTGCCGGCCCGGTAGTCGGCTTCGATCCGCAGGTACTGGCCGGGCCCGGCGCTGAACTCGGTCAGCGCGGCGAGCTCTGGCTGCCGGTGTTGCAGGTTGGTGGGTGCGGCGGCGGCGATCTGCCGGTGGAGGTGGCCAGGTCGGTGATGGTGCGCCCGCCGGGGTCGGTGCCGGTGGCGGGTTCGATGACGAGCCGGGCCGGGTCCTTCGGGCAGGTCGTGGCGGGTGATGACCCCGATCAGGTGGGGGGGTGCTCGGCGGGGGGCGGGGCGGTGACGTGGAACGCGAGGGTGCCTTCGCGGCGGTTGGCCGCGACCGGGAT
>NZ_JBDIAQ010000207.1:0-4731 GCF_039812505.1 Intrasporangium sp. | reverse complement strand
AGCATGTGGAACATCATGCAGAGCGGCAGCGCCGAGTACCGGATCGACCGCACCATCCCCTCCCGCACCACCGTCGACGCTGCGACGCTCAGCTACGCCAGCACCGGCAGCGTCAGCGTCCCGGCCCGGGGCGCGACCGAGTTCTACACGCTGCAGAGCTACGTGCACTCGAGCCGGGAGGCCGCCGCCCACGCGCGGGCGCGGGCGGACATCCTGCGCCGTCCGGCCCGGTACTTCGACGACTCGATCCGCAGGTGGGAGGGCTACCTGAGGGCGGGTCTGTCCAACCCGAGGGCGACCGAGCCGCAACGCCGGGTGGCCGTCAAGGCCATCGAGACCCTCAACGGCAACTGGCGCTCGCCGGCCGGCGCGATCCGGCACGACGCCGTCACCCCCTCCAACACCGCCCGCTGGTTCGACGGCGTGTGGGCCTGGGACAGCTGGAAGCACGCGTACGCGATGGCCCACTTCAACCCCGAGGTGGCCAAGGACAACGTCCGCGCCATGTACGACTACCAGATCACCGCCGACGACCCGGTGCGGCCGCAGGACGCCGGGATGGTCATCGACGCGGTGTTCTTCAACAAGCTCGCCGACCGGGGCGGTGACGGCGGGAACTGGAACGAGCGCAACACCAAGCCCCCGCTGTCCGCGTGGGCCGTGTGGGAGATCTACCGGGCCACCGGTGACCGGCGTTTCGTGGCCGAGATGTACCCGAAGATCCGTGCCTACCACGACTGGTGGTACCGCGCTCGCGACCACGACCGCAACGGGATCGCCGAGTACGGGGCGACCAACCACCCGGAGCACAACGACGCGAACGGCAACATCACCTTCACCGTGCAGTACCTCGACGCGCCGCCCGGCTCGGTCGACCTGAGCGGCTGCCAGAAGGCCGAGGACTCCGAGACGTTCGCCTGCGCCGGGGACTCGCTCTACCGGGCCGTCCTGGCGGCGGGCGGCTACGAGTCGCTCTACATCGGGGCCCAGGACGCGGCCGGCTGGGAGTCCGGGATGGACAACGCCGCCCGGTTCGGCTTCATCGACAACGACCAGCTGCAGCGCTACGCGGACTCCCGCTATGCCGGCGACGTGGAGCGGGCCCGCAAGGACTGGCAGGTGCTCTTCCTCGAGAACCGCGCCCCCGACGGCCGGCTGGTCGGGTTCTCGATCAACCAGGAGTCCGTCGAGCTGAACGCCTACCTGGCCCGGGAGAAGCAGATCCTGGCCGACATGGCGGACCTGCTGGGTCATCGGGCCCAGGCCGGGCGGGACCGGGCCGGGGCCCGGCAGATCGCGGCCCACCTCGACCGGTGCATGTTCGACCCGGCCACCGGCTTCTACTACGACCGGCAGATCACCGAGGAGCTCGCCGACCCGGGGGAGTGCAGCGGCACCCTGCTCACCGCCCGCGGCCGGGGGCCCGAGGGGTGGAGCCCTCTCTGGGCCGGGATCGCCCCGGACGACAAGGCTGCCCGCGTGCGTTCGGTGATGCTCGATCCGGACGAGTTCAACACGACCGTGCCCCTCGGCACCGCGGCGCTGACCAACCCGGCATACGACCCGCAGATCTACTGGCGCGGCCGGGTCTGGCTGGACCAGCTCTACTTCGGGGTGGCCGGCCTGGCCGGCTACGGCTACCGGGACGACGCCGCCGCGCTCGTCGAGAAGCTGTTCGGCAACGCCGAGGGCCTGACCGGCAGCGCGCCGATCCGGGAGAACTACAACCCGGAGACCGGTGCGATGCAGGGCGCGACCAACTTCGGCTGGAGCGCCGCCCATGCGTTCATGCTCTACCGGGAGCTCCGCTGAACGGGCAGGTGCGCCGCCCCGCCGCTTCGGCGGGCCGACGGGGTCGACAGGGTCGACCGGCCGGCAGGTCTGACACCCCCGATCGGAAGGACACGACAAGTCCGGCTCCGACGACCGTTGCGTGCGGCACCGTCCGCGCTGCGCCGGACTCGTCTTGTCGAACCGTACGGGCCGGCACCCGAGGCCTGGTCGACGGGCGCGCCGCCGCCGAGCGGGGCTGGTCCCGCCGCGCGTCCTCCCGCCGCGGGCGGTGAGCATGCCCCGATGAGCCCGCTGCTGCCCGCCCGGACCGACGTGGTCGTCGTCGGCGGTGGCGTCATCGGCCTGAGCACCGCCTACCACCTGGCGCGTCGCGGGGTCGGGGTGGTGCTGGTCGAGATGGGTGCGCTCGGGTCCGGGTCGACCTGCAAGGCGGCCGGGGGGGTGCGGGCCCAGTTCAGCGACCCCGCGAACATCGTGATGGGCCGGCACGGGCTGAGCGTCTTCGAGCGGTTCGGCGAGCTGTTCGACCAGCAGATCGACCTGGTCCAGCACGGCTACCTGTTCGTGCTCGACGACCCGGCCGACGTCGCCGACTTCGAGCGCGCCGTCGCGCTGCAGAACTCGCTCGGCGTCGAGAGCCGGATGGTCACCGCGGCCGAGGCCCAGCGGCTCGCGCCCGTCATCTCGGTCGACGGCGTCCTCGGGGCCGCCTACTCGCCCCGGGACGGGCACTGCAGCCCGGAGTCGGTCGTGCTCGGGTACGCCCGCGCCGCTCGCCGGGCCGGTGCGGTCCTCGTCCCGCACTGCCGGGTGACCGGCGCCTCGGTCGTCGACGGGGTGGTGCGTGCCGTGCACACCGCGGCCGGCAGCATCGCCACGGACACCGTGGTCTGCTGCGCCGGCGCCTGGTCGCGGCCGGTCGGGGCGCTGTTCGGGGTCGACCTGCCCGTCGACCCGCTGCGCCGGCAGATCGTCGTCACCGAGCCGATCCCGGGCCGGCCCGCGGGGATGCCGATGACGATCGACTTCACCACCACCTTCTACTTCCACGACGAGGGAGCCGGCCTGCTGATGGGCCTGTCCGACCCGGACGAGACGGTCGGCTTCAAGCTCGGCCGCGACGACGCGTGGCTGCCGCGTCTCGCGGCGGCCGTCGAACGGCGCGCCCCCGCGCTGGCCGAGGTCGGGATCGCGAGCGGCTGGGCCGGCCTCTACGAGGTCACGCCCGATCACAACGCGCTGGTCGGGGAGGCCTCCGAGGTGAGCCGGTTCCTCTACGCGACGGGGTTCTCCGGGCACGGCTTCCTGCTCGGCCCGGCGATCGGCGAGGTGATGACCTCGCTCGTTCGGGGCGAGACTCCCTTCGTGGACGTGTCGGCGTTCGACGCGCGCCGTTTCGAGCGGGGCGACCCGCACGGCGAGAAGCACATCGTCTGAGCGGCGTCCGGGAGGCCGCCGAGTCCCGGGTCCCCACGCGCACGGACACCGTCCCACGACCGTGAGCTCGGTGCGCCCTGCGCCACGCCCGACGAGTGTGTCGCAGCTCCCCCTGACGAGGGGGTTCACCGAATCTTCATCGAATGCTCGTCGTTTGCGTGTGGTAGATGTCGCAGGATCGTCCTCGTGCCAACCAGCCCACGTCGGAGTGGGCCGACCACCAGCTGAGCAAGGAGCTGCCCATGCCACCCGCACCGTCGCGAGACGCCGACCACCACCCCGAAGGCTCGGCGCCGGGCCGACGGGTCCGGCGACGGTGGGTGCTCCCGCTCGTCTCGTTGGCGGTGGCGGCCGCCGCGGTGGGCGGAGTCGTCGCCGCGACGGCCGGCGGCGGGGACGGCGCCGACCACCAGGTGCATCCCGCCGATGCCGGCCGGGCCGGTGGCACCTCGGGCGCCGCCATCGCCGGGACCGTCTGGGTCGCCAACGAGGACGGCGGCAGCCTGACCGCGATCGACGCGGCATCCAACACGGTCTCGACCACGGTCGAGGGCATCGAGGGACCGCACAACGTGCAGGTCGCCCCGGACGGCCGGTCCCTCTGGGCGGTCAGCGGGCACCGGTCGCAGGCCGTCATGCTCGACGCCGGGTCCCTCACGCTGCACGGCACGGTATCGACGGGCGCCGCCCCGGCGCACGTCATCGTCACACCCGACGGTCGCCGCGCGTACAACACGAACGGCGCGGACGGAACCGTGACGGCGATCGACACGGCGACGATGAAGGTCGTCGCGACGATCCCGGTTGGCCCGGGCGCGCACGGGCTGCGGCCCAGCCCCGACGGCAGATGGCTCTACGTTGCGGACATGGCAGGCGCCACCCTCAGCGTGATCGACCTGAGCGACGATCGCAAGGTTGCCGACGTCGAGGTGGGCAAGGCACCGGCCCAGGTCGCCTTCTCGCCGGATGGCCGGTTCGTGTACGCGTCCCTCAGCGGTGCGGACGCGGTGGCGAAGGTCGATGTCGCGACGCGCCGGCTGGTCGGCACGACCAAGGTGGGCTCGACCCCGATCCAGACCTTCGTCAGCCCGGACGGCCGGTTGCTGCTCGTGGCCAACCAGGGGACCAAGGACCACCCGGGCACGACGGTCTCGGTCATCGACACGGCCACCTTCACGGTCGTCGACACGGTCGAGACGGGACAGGGCGCGCACGGTGTCGTGGTCGATCCCTCGAGCCGGTACGCCTACGTCACCAACCTGTTCTCCGACGACGTCGCGGTCCTCGACCTGGGCACGCTCCAGGTCGTGGCGCGGGTACCGGTGGGGGACAAGCCGAACGGGATCAGCTTCTCGCCGGTCCGGGTCGGCCCGCAGCCACCCGTGAAGCTGGACCTGCCCGCGATGCGGGACATGACCGGTCCGGGTGGCCACGCGACGGACGGCCACGCGCCGGCCGGCACCGACCAGGGTGGTCACTCCGGCGTCGGGGACGGCGGCC
>NZ_JBDIAQ010000206.1:0-4735 GCF_039812505.1 Intrasporangium sp. | reverse complement strand
GCACTCTCGATCAGGGGAGGTGCACTCTCGATCAGCGGAAGCGCACTCTCGATCAGGGGAGGTGCAGCCGGTCGGCGGGAGCAGCGCGCAGCGGGTATGGCGCGCGTGTCAGCCCAGCGGCATACGATCACGAGACCGACCCCTCGAAGGAAGCACCCATGTCCCGTGACCTCGCCCCCGACCTCGTCGAACGCCTCGCCAAGGCGTTCGACGCAGACCCCACCGCGCGCCTGCTGCAGAACGCGGTGACGACGACCTCGATCGACGAGGTAGCCCTCGACCGGCGGGTCGTGACGAGCATCGACCACTCCGTGTCGAACCTGCTCGACGACTGGGCGGCCACCTCACAGGAGAAGAGCGGTCGCTGCTGGCTCTTCGCGGGCACCAACCTGCTGCGGGCCGGTGCCCGCAAGAAGCTCGGGGTCAAGGACTTCGAGTTCTCGCAGAACCACCTGCTGTTCTGGGACAAGCTCGAGAAGGCTAACTACTGGCTCGAGTCGGTCATCGCCACGGCCGACCGCGAAGCCGACGACCGCACCGTCGCCCACCTGCTCGCGCACCCGGCCGAGGACGGCGGCCAGTGGAACATGTTCGCCGCGCTGGTCCGCAAGCACGGCCTCGTGCCGAAGGTCGCGATGCCGGAGACGAAGAGCTCCGGCAACACGCACCAGATGAACCGCGACATCGCCACGATCCTGCGCCAGGCGGCCCGTGACCTGCGCTCCCGAGCCGCCGCGGGCGCTGCCGCCGAGACCCTCGATGCCGCCAGGGAGTCGGTGCTCGCCACGGTCCACCGGCTGCTGTGCATCCACCTGGGCACTCCGCCGGACTCCTTCGTGTGGCAGTGGAAGGACTCGGACGGCGGCTTCCACCGGGACGGCGTCATGACGCCGCTCGAGTTCGCCGACGCCTATGTCACCGTCCCGCTGCAGGAGTATGTCTGCCTGGTCAACGACCCGCGGCCGACCAGTCCCTACGGCCGCACCTTCACCGTCGAGCATCTGGGCAACGTCGTCGGCGCGCCACCGGTGACCTACCTCAACGTCGAGGTCGACCTCATGAAGACCCTCGCGAGCGAGACCATCGTCGGCGGTGAGCCGGTGTGGTTCGGCTGCGACACCGGCCAGATGTCCAACTCCGCACTCGGCCTGTGGGACGCCGGTCTCTACGACCGCGCCATGGTCTACGCGAGCGAGCCGACCCTGACGAAGGCCGACCGCCTGTTGCTCCACGAGTCCTGCATGACCCACGCGATGCTGTTCACCGGCGTCGACCTGCTCGACGGCGCGCCGCGGCGGTGGCGGGTGGAGAACAGCTGGGGCACCGAGAAGGGCGACAAGGGCTTCATGACCATGAACGACGGCTGGTTCGCCGAGTACGTCTTCGAGGTCGCCGTCCGCCGTGACCGGCTTTCCGCGGAGCTGCAGGCGGCGCTGGACCAGGCGCCGATCGTGCTGCCGGCCTGGGACCCGATGGGGGCCCTGGCCGGCTGACCCGCGCGGCGCCTCAGTGCCTCGACTGGTAGGTCAGGTGTGCGCTCGTCGGCGTCGGCGGATGCTCGCCGGCCGACCCCTGCCGGCTGCTCGGTCGGAACCAGGTGCACAGTCGGGTGCGGAGTGGTTGCTTGGGGGCGCGGTGCCTTCCTGGCATGGCTGTCATCTCTCTCGGTCGGATGGACACCGAGCTGTGCCGGGAAGCGCTGTGCGTCCCCCCGGCGCCGGCGTTCGTCCATATGACGTCGCACCGCCCGTTTCATGACGCGATTTCGCCGCTGCCGGTCCCACCCGGCGGCGTGGGGAGCCTCTGGGGCGGACATGATTGGAGGAGCCGGGAGCGACCGTCACCCACCGAAGGAGACACGATGAGCGCCATCAACCCGCCGTTCCGGGCCGACCACGTCGGCAGCCTGCTGCGGCCTCCGGCGATCCACGAGGCTCGGGCCCGGGTCGCGGCCGGTGAGCTCGACGCGGCGGGCCTGCGGGCGGTCGAGGACGCCGAGATCGCCTCTGCCGTGAGGAAGCTCGAGGCGACCGGCATGCAGAGCGTCACCGACGGAGAGTTCCGGCGGGCCTTCTTCCACCTCGACTTCCTCCAGCAGGTCGAGGGCGTCGCGGTCACCGGCAACATCGCCGCCAGCTCCGACTCGGCCACCACCGTGCACATGACCCCGCCGAAGCTCTCGGTCCGCGGACCGCTGCGGCGCGTACGCGACATCCAGGTGGACGACTACCGCTACCTCGCGTCGGTCACCACGCGCACCCCCAAGGTATCGATCCCCTCGCCGACGATGGTGCACTTCCGGGGTGGCCGCGCCGGCGTCGACATCGACGCCTACCCCGACCTCGGGGAGTTCTTCGCCGACCTCGCCGCGGTCTACCGGGCCGAGATCGACGCGCTGTATGCGGCAGGGTGCCGCTACCTCCAGCTCGACGACACCAACCTCGCCTACCTCTGCGACCCCGAGATGCGGGCCGGTGCGATCGAGCGCGGGGACGACCCGGACGCCCTCCCGCACGCCTACGCGGAACTGATCAACGCGACGATCTCCGGGCGGCCCGACGACCTCACCGTGGCGGTCCACCTGTGCCGCGGCAACTATCGGAGCACGTACTTCGCCTCGGGCGGCTACGAGCCGGTCGCCGAGGTCCTGTTCAACGAGCTCGACGTCGACGCCTACTTCCTCGAGTACGACGACGAGCGCTCGGGCGACTTCGCCCCGCTGCGCCACGTGCCCGCCGACCGGACCGTCGTGCTCGGGGTGGTCACGAGCAAGCGGCCCGAGCTCGAGAGCTACGAAACCGTGGCCGCGCGGTTCGAGGACGCGTCCCGCTACCTGCCGATGGACCAGCTGTGCCTCAGCCCGCAGTGCGGGTTCGCCAGCACGGTCGAGGGCAACCGGCTCACCGAGGACGAGCAATGGGCCAAGCTCGAGCGGGTGGTGCAGATCGCCGGGCGCCTTTGGCAGTGAGGCGGGTTCGCGGCTATGTTGCCTCCCGGCGTGGGTGCCTTCCGGGTTCGGGTATGCCGCTCAGCCGGCCGGTCCGCCGCTCCCTGGGGCTGCTTCGGGCGCGGTGACGACCTGGCCGTTGCGCGGCAACCCGGTGGGAAACCTGATCGGGAGGGCCGTCGCGCTCTCGGGGTCGAGCCGGTCCATCGCCTGGACGTGCACGTGCGGCTGCGTGCTGTTGCCCGAGTTGCCGCACTGCCCGACCTTCGATCCTGCGAGCACGTCCTGGCCGACCGCGACGCTGACGCTGCCGGCCCGCAGGTGGCACAGGGCCACCAGCACGCCCGGCCCGATCTCGATCACGACGTGGTTGCCGGCGAGGGCGGCCCAGCCGCGTGCCGCCCGGCGGCCCTGTGTCAGCGCGTAGCCCACGGACGGGAAGCCTCGGACGGCGTGATGATCGGGCTCCCCGTCATGGGTGGCGATCACGACCCCCGGGCCGGGAGCCAGGATCGGTCTTCCGAAGCCGGTGAAGCGCTCCGGGGGCTCCGCGCGAAGCAGTGACGTGAGCGTGAACGGTGCCGAGCGTCCGGCCGGGTCCACCGGGACGAAGTCGATCGCATGGCTCGTGGCGAAACGGCGGGTGCCGTGGCTCGGCACCCGGTCGGCAGGACTGTTCTGCACCAGCCAGGTGCCGGTGAACGGGAAGGCGAGCTCGACGACCTCGGTCACGGGACGCTCTCACCGCCACGCGCCGTCCGGGCGATGCTGAACGTTAGACCGCTCGTGGTGCACTCGATCCGGCACGTCGTGAGATCGGGGACGACGGCATCGGCCATCTCCAGCGCGGACGGGTCGTGCGAGGTGGCGACGGCGAGCACCGGGGCGCCCGCTGCTTGTCCGGCCGCGATGCCCGCCGGTGCGTCCTCGACCACCAGGCAGCGCCGGACGTCCTTGCCCAGCGCGGCAGCCGCCGCGCGGTAGCCCTCCGGGTCGGGCTTGCCCCGGGTCACGTCCTCGGCGGCGACGAGCACCGCGGGAACGGGCAGGCCGGCGACGCCGAGCCGGGCGCGCATCAGGGCCCGTGACCCGGACGTCACGGCGGCCCACCGGTCGGTCGGCAGGCCGGCCAGCAGGGCTCGGGCACCCGGCAGCGCGACCACCTCGGCCAGGTCGTCCAGCTCGAGTCGTTCGAGCTCCGCGACTGCCGTGGGTCGCTGCTGCTCCGGGAGGAGCAGGGCGATGGTGTCCTCGTTGCGTCGGCCGTGGCAGATGCGCAGGATCTCGCGCACGTCGAGGTTGTGTGCGTCGGCCCACGTACCCCAGATCCGTTCGACCGCGGCGGTCGAGTCCACCAGGGTCCCGTCGATGTCGAACAGGATCGCGTCCATCTCGAAGCGCATGGCTGAGAGGGTATGCCGCTCCCGGGGGCCGTCCTAGTTGGCCGGCGCAACCGCCCTCGTAGCGATGCTGCTGGCCTTCGCCGCGTTCGAGCTCGAACCCGGCTCGTTCGAGGGTCTTCTGTGAGGCGATGTTGCACTGGTCGGTCTCTGGGACGACAGATGCAGGTCCGTGGTCCGCGGCCAGTCTGACCAGGGCGACGAGAGCCTCGGCGGCGTACCCCGTGCCGCGGGCCGAACGGGCGAGCCCATAGCCGACTTCGACGACGCCATCCTCTGGCTGCCCTTTGAAGCCGATGCCCCCGATCGCCCGACCGTCCGCATCCCGGCGGTCACTATCCGGCCGTGGCGGGGTAGGTGGTGCTCGGGCCGGGTCGGGTCGGTCACT
>NZ_JBDIAQ010000205.1:0-4817 GCF_039812505.1 Intrasporangium sp. | reverse complement strand
GCCGCCCTTCCGCCCGGAGACCAACACGTCAGACCCGCGCATCCGGCGGCGCGAGCAACGGAGCCAGCGTCAGCCCGAGGTGCAGCACGAGCCGGTCCGCGCCTCGCCCCAGGTCGAGCCCGGTCAGCTCCTGGATCCGGCGGAACCGGTGGTAGGCGGTCTGGCGGTGGATGCCCAGCCGTGCCGAGGTCCGCTGCACGCTGCCGGCCTCGTCGAGGAAGACCCTTGCGGTGCGGGCCAGCCCGCCGTCGCCCTCGTCGAGCAACCGGCGCACCCGGTCGTCGACGACCGCGGCCGTCAGCTCGGACTCCGGTCCGCACCCGAGCAGGCGGTAGACGCCCAGCTCGGCCCAGGCGGCCGTCCGCGATCGGCCGTCCAGCTCGGCGACCCGGGCGGCCAGGGTCGCCTGCCGGTGGCTCGTGCGGGCCGAGCGGACCGAGGGCTGCGCCTCCCCGATCCCGATGACCAGGCTGCCCCGCCAACCCGGCCCGACCCGCGCCTCGTGCTGTCGCCGGATCTCCGCCGCGAGACGGGTGGCCGGGGACGGGTCGCCCGATGCCGCCAGTCGCACGAGCAGGGTCGCGTGGTCCGGGTCGACGGCCGCGACGACCCCGCGCGGCAGGGTCCACACGTTGACCGGCACGGAGCCGTCGGCCGGCTGCAGCCGGACCTGCATGACCGCGACCGGGTCGCCGGCGCCGACCAGGCCGCGCTCGACGAGCTCCGCGGCGGCACGGGCGGCTCGCGCCGGGTCGGGAGAGAGCAGCGAGTCGAGCAGGATGGAGACGTCATAGCGGCCCATCGCCCGCTGGGCGAGCAGGGCGCCCGCGTGCCCGGCCAGCTGGCGCACCTCGGCCACCGCGGGCCGCCCGGCGATCCGGCCGTCGGGGTCCAGCACCCAGAGGTAGCCGTGGTTGACCCCGTTCCAGCGCGCCGGGACGCAGAGCCGCCCGAGCGTGCCGTGCTCCGGGTCGACCGGGGTGCTGACCGGGCCGGCCGCGGTGGCGATCCCGAACTGCTCGAACCAGGCCCGCACCTGCGGCGTCGAGCTGCGCTCCAGGATCGAGCGCTGCCGCACGGCGTCGATGCCCGCGTTCTGGCTGTGGAAGGCGACGAGGTTGAAGTCACGGTCCTCGAGCAGCGCGGGCTGCTCGAGCAGCTCCGAGGCGAGGTCGACGATCTCCTGCAGGTCCAGCGCCATGCCGCCGCCCCTTCCCGAAGCCGGCTCTCGACCGGCGCCGCGCGCCGGCCCCCCTTACAGATCAGACAATCGTATGACGCTCACTGGCCATCTCGATACACCTGCACGATGACGCGGACGGGCTGAGCGCCATACCGTTGCTGTCATCGCCACTTCGGCGACCTCCCCCCCACGCAAAGGAGCTGCAGTGCTCGGTCCCGCCTTGCTGGCCGCCTCGAGAACCCCCCGAATCCGCGACTTCGTCACCACCTCCCGCGTCTCCCGCGGGCTGGTCGGCCGGTTCGTCGCCGGCAACGAGCAGGACGACGCCGTGACCGCGGTGCACGGCCTGGTGGCCAGGGGAATGTCCGTCACGATCGACCACCTCGGCGAGGACACCACCGAACGCGCCCAGGCCGTGGCCACCCGAGAGGCCTACCGCGCCCTGCTGACCCGGCTCGGCGACGAGGGGCTGGCCGCCCACGCCGAGGTGTCGCTCAAGCTCTCCGCGCTGGGCCAGGCACTGCCCGAGGGCGGTGCAGCCTTCGCCCTCGACAACGCCCGGGTCATCTGCCGCGCCGCCGGGCAGGTCGGCACCACCGTGACCCTCGACATGGAGGACCACACCACGGTCGACTCGACCCTGTCGATCCTGGGCGAGCTGCGCGCCGACTTCCCGTGGGTCGGCGCGGTGCTCCAGTCGGGCCTGTTCCGCACCGAGGCCGACGTGCGCGACCTGGCCCACCCGGGCTCCCGCGTCCGGCTCGTCAAGGGCGCCTACGCCGAGCCCCGCGCGGTGGCCCACGCGAGGAAGGCGGACGTCGACGCCGCCTACCGCCGCTGCCTGGCCGTGCTGTTCGCCGAGGGCGCCTACCCGATGGTCGCCAGCCACGACCAGTCGATGGTCGACGAGGCCAACCGCCTTGCAGCGCAGCACGACCGGGAGCCGGCGGACTACGAGCTGCAGATGCTCTACGGGATCCGCACGAGCGAGCAGGAGCGGCAGGTCGCCGAGGGTCGCCAGATGCGCGTCTACCTGCCCTACGGGCAGGACTGGTACGGGTACTTCATGCGGCGCCTGGCCGAGCGACCTGCCAATGTGGCCTTCTTCCTGCGTAGCCTTGTCTCGAACTGACCGCCCGACCACTCCGACCGACGAAGGATCGACCATGGATGCAGTGACCCACGTACCCGCGCCGGCCAACGAGCCGGTACTCGACTACGCCCCGGGCTCCCCCGAGCGGGCCCGCCTCGAGGCCGCCCTCGCCGAGCTGCAGGCCGCCGGCCCCCGCGACCTCCCCCAGACCATCGACGGCGAGCGGGTCATGGGCGGCGGCGCGGAGATCACCGTGCGCCAGCCGCACGCCCACGCCAAGGTGCTGGGCACCCTGCGCGGCTCGACGGTGCAGGACGCCCGTCGCGCCGTCGACGCCGCCAAGGCGGCCGCCCCCGGCTGGCGGGAGCTCTCGTTCGACGACCGGGCCGCGGTCCTGCTCAAGGCCGCCGACCTGCTGGCCGGTCCGTGGCGCGCCCGCATCAACGCGGCGACCATGCTGGGCCAGTCCAAGACCGCCTACCAGGCCGAGATCGACAGCGCCTGCGAGCTGATCGACTTCTGGCGCATCAACGTCCACTTCGCGCGCCAGATCCTCGCCGAGCAGCCGCCGCTGAACTCGCGCGGCGTGTGGAACCGGTCGGACTACCGGCCGCTGGAGGGCTTCGTCTACGCGATCACCCCGTTCAACTTCACCGCGATCGCCGGCAACCTGCCGACCGCCCCGGCCCTGATGGGCAACACGGTCGTGTGGAAGCCCTCGCCCACCCAGCAGTTCGCCGCGCAGCTGACCATGGAGCTGCTCGAGGCGGCCGGTATGCCGCCGGGCGTGATCAACATGGTCACCGGCGACGGCATCGACGTCTCGAAGGTGGCCCTGACCGACCCCGACCTGGCCGGCATCCACTTCACCGGCTCGACCCCGACCTTCAAGCACCTGTGGCGGGAGGTCGCGGACAACCTCGAGCAGTACCGCACCTACCCGCGGCTGGTCGGCGAGACCGGCGGCAAGGACTTCATCGTCGCCCACCCGTCGGCCGACCCGGCCGTGCTGCGCACGGCGATGGTCCGCGGCGCCTTCGAGTTCCAGGGCCAGAAGTGCTCGGCGGCCTCGCGCGCCTACGTCCCGGCCTCGGTGTGGAAGCAGGTCAAGGACGAGCTGGTCGAGATCACCGAGGGCCTGACCCAGGGCGACGTAACCGACTTCGGCAACTTCATGGGCGCCGTCATCGACGACCGGGCCTTCGCCAAGCACAAGGCCGCGATCGACCGGGCCCACGGCACGCCCGGCATCGAGGTCATCGCCGGTGGCCGGTACGACGACTCGGTCGGCTGGTTCGTGCGCCCGACGGTGCTGGAGATCTCCGACCCGGGCGACGAGGCGCTGCGCACGGAGTACTTCGGCCCGATCCTGGCGGTGCACGTCTTCGACGACGGCGACTACGACCAGGCGCTAGCCGAGATGGAGTCGGCCTCCTCGTACGGCCTGACCGGCTCGATCATCGCGCAGGACCGGCACGCGATCGCCGACGCGACGCGGCGGCTGCGGTTCGCCGCCGGCAACTTCTACGTCAACGACAAGCCGACCGGTGCGGTCGTCGGGCAGCAGCCCTTCGGCGGCGGGCGCGCCTCCGGCACCAACGACAAGGCCGGCGCCGCCCAGAACCTGCTGCGCTGGACCAGCGTGCGCTCGATCAAGGAGACCTTCGTGCCGCCGACGACGCACACCTACCCGCACATGGGCTGAGAGTTGACGGGACAAGTGACCGCAACGAACAGCACTCACGACGCTCCACCGTGCTCAACGGACGGCGGACCCCCGCCGTCGTTCCGGTCACTTGTCCCGCGACTGGGTTGCCGCCACGGCATGGCATGATCGCTACGGCCACAAGGTGAGGAGACCGTTGAGAGCTGCCCAGAGCCGGACCAGGGATCTCGCGCTGACGGCGACGTTCGCGGGGTTCATCGCGGTCCTCGGTCTCGTTCCTGCGTTCTCGCCGCTGGGGTTCCCGGTGCCGATCACGCTGCAGTCGCTGGGGATCATGCTGATCGGTGCGGTGCTCGGTCCCAGGAGGGCGGTGGCCGCGGTGCTGTTCTTTCTGCTGTTGGTGGCGCTCGGGCTGCCGCTGCTGGCTGGTGGCCGCGGCGGCCTGGGCGTGTTCGCCAGCCCGAGCGCCGGCTATCTGCTCGGCTTCCCGATCGCTGCCTACGTGATCGGTGCCCTGGTCTACCGGCGCGGCGCGCCATACCAGATCGGGTACGGCCTCGTGTCGATCGTCATCGGAGGGATCATCGTGCTCTACGCGATCGGGGTCCCGATCACCGCGTGGCGCGCCGGGATCAGCCTGCCCGCCGCCATGGCCGGCAGCGCGCTCTTCCTCCTCGGTGACCTCGCCAAGGCAGTGCTGGCCGCGGTCGTCGCGGGCGCGGTGCACCGCGCGGACCCGCGGCTGCTGCCGCGCCGCCCGGAGCGGGCGCTGGCCGGGCACGCCTGACCACACCCCGGCTCGTATGCCGCTGAGTGGACTCCCCCGGGTCGCGCGCGGTCTGCTGGGTGGCTGGGTTCCTCAGGCCCGGCTCGCC
>NZ_JBDIAQ010000204.1:0-4887 GCF_039812505.1 Intrasporangium sp. | reverse complement strand
GGCGGGCGCCCGCGCGACGGGGGCGGGGGTCAGGTGCGCCGGCGCACCGCGGGGTGCAGGTCCTCCGCGGGCGGGGCCCAGGCCGCCGCGTCGGCGGGCACCTGTTCGCCGGAGCGGATGTCCTTGACCTCGTCTCCGGCCGGCCCGGCTGCCGGGAACCACACGTACGGGATGCCCCGGCGCTCGGCGTAGCGGATCTGCTTGCCGAACCGCGCGGCCGACGGGGCGACCTCGCAGGCGATCCCCCGGGCCCGCAGGGCGGTGGCCACCGCGACCGCGGCGTCCCGGGAGTCGTCGTCCTTCAGGGCGACCAGGACCGCGGCCGGGGTGGAGCGGTCGGCGGTGACGAGCCCGCGACCGACGAGCAGCCCGAGGATGCGGGTCACCCCGATCGAGATGCCGACCCCGGGGTAGGTGTGCCGGCCGTCGGAGGCCAGCGCGTCGTAGCGGCCGCCGGAGCAGAACGAGCCCCAGTCCTCGTGGCCGACCAGCTGGGTCTCGTAGACCGTGCCTGTGTAGTAGTCGAGGCCGCGGGCGATTCGCAGGTCGGCCACGACGCGTCCGGGCGCGTGGGCCCGGCCGGTGCGGATGACGCGGGCCAGCGACTCGAGGCCTTCGTCCAGCTGGGGGTGGCTCACCCCGAGCTCGCGGACGCGGTCGACGAAGGACAGGTCCGCGGTGCGGATCCGCGCCAGCGCCAGGCACTGCGCGGCCTGCTCCCGGGTGGCGCCCGACCCGACGAGCAGCTCGGCGACCCGGTCCGGGCCGATCTTGTCCAGCTTGTCGACGATCCGGAGGGTCCCGACGACGTCGGTCAGGCCGATGCCCTGGTAGAAGCCGCCCGGGATCTTGCGGTTGTTGACCTGGATGACGAACTCGCCCACCGGAAACCGGGCGAACACGTCGGCGATGACCAGCGGCATCTCCGCCTCGAAGTGCGGGGACAGCTCGCCGACGTCGACCACGTCGATGTCGGCCTGGGTGAACTCGCGGTAGCGCCCCTCCTGGGGTCGCTCGCCGCGCCAGGCCTTCTGGATCTGGTAGCGCCGGAACGGGAAGTGCAGCCTGCCGGCGTTCTCGAGCACGTAGCGGGCGAAGGGCACCGTCAGGTCGAAGTGCAGCCCCCACTTGGTCTCCTCGTCGTCTCCGGCGAGCCGGGAGACGCCGTAGATCTCCTTGTCGGCGTCGCCCCCCTTGCCGGTGAGGCGCTCGACCGGCTCGATGGAGCGCGTCTCGACCGAGGCGAAGCCGTGCAGCTCGAAGGTCTCCCGGATGACGTCGAGGAAGCGCTGCTCGACGATCCGCTCGGCGGGCAGGTACTCGGGGAACCCGCTGATCGGGGTGATCCTGGCTGGCGTGCTCACGCGGGCAAGTGTTGCAGGTACGGGTTGCTCCCCCGTTCGCGGGCCATCGTCGTGGCGGGCCCATGTCCGGGCAGCACGAGCGTCGTGTCGGCCAGCGGCAGGACGACGTCGCGCAGGCTGCGCTGCATGGCCGCGTGGTCGCCCCCGGGCAGGTCGGTCCGGCCGATGGACCCGGCGAACAGGACGTCGCCGGACAGCGTCGTGCGGTCGACCTCGACGTCGGCGCGCACCCCGTCGGGCACCTCCGTCGTGCCGAAGAGCACCGAGCCCTCGGTGTGGCCCGGTGCGTGTCGGACCTCGAACTCCAGGCCGGCCAGCGTGAGGCGGGTCCGGTCGCCGATCTCGACGACGGTGGCTGGCTCGGCCCAGGTGGCCTTGCGACCGAACTGCTGCTCGAGCATGGCGATCAGGGCGGGGTGGGTGCCGGCGAGCGGGTCGCGCAGCCGGTAGCGGTCGGCCGAGTGGATGTATGCCGCCGTGTCGGCGCCGCACACCGGCGTGACCGCCCACACGTGGTCGACGTGGCCGTGCGTGAGCAGGACCGCGGCCGGACGGAGCCGGTGCGTGGCCAGCACCTCCTCCAGCCGCTGCTCGACGCCCACTCCCGGGTCGACCACGACGCACTCCTGCCCGGCGCCCGGCGCCAGGACGTAGCAGTTGGTCTCGAACGCCTGGGCGGGGAAGGCGACCGTCAGCACGGGTCAGCGGCTCAGCGGGCTGTAGAACACCAGGCCGTTGCCCATGTTGTCGTAGCAGACGGCGCGCCGCTCATGGGCGTCGTCGTACGGGCCCTTGACGATCGCGCCGCCGGTCTGCTCGATGCGCTGCGCCGCGGCGTCTACGTCGGCGGTCCGGATGCCGACCACCACCCGACCGTGGATCGGGTGGTCCACCCGCGTCGCGAGCGCCAGGGTCACCGACCCGCCGTCGAGGGCCGCGAAGTGCGACTCGTCGCGGAACTTCAGGGGCATCCCGAGGGTCTCGGAGTAGAACTTGATCGACTCGTCCAGGTCGTCCGTCGACAGGACGACCATGCGCACTTCGTGCTCGGCCACGGCTGACTTCCTTTCGCCAGCGGCCATGCTAGTTCGTTCCGGGCGGGCCGGGCGGCGTGTCGGCGGCGCCGTGCAGTCACCGGGCCGTGTCCCTAAAATGACCGGAGCCCGGCAAGTCGGTGGCCCGCCAAGGAGAGGTCCGTGACCAAACAGCAGGAGCGCGCCCGCGCGCGACGCCGTCAGGCGGCGCAGCAGCGGGGCACCCAGCAGGTGGTGAGCGAGAGCACCAAGGACAAGCGTCTCTTCGGCGTCATCCTCGCGGTCATCCTCGTCGTGGCCGCCGCCGTCGCCGTGCCGCACCTGCTGCCCGATGCCGACACGAGCCCCGCCGCGACGCCGAAACCGGCAGCGACGACCGCGGGCCTGCAGCCGGGACAGGAGCTGGCCGCCGGGTGCCAGCAGCCACCGGCCCTGCAGCAGACCCCGAAGAGCTTCGCCACGGTGCCGGACAAGAAGACCGCGGCCGGCCGCACGTTCCTCGCGACCGTCACGACCACCTGCGGTGACCTGACCCTCGAGCTGGACGGGACGAAGGCGCCGCAGGCCGTCGCCTCGTTCGTCTTCCTGGCCAAGCAGGGCTACTGGGCCCCGAGCCCCTGCCACCGGGTGACGAGCGCGGGCATCTTCGTCCTGCAGTGCGGCGACCCCACCGGCACCGGCTCCGGAGGCCCTGGCTACGGCTTCGGCGTCGAGAACGCCCCGAAGGACGGCGTCTACCCGGCCGGCACGCTGGCGATGGCCCGCACGTCCGACCCGAAGAGCAACGGCGGGCAGTTCTTCATCGCCTACGAGAAGACGAAGCTGCCTACGAGCGGTGGCGGCTACACGATCTTCGGACGGGTGACCGGAGGTCTGGACATCGTCAAGAAGATCGCCTCGCACAAGGCGCTGCCGCCGAACCCGAACGATGGCACCCCGGTCTCCCCCATCAGCATCCTCAGCGTCAAGGTGACGGAGAAGAAGGCATGACTGACACGACGAACCAGCCCGAGCAGCCGGAGCAGGGCTCGGCCGCGCCCGAGGGCGACGCGCCGCCCGTGCCCAAGCCCAGCGGCATACCGAAGCCGAGCGCCATCCCCACGCCCGCATCGCTGGCGCGGCCGGCAACGCCCCGGCCGACGCCCCCGATGGCCGGCGAGGACCACTCCGCGGCGGCGGCCTTCGGCCGGGTCGACGAGAACGGGATCGTGCACGTGCGCACGAAGGAGGGTGAGCGCGAGGTCGGCAGCTTCCCGGGTGCCAGCCCGGCCGAGGCGCTGACCTACTTCGCCCGCAAGTACGACGAGCTCTACGCCTCCGCGGTCCTGCTCGAGCAGCGGCTGGCCAAGCCGGAGGTGCCGGCCAAGGACGTGGGCGACGCCCTGAAGATCCTGGCCGAGCAGGTTGAGGGGGCCGCCGTCGTCGGCGACCTCGACGCGCTGCACGCCAAGCTCGACGAGATCCAGTCCGGCATCGCCCGCAAGCGCGGTCTCGAGCAGGAGGCCCGCGCGGCAGCCCGGGCGCAGGCCAGGACCGAGCGTGAGGCGATCGTCGCGGCGGCCGAGGCCATCGCCGACCAGCCGGAGAACAAGATCCAGTGGAAGCAGAGCGGGGCCCGAATGCGGGAGCTGCTCGACGAGTGGAAGCAGCACCAGCGCTCGTCGACGCGGCTGGACCGCGACGCGGAGACGGCGCTGTGGCAGCGCTTCAGCGTGGCCCGCAACCGCTTCGACAAGGCCCGGCGCGCGCACTTCGCGGGCCTCGACGCCGCGCACGCGGAGGCGAAGGCGGCCAAGGAGCGACTGGTCGAGGAGGCGGAGCGGCTCGCGGCGAGCACCGAGTGGTCGGCGACGGCCGGGGCGTACAAGCGGCTCATGGACGAGTGGCGTCGGGCCGGCCGGGCGAGCCGGTCCGACGACGACCAGCTGTGGGCCAGGTTCAAGGCGGCCCAGGACGCGTTCTTCGGGGCCAAGGACCAGGTGGTGGCCGCCGAGGAGGAGCGCTTCCAGGAGAACCTGGCCGTCAAGGAGGGCCTGCTGAAGGAGGCCGAGGCGCTGCTGCCGGTGGCCGACCTCGAGCAGGCCAAGGCGGCGCTGCGCTCGGTCCAGGACCGGTGGGAGGCGGCGGGCAAGGTGCCGCGCGCCGACGTGGACCGGCTCGAGAAGGCCCTGCGCCGGGTCGAGCAGGCGGTGCGCGATACCGACGAGAAGCGCTGGCGGTCCTCCAACCCCGAGGTTGCGGCCCGGGCGCAGGGCATGGTCGACCAGCTCGAGCGGGCGGTGGCCGACCTGGAGGCCGACCTGGACACGGCCCGGTCCGCGGGCAACGAGAGTACGATCCGCAAGGCCCAGGAGGCCCTCGAGGCCCGCCGGGCCTGGCTGGAGCAGGCCAGGAGCGCGGCGAGCGAGTTCGGCGGCTGAGCCAAGGCGCGAGGATCGACCGAGCGCCAGCGAGGGAGGACCGGAGCGCCGGTTCGGCTCGGCCGCCAG
>NZ_JBDIAQ010000203.1:0-4889 GCF_039812505.1 Intrasporangium sp. | reverse complement strand
ACATGACCTGCGATCCGCCGCGACACCTGGCCTGCCACCGACCCTGCGACACGACCCGCGATCCGTCGCGACACCTGACCTGCCACCGACCCTGCGACATGACCCGCGATCCGCCGCGACACCCTGGCCTGCCACCGACCCTGCGACACGACCCGCGCCGCGCTCAGGAGCCGCGCAGGTCGCGCTTGAGGATCTTGCCCGAGGCGTTGCGCGGCAGCTCGTCGACGAAGGTGATCCGCTTGGGGATCTTGAAGCCGGCCAGCGTGGTGCGCGCGTGCGCCACCAGCTCGGCCTCGGTCACCTCGCCCTTGCGGACCACGAACGCGGTGACCGCCTCGACCCACTTCTCGTCGGGCATGCCGACGACGGCGACCTCGGCCACCGCCGGGTGGGTGTAGAGCGCGTCCTCGACCTCGCGGGAGGCGACCAGCACCCCACCGGTGTTGATCACGTCCTTGATCCGGTCGACCACGAAGACGTAGCCCGCCTCGTCCATCCGGACCAGGTCGCCCGAGTGGAACCAGCCGCCGGCGAACGCCTCCTCGGTGGCCTGCGGGTTGTCCCAGTAGCCGTCGCACAGGTGTGGCGAGCGGTAGACGATCTCGCCGGTCTGCCCGACCGGCACGTCGTCGCCGTGCTCGTCGACGACGCGCGCCTCGACGAACAGGCAGGGCCGGCCGGCCGAGTCGGGCCGGTCGGCGTGCTCCTCGGGTCGCAGGATCGTCGCGAGCGGGGCGATCTCGGACTGGCCGAAGCAGTTGTAGAAGCCGAGCCCGGGCATCTTGGCCTCCAGCCGCCGGATGATCGGGACCGGCATGATCGAGGCGCCGTAGTAGGCCTTGCGCAGCCCGGACAGGTCGCGGGTCTCGAAGTCGGCGTGGTTGGTCAGGGCCACCCAGAGGGTCGGCGCCGCGAAGAAGGCCCGGTGCCCGTCACGCTCGATGCGACGCAGGATCTCGGTGCCGTCCGGCACCTCCAGGATGGTGTTGGTCGCGCCGATCGCGAGCCACGGCATCAGGAAGACGTGCATCTGCGCCGAGTGGTACAGCGGCATGACGTGCAGCGGGTTGTCGTCGGCGTGCAGGTCGAGCCCGACGATGCAGGATACGTACTCGTGGACCAGCGCCCGGTGGCTCATCATCGCCGCCTTGGGCCGCGACGTGGTGCCGGACGTGTAGAGGAACTGGGCAACGTCGGTGTCGGCCACGTCGACCTCGATCGTGGGCACGGCCGCCTCGGTCGCGGTCTCGACGATCGACCCGGCCTTGTCACGCAACGGGATCCGGTGCTCGAGCCGCTCGAGCACCTCCGCGTCGACACCCTCGAGGGGCGCCTCCAGCGCCGGGTCGACGAGGATCGCGCGCGCGCCCGACTGCGAGATCAGGTAGCTCAGCTCGGCGCCGGTGAGGTTGTAGTTGAGCGGGACGTGCACCAGCCCGGCCCGGGCGCAGGCGAGGAAGCCGATCAGGTAGGCGTCGGAGTTCTTGCCGTAGGCGGCGACCCGATCCCCCTTGGCCAGCCCGAGACCCAGCAATCGGCCCGCCGCGCGTGACACGGCGAGGTCGAGAGCGGCATACGTCCACTCCCGCTCGCCGAAGACCAGCGCCAGCCGGTCGCGGTAGGTGCGGGCGCTGCGGCGGATGATGCCGTCTACGGTGCTGGATCGAAGGGCGTGGCTCACGGGCACTCCTCAGGCGCGGGCCCGTTGGACGGGCATCCCGGTCAGGTGTGCTCCGACCCTAGACCGATCGGCCGCCGGTGAGGAGTTTCGGACGACGCCGCTCCGGCCACCGGGTCGCGGCGTGCCAGGTCGCCGCAAGGCGCAGCACCGCGGTGTCGGCGTGGTTCGGGCCGATGACCTGCAGGCCGACCGGCAGGCCGGACGGTCCGAAGCCGGCCGGCATGGCCAGGGTGGGGGCGCCCAGCAGCGTGCCGATCGTGGCGACCTCCATCCAGCGGTGGTAGGACGACATGGGACGGCCCGCGACCTGCTCCGGCCACGGCGTCCGGACGTCGAAGGGCATGACCTGCGCGGTCGGCAGGAGCACGAAGTCGGTCGTCTCGAACAGCCCGAGGAAGCCGCGGTAGAGGTCGGACCGGCGCGCCGAGGCCGCGAGCAGGTCGGCCGCGGTGATCGGGCCGGCGCCGGCGAGGCCGTGCAACAGGCCGTCGACCTCGTAGACCGCCTCCGGCTTGAGCATCGCCCGGGTCCGCGGATCCTCGTAGAGCGGCCGGATGGCGCCGCCCGCGAGCACGTGCCGGTAGGTGCGCCACAGCTCCCACAGGTCGTCCGTGCCGCGGAAGCCGCCGTGCGCGGGCAGCTCGTCGCGGAAGGTGACCTCGAAGCCGAGGCCGGCCAGCCGCTCGACCGCGGCATCGCAGATCTCGAGCACCTCCGGCTCCATCGGCAGATAGCCGCCGAGATCCCGCAGCCAGAGCACCCGTCCGCCGGCGAGCGGCCGGCAGCAGGCGGCCACGTCGAGACCGGGGCCGTCGAGCGAGAGGGGCGCCTGGGCGGCATACCCGCTCATCGTGCCGAGCAGGAGCGCAAGGTCGAGCGGGGTGCGGGCGATCGGCCCGGCCACGCTGCCCTGGTCGACGAACAGCTCGCCCTCACCGGCGGGGACCCGGCCGAAGGAGGGGCGCAGGCCGTACACGTTGGTCCAGCCCGGCGGGTTGCGCAGCGAGCCCATGAAGTCGCTGCCGTCCGCGACCGGGAGCAGGCGCAGCGCCACCGCGGCGGCGGCGCCTCCGCTGCTGCCGCCCGGGGTCCGGGTGAGGTCGTAGGGGTTGCGGGTCAGGCCGTGCACGCGGTTGTACGTCTGCGAGCCGAGGCCGAGCTCGGGGGTGTTGGTCTTGCCGATGAAGATCGCGCCGGCGGCCCGGATCCGCTGCACGAAGCCCGCGTCACAGGTGGCCGGCGGGACCGACTCGAGGGGACGGTAGAAGCCCTTCGTGGTCGGCAGCCCGGCGACGTCGGCGAGGTCCTTGACCGCGTGCGGGAAGCCGTGCATCCAGCCCTGCCGCTCCCCGCGGGCGAGCCGGGCGTCCTTCTCGGCGGCCTCGGCAAGCAGCTCGTCGCGGGGGCGCAGCGAGACGATGGCGTTGACGTGCGGGTTGACCAGGTCGATGTGGTCGAGGTATGCCGCCATCACCTCGACGCACGTGACCTGGCCGCCCGCGATCGCCGCGGACAGCTCGGCGCCGCTCCAGTCGACGATCCGGGTCAGGTCGTCCGGGCGCGGCACGGTCGACGGGTCCAGGCTCACTGGTCTACCTTCCTCATGTCAGCGGTTCCCGATGGATCGTTGATGAAGCACCCGAGGTGCCACCAGGCCATCGCCCGGCTCGCTCGACGCGATGGATGTCCAGCATGAGATCTGCGAGGTCTGGTGGTCGCCCGGGACGTGCGGACCGTCGACAGGGCTGAGCGCCAGGGCCTCGAGCTGAGAGCGCCGATCAGTGAGCGAACCGGCAGCTGCGTCCCGGCACCAGCGGCACCACACGAGGGTGCCTCCCCACTGGGACTAGCAGCGAGGAGGCTGACATGCAGTCTGCCAGCAACACCCTGCCCGAAACACCCCCGAACGACGTCACCGCCGGGATCGACTGGGCCCGCGACGACCATGCCGTATGCATCGTCGACGGCCGGGGCCGCGAGGTGGCCCGCACCATGGTCGAGCACACCGCCGCTGGGCTGCGCGAGCTCGTCCGGTTCCTGGGCCGACACGGCGCCGGCGAGGTCGCCATCGAACGCCCGGACGGGCCCCGTGATCGACACCCTCCTGCAAGCCGAGCTGACCGTGGTGGTGATCAGCCCTAACCAGGTCAAGAACTTGCGCGGCCGGTACGGCTCGGCCGGCAACAAGGACGACCGGTTCGACGCGTACGTGCTCGCAGACACCCTGCGCACCGACCGGGCCCGGCTGCGCCCGCTGCAACCCGACACGCCCGCCACCCTCGCGCTGCGCCGCGCCTGCCGGGCCCGCAAGGACCTGGTCGGCCACCGGGTCGCGGCCGCCAACCAGCTGCGCGCCCACCTGCGCAACGTGTTCCCAGGCGCGATCGGCCTGTTCGCCGACCTCGACTCGCCGATCAGCCTCGCGTTCCTGACCCGCTTCACCACCCAGGCCGGCGCCGACTGGCTCACCCCCAACCGGCTCGGCACCTGGTTGGCCAAGCAGGGCTACTCCGGCAAGACGGCACCCGAGACGCTGCACGCCCGCCTGACCGCCGCGCCGCGGGGCCTGCTCGGCGCCGACGGCGACACCCAGGCCCACATCACCCGGGCCCTGCTCGCCGTGCTGGCCACCCTGGTCGAGCAGATCAAGGCCCTCGAGACCCAGATCAGCGCCCAGCTGACCGCGCACGCGGACCAGCACATCTTCACCAGCCTGCCCAAGGCCGGCCGCGTCCGCGCCGCCCGCCTGCTCGCCGAGATCGGCGACTGCCGCGCCAAGTACCCCACCCCCGAGTCGCTGGCCTGCCTCGCCGGGGTCGCCCCCTCCACGAGGCAGTCCGGCAAGGTCCGCGCCGTCGGGTTCCGGTGGGCCTGCGACAAACAGTTGCGCGACGCCGTCACCGACTTCGCCGGCGACTCGCGCCACGCCAACCCCTGGGCCGCCGATCTGTACAACCGAGCCCGATCCCGAGGACACGACCACCCCCACGCCGTACGCATCCTCGCCAGAGCCTGGCTCTTCGTGATCTGGCACTGCTGGCAAGACGGCACCGCCTACGACCCAGACCTTCACCAAGCCCTCCAACGCGTCCTGCAGGCCACCGAAACCAAGACGGGTTGACACAGGGCTTCTCATGCCGGCTCCTCTGGTGGGATCGTCCTCGGATGCGGGTTGCCTGCCTGCAGGCTGTCAGGTCGCGTGTGGGGA
>NZ_JBDIAQ010000202.1:0-5081 GCF_039812505.1 Intrasporangium sp. | reverse complement strand
CGGCTTGGTCGCATCCAGCCGGAACGCGGTGTCGGGGCCGATCTCCGGCACGAGGTAGTGGTAGTTCGTGTCGAACCACTTGGTCATCTCGAGCGGCGCTACCTCGGCAGTCCCGCGGGCCATGGCGAAGTAGCCCGCCAGCGGGTCCTGCCGATGGATTCCGCGATGCCTGGCCGGGATGGCGCCGAGCAGCACTGCGGCGTCGAGGACCTGGTCGTAGAGGGAGAAGGTTCCCGACGGGATGCTGTCCAGCCCGGCCTCGCGCAGCCCCCGCCAGGTCCGGGTCCGTTCGTCGCGAGCCACCTGCGCCAGCTCGGCCCGGTCGATCCGGCCGGACCAGTAGTGCTCCAGCGCGAACTTGAGCTCCCGGTGAGGCCCGATGCGCGGATAGCCCAGCACCGTCGCACCGATCGAGGGTGCGGTCTGGTCCATGGCTCTGTCTCCTCATGTGCTCGATGAAGGCCGCGCCGTCCTGAGCGAGGCGGCACGGGTGCGGTTCCGGTAGGTCTCGAGTATCCCTCCGGTGCCGCGCTGTTCCGTTGCGGGGCCCACCCCCGGTGTGGGCGCACGGCTGGGAGGGGGGCGAGCGGCATACGACGGCTCGACAGCATGCGCTCATGCCAGCCCGTCGTGGCGAGCGCCACTCCACCGAGGGGTCGTGATGGGGTTCACCGTGTCGGCTGTTCTCGCGGTCGTCCTCGGTCTGGTCGTCATCGTCGGTGGGTTCGTTCCCTAGCTGGCGTGGTCCTACCGGCACCGTGGCACGTTCGGTGCAGGACACGCCTTCCTCGTCGGGTGCACCGCCATCTACGCCATGGCGCTGTGGACCTACACGATCCTGCCGCTGCCGGACCCGAGCGTGGCCTGCCAGCACCCGACGTCCCCACAGCTGCATCCTTTCCAGTTCCTGTCCGACCTCGAGGCAGCACGGCGAGCCGGCGGGTCAGGACTGCGGGTCGTCTCTCAGCTGGTCCTCAACGTCGCCCTCTTCGTGCCGCTGGGGATGGTGGTCCGTCACCTGTTCAAACGCGGATTCGTCGTCACCGTGCTGCTCGGTCTCGGCGTGTCCGGTCTGATCGAGCTGACCCAGCTCACCGGCAACTGGGGGCTCTAACCCTGCCCCTACCGGCTCATGGACGTGGACGACCTGATCGCCAACACCCTCGGGGCCGCGGTGGGCTTCCTGGTGGCCCCGATCCTGCGGCGAGTACCGGGCCAGCGCACGGCCTCGGTCGCCGCGGCGCTCCCGGTGACCGGTCGCCGCCGCGTGCTCGGGATGCTCGCAGACGTTCTGCTCGTCGAGGTGACGGCGCTGCTGGTTTGGGTCGTCACAGCCTCCCTGCTGCTGGCCTCCGGGGCGATGTCCCGCACCGAGGTCGCCGACGCTACAGGCTGGCAGGCGGGGGAGAGGCTCGGCGTCGCGGCGGTGCTGCTCGTCGGCGTCCCGTTGCTCGGTACCGGGTCGACGGTGGGACAGTGGATCGTCCTGATCCGCCCCCAGACGGAAGCCGGCGGCGCCCCGCCGGTGGGCCGGCGCCTGCTTCGGGCCCTCGTCGGGTCGGGCGGCTTCTACCTGCTCGATGCCGTGGCGACCCTGACCGGGTGGGCCGTGTTCCGAGGCGCCTGGTGGGTGCTGGGCCTGGCCAGCCTCGTCCTCGCCACGCGCGGTGACCATCGCGGGTTGTCGGGCCTGGTTGCCGGTCTACGGGTCGTCGACTCACGCGAACCCCGCGCGGGCAGCACGGCCGCGCAGCGCTGGGCCGCCATGCCGGAGCTGCGCCGGCTCTCGACCGCGGTGGTGGTGTTCGCTGCGCTGCTGGGCCTGCTCTTCCTCGGGCTGCTCGACGAGGTTGGCTCGGGGGGAGTGGCCGGTGCCGTCGCGGTCGGGGTCGTCATCGGGGTGGTCTGCCTCGGCTTCCGCGGCGGCGGCCGACCGGCTGCGCCGGGAACGTCACATCGGCCTCGGCGAGGCCGTGAACGAGCTCGCCCGTGCGGGCCTGGCGCGTGGGCAGAATGCCGTCCGCTTCCGGCAGCGGACGGCGAGCGTCGGGATCCGGGTCGACGTCACCGACATCGCTGACACGCTCGAGCTGCTCGATCGGTACGACGCGCAGGACGCTCGGTGATCATCGACGCCAACGTCCTGCTCTGTGCGGTCGACGAGCAGTCGTTTGCACACCACGGCGCGCACGTGGCTGGAGGAGGCGATGAACGGCGTCGAACGCGCCGGGCTGCCGTGGGTCTCGCTGATGGCGTTGCGCTGACCGCGAAGCAACCGCCCGCTGAGCGGGCGCACCGGGCGCGCTCTGCGGTCTCCGGAGCGGGCCTGTGGACAACTCTGACGGCGCCTCGGGCCGGACGGCCACGATGGGAGTCATGTCGTTCAAGGACCTGCCACCCAACCTCCGCGAGCTGCCGCTCACCGACCCGCGCCTCGCCGGCGACGTCATCGACCTGATCGTCAGCGAGGAGTCGCGGCAACACGGGTCGTTCGGCATCATGATGTGCGACGAGCTGGACCGGGGGATCAACCCGATCCTGTTCTCGGACCGGGACCAGGTCGCCGACCTCGACGGCGTGACGAGAGTGCTGTCGCTCGTCCTGCCGCTCGTCGCCCGGGTCGACGGGGGCGTGCTGCTCGGGCGCGGCCGCCCGCGCGGACGGTGCGCCGATGACACCGACCGGGCTTGGCACCAACTGGCGATCGACCTGTGTGCGGAGCACGGCGTGCGGCTGCTCGGCTTCCACGTCGCCACCTGTGACGGTGTCTTCGCGATGCCCGAGCCCTTGACCGCGGCCTCCTGATCCCCACCTCTGTCCGGACCCGGCGGACGAGCTCCCACAGAGGTCGTCGAACCCCCTTGACAGGCTAACGACGTTAGCCTAACGTATGGCTAACGATGTTAGCCAAGGAGGCGGCGAAGCGATGACCACGACGGCAGCGGTCCACTACCAACGACCCGGCTGGTTCACGAGGAACGTGGTGAACAAGGCGGTCGCCTGGCTCACCCGACGGGGCGTCAGCGTCTGGGGGAGCCGGGTGCTCGAGGTCCCCGGCCGACGCAGCGGGTTGGCCCGCCAGGTGCCCGTCAACCTGCTCACCGTCGCTGGTGTCGACTATCTCGTGGCCCCCCGCGGTAACGCCGAGTGGGTGCGCAACCTGCGCGCCAACGACGGACGGCTCGACCTGCTGCTCGGGCGCTCCCGCGACCACCGGGTCGCCACCGAGCTGGCCGACGCGGACAAGCCCGAGATCCTGCGGCCCTACCTGCGCCGCTGGAAGGCCGAGGTCGGCGTGTTCTTCGACGGCGTCGACGCCAACTCGGGACAGGCCGAGCTGCAGCGGATAGCCCCCCGCCACCCGGTCTTCCGGCTCTCGCTGCCGTGACGCAGGCACCGGCCCGGACGGTCCGCTCCGAGCGGGCCGCAGCGATCGTCGCCACGGCCCGTCGGATCCTCGAGGCGGAGGGAGCGGAGTCGCTGACGATGCGCCGGCTCGGTGATGCGGTCGGGATGCGGGCTCCCTCGCTCTACAAGCACTTCCCGAGCAAGCGACACGTCGCAGCGGCCCTCGTCGAGGACGCCTTCGTCGAGATGGGGCGGGCGCTGTACGCGGCCGTGGAACGGTCCGACCGGCGTGGACCGGTCGCCGCGCTGCTGGCGGCATACCGCGGGATGGCGCTGGCCAACCCCAACCTCTACCGGCTCACCACGGCGCCCGACCTGCCGCGCGACCTGCTGGCCCCGGGACTCGAGGCCTGGTCCGGGCAGCCGTTCCAGCTGGTCACAGGGGAGCCGCACGCGGCCCAGGCGCTGTGGGCCTTCGCCCACGGCATGACGATCCTCGAGATCGACGCGCGGTTCATGGACCGCTCAGACCTCGACCGGACCTGGCGGTGCGGGGCGGAGGCCTTCGCCGTGCGCTGACCGGCCCGGCGGTCGGTGCCGCCGAGGGCCGGCTCATCGTGGGAGCTCGAGGAGTCCGGGTGGTGCCCCACTGGGTCTCGCCCCCCGCACGTGGGACCGCGCCCGCGGAGGGGACGCGGGCGCGGCCGCTCAGGCGGCCAGCCCGTTGCGGCGATGCTCACGCACGACCGCACCGGCCGGGATGACCACGTCGGCCTCGACATGCACCCCGTCGCAGACGTGTGCGCCGGCACCGATCTTCACCCGCGGGCCGAGCTTGGCGTCGCAGCCGATCACCGCGTCGCAACCGACGTGGACGCAGCTGCCGACGACGGCACCGGCCTGGACCATGGCGCCCCGGTCCACCCAGGCGCCGCTGTGGATCCGGACTCCCGCCTGCACCTTCGCACCGGGGTCGACATAGGCCGACCGTTCGATGTGGGCACTGGGGTCGACGGTCGCCGTCTCCTCGACCAGACCGTCACCGTTGGCATGGTGGAAGTACCGCAGGACGGCCCCATTGTCTTCCTCGATCTCCACGTACTTCTTCCGCTTCTGCACGACGTTCCACCTTCTTTCTCCATCAGACGCGCCATCTGGCGCTGCCGAAATGTTGAACGTGCGGGAGAGACGCAGGATTCCGCTCCGACCGGGCCGTGTCACCCCGCGTCTCACCAGATGGACGAATCGGTCATCCGGGACGTGCGTATGGTCAGCACTGTGGCCACGCCCCCTCAGCGCACCGCGTGCAGGAAGGCGCGGGTGCGGGCGTGCTGCGGGTCGGTGATCACCTGCTGTGCCGGGCCCTCCTCGACGACCTGGCCGGCATCGAAGAACGCCACGCGGTCCGCGACGTCGCGGGCGAAGCCCATCTCGTGAGTGACCACGGCCATCGTCATCCCGCTCGCGGCCAGGTCCCGCATGACCGCGAGCACGTCGCCGACCAGCTCGGGGTCCAGGGCCGAGGTGGGCTCGTCGAAGAGCATCAGCTTGGGCTGCATGCACAGCGCCCGGGCGATCGCGACCCGTTGCTGCTGCCCGCCGGACAGGTGGCGCGGGTACGCGTGGCTCTTGTCGCCCAGGCCCACCTGCTTCAGCAGCTCGAGGGCGCGCTCGGTGGCCGCCGCCTTGGGCTGCTTCAGCGCGCGCCGGGGGGCCTCGATGAGGTTCTCCAG
>NZ_JBDIAQ010000201.1:0-5090 GCF_039812505.1 Intrasporangium sp. | reverse complement strand
GTCGACGGCGTCTTCGTCGGCCCGTCGGACCTGGCCGCCTCGATGGGCCTGCTCGGGCAGCAGTCCCATCCCGACGTCGTGGCCGCCGTGCTGCGCACCTTCGAGGCGGTCCGCGGTGCGGGCAAGCCGGTCGGGGTCAACGCGTTCGACCCCGTCGTGGCGCGCTCCTACCTCGATGCGGGTGCCGCGTTCGTGCTCGTCGGCGCCGACGTGGCGCTGCTTGCCCGCGGCTCCGAGGCGCTGGCCGCGAGCTTCATCCCGGAGGCCGACGCCCCGGCCCGGGCGTCGTACTGACCGGGACTGCCGGTGTGCGTGGTTGTGGTCGTGATGGCGACCCGAACCGCGCACACCCCCGAGGGCGAGGCCCGTCCTAGCCCGTCGGCGTCGGCAGCGCCCGGCCGGGGGACCAGCCCTCGTGCTGCAGCTGGTCCAGCAGGGCGGCCACGGCGGTGCGGTGCACCCGGGTGTGCACCGGCAGCAGCAGCAGGTCGCCGGGAGCGGCCCACGCCAGCATCTGGCGCACGGCGGTCGTCTCGTCCGGGCAGACCGGCAACGCGTCCGGCGCGACCCCCTGCTCGAGCAGCGCCCGGCCGAGGATGGCGGGGATCTCACCCAGGGCCCGGCCGCGCAGGTACTCCGGGCCCAGGTCCTTCAGCCAGATGCGGTCCGGTCCGGCCGAGGCGGCGACCGCAGCCAGGGCCCGGTAGTCGTCGTCGCGACGATCGCCGGCGTGCCCGAGCAGCAGCGCGAACCGTCCGCTGCCGCGCAGGCTCGCCGCGACGTGCAACAGCTTGCCCAGCCCGTCGGGGTTGTGGGCGTAGTCCATCAGCACCTCGACGTCCCCCAGCCGCCAGTGCTGCAGACGCCCCGGGTTGTCGGCGTGCGAGGAGCCGAACCGGCCCAGCACGGCGGCCACCAGCGCCGGTGGGACACCCATGGCGCAGGCCGCGAGCGCGGCAGCGGCCGCGTTGGCGATGTTGTACCCGGCGGTGCCGCCCATGGTCAACGGCATCGCCGTGATCTCGCCGAGGTCGTGCCGGCGGTCCCCGTCGGCCAGCACCAGGTGGCCGTCCGCCGCGCCGCAGGCCCGACTGCCGCGCCCCAGGGCGGTGCCGAGCTCGAGCGCGAACCACGCGATCGCCGTTCGGCCCGTGGCCAGGGCATGACGGGTGACCACCGGGTCGTCCGCGTTGGCGACCAGCACGCCGTCCGGGGCCAGCGCCTTGGCCACCACGATCTTGACGCCGGCGATGTCGTCGAGGGTGTCGATGCCGTAGTCGCCGAGGTGGTCGGAGCTGATGTTGGTCACGACGGAGGCGCGGGCGCCGGTGACCGCGAGCCCTCGCCGCAGCATCCCGCCGCGCGCGACCTCGAGAACGGCGGCCTGGACCCGCGGGTCGCGCAGCACGGTGCGGGCGCCGACCGGGCCGGAGTAGTCACCGCTGGCGACCTTCGCTCCACCCACCACCAGACCGTCCGTGCAGCTGTGGCCGACGACCGTGCCGCTCGTCTCGAGCATCGCCGTGATCAGGCGCACCGTGGTGGTCTTGCCGTTGGAGCCGGTGACCAGGGCCTTGGGTACGCCGGCCAGCCCGGCCCAGTCCACGTTCGCTGCGGCGGGCAGGTCGCCGAGCGCCCACAGCCTGGCGTGCGCGCCCTCGCCGATCGACACCTGTTCGTCGTCGAAATGGGTGGGGATGCCGCGACGGGCCGCAGCGTCGAGCAGGTCCATCAGGGCCGGGTCCGCTTCCGCACGCGCCATCTCGAGCAGCCGGGCCATGGCCTCGGCCTCTTCGAAGTGGGCGACGTGCGGCCGGGGGTCGTCGCTGTCCGGGTCGGCCGGCCCGGCACCCGCCCGGATGCCGAGGGCGGTGTAGAGCGACCACTCGTTGACCTCCGTGGCCGTGAAGAGCTGGTCGAGGGGTGCCTCAAAGGCGAGCACCACGCCGCCGGTATGCCGCCGTGCCACGACGGCTCCGGGCGGCCACCCCAGCGCCTCGCGGGCGTGCTCGACGCCGGCCCGCCACCTGGCCAGGGCGGCGTCGTCCGGCACGGCCTCGGGCCCGGCCTGCAGGACCACGCCCACGCCGTCGAAGAAGCGGTTCGCGCCGAGCAGCCGCCGGGAGCTCTCGAAGGGGACGACCGGCTCGGTGTGCTCGCTCAATCGCTCTCCTCGCGTTCGAAGCGCAGGCCGCGCTCGTCGCGGACCACGCCTTCCATCGCGGCCACGATCCGCTCGTCGAGCGTGGTCTGCAGCGCGGGCGTCTCCGCGCGCGGCGCCGCCTTCGGGGCGTCGCCGTCCGGCTGGAAGCGGATGATCTGCTTCCACGACCGGGTCAGCGCGTCGGCGAAGACGAGGACCAGGTCGCCGGGCTTGCCCATCAGCAGGGCGGCGTCGATCGCCTGCTGCTCGTCGGGAATGATGTCGATGGCATCCTTCGGGACCCCGGCCGAGACCAGGGTGTCGGCGATGAGGCGCGGCACCTCGTCGTCCTCGCGACCGCGCCGCGCGTCGTCGCGCCGGCAGATGTAGTGGTCGAACTTGCCGGCGACGGCCTGGGCGATGTCGCGCAGGTCCTCGTCGCGGCGATCGCCCGGACCGGCGACCACGACGATCCGGCGCTCGGCGTCGAGGCGCTGCGCCAGGTCGGCCATCACCCCGACGGCCTGGGCGTTGTGCGCGTAGTCCATGATCACCTTGAACGGGTGCTCGTCGAAGACGTTCATCCGCCCGGGTGCCTGGAAGAAGGTCGTGTCGAAGGTGCGCAGGCCCTGCCGGATCGCGTCCAGCTTGATGCCGAGCGAGTAGGCCATCGCGGCGGTGACCATCGCGTTCTGCACGTTGTGCAGGGCCCGGCCCTCCAGCGTGGCCGGGATCAGGTGGGTCCACATCAGCGGGATGTGGCTGCCCTTGTCGTACAGGGTGATCATGTGGCCGTTGACGCCCTGCTCCAGCGCGCAGGCCCGCCCGCCGGCGCGGATGTGCTCGCGCACGAGCGGGTGGGACGGGTTCATGGTGACGTAGCAGATCACCTCGGCGTCGGTGTACGCCGACATCTTCAGCACGTTCGGGTCGTCCGCGTTGAGCACAGCGCAGTCGGTGGCCACCTCCACCACGATGCGCTTGATCTCGGCGAGCTGCTCGAGGGTGTCGATCCGCTTCAGCCCGAGGTGGTCGGAGGCGACGTTGAGGACCGCGCCGACGTTGACCTGGGTGACCCCCATGCCGGCCCGGAGCAGGCCGCCGCGGGCGGTCTCGAGCACGGCCAGGTCGATCGTCGGGTCGGCCAGCACCATGCGCGCCGAGACCGGCCCGGTCATGTCGCCCTCCACCGTGCGCTGGCCGTCGACGTAGACACCGTCGGTGGTGGTCAGGCCCGGGGTGTAACCGGCCATCTTGGCGACATGGGCCAGCATCCGTGCGGTCGTGGTCTTGCCGTTGGTGCCGGTGACGGCGGCGATCGGCACGCGCGCGGGGGTGCCCGGCGGGAACAGCATGTCGATCACCGGGCCGGCGGCGTCGCGCGGGGTGCCCTCGCTCGGCGCGATGTGCATCCGGAAGCCGGGGGCCGCGTTGACCTCGCAGATCCCGCCGCCGATCGTGCGGAAGCTCTCCGCGATGTTGGTGGACAGGAAGTCGACCCCGCCGACGTCGAGCCCGATGGCGCGCACCGCCCGCTCGGCCATCGCGCGGTTGTCGGGGTGGATGACGTCGGTGACGTCGGTGGCCGTGCCGCCGGTGGACAGGTTCGCGGTGGAGCGCAGGTACACGACCTCCTCGTCGGCCGGCACGCTGTCGGCGGTGTAGCCCTTGTGCTCCATCATCAGCTCGGCCTCGCGGTCCAGCTTGAGCCGCGTCAGCACCTTCTCGTGGCCGACGCCCCGGCGGGGGTCGCTGTTGACCTGCTCGACGAGCGCCGCGATGGTCGAGCTGCCGTCGCCGACCACGTGCCCGGGCGTGCGCCGGGTCGCCGCGACGAGCTCGCCGTTGATCACCAGCAGCCGGTGGTCCGCCCCGGACAGGTAGGTCTCCACGATCACCGAGCGCGAGTGCTCCTGCGCCGCGTGGAACGCCGCGCGCACCTCGTCCTCGCTGGTGATGTTGATCGTGATGCCGCGGCCGTGGTTGCCGTTGTACGGCTTGACCACGACCGGCCCGTCCAGCCGCTGGGCGGCCCGCCAGGCGGCATCGGCGCTGCGGACCAGTCGCTGCTGGGGCACCGGCAGTCCCTGCTCGCCCAGGATCTTGTTGGTCTCCTCCTTGTCGGAGGCCAGCTCCACCGCGATGTGCGGGGTGCGTCCGGTGATGGTGGCCTGGATGCGCTGCTGGTACTTGCCGTGCCCGAGCTGTACCAGCGACTGGTCGTTCAGGCGGATCCACGGGATGTCGCGCTCCACGGCCGCCTTCACCAACGACGCGGTGGACGGGCCCAGGGCCCGCCGCTGGGCGTAGTGGATGAAGTCGTCGCGCTCCTCGTCCCAGTTCCAGCTCTCGTCCGTGGCCGTGCGCAGCTGCTCGGGCAGCAGCGAGTCCAGCAGGCGCAGGGCCAGCTCGCCCGCGGCGATGCCCTCCTCACGCTGCTCGTACTCGTACACCACCGAGTACACGCCGGGCAGGTCGTCGGAGATGCTGCGGGTCTTGCCGAAGGTGACCGCCTCGCCGGCGATGTTCTGCAGCTCGATCGCCACGTGCTCGAGCACGTGGCCGAGCCAGGTGCCCTCGCCCTCGCGCATCCGCCGGACGAAGCCGCCCGGCTCGCGGTACGAGCAGCCGTGCTCGTGCAGATCGGGCAGGGCGGCCAGCAGGGCGTCCACGAAGTCGGGGCCGAGTCTCGTGGTCGGCCAGTTCTCCAGCTCGCCGAGGTCGAGCTCGAGGCGGATGACCGGGAACCGCGCGTACTGCGACGGCCCGACATAGACGTTTCGGTTCAGGATCCGCACTGGGCTCTCCAACTCTCGATCGGCGCTGCTCTGGGCCGGGTTCACGTAGCCGTTTGCTGTCGTATCGTGCCACCCCCGAGCCGCCGTCCGAAACCCCGGACCCGCAGCGGTCCGCCACGCTCCCGTCCCGACCGGACGCCGTCCCGACC
>NZ_JBDIAQ010000200.1:0-5189 GCF_039812505.1 Intrasporangium sp. | reverse complement strand
CCTGCTCGCCGCGCAGCACGTACGCCTGCCCGCTGGCCGGATCGGGCAGCCAGGCCACCACCGGGCCCCGGCCGGGCCCGGTTGGGCCCCGAAGACACGCCCGGGGTGGCGTGGCGCCGGCGGCCCGCGGCGCCAGTGCCGAGGCGGTCAGGCCGGCCCCGCCGGCGGCCAGGAAGCCACGTCGGGTGGAGGTGTGCATCAGCTTGTCCCTTCGGTTGCGACCCGGCCGGGTCAGGTGGTGGTCGGTGCGGTGACCGGCCGGACGCCGAGCGCGGTCTCGACGTCGCTGATGTGGTTGTGGATGGTGATCACGGCGGAGCCGGCGTAGAGCAGCCCGACCGCGGCCAGCCCGTCCCGGCTCAACAGCAGGCTGCCGGAGTCGCCGCCGGCCGACATGCCGGTGGTGATGATCTGGTGGCGGAAGACCGCCGTGCCGGGCGCGCCGTAGTTGACCGCGACGGTGGCGTTGGTGGACAGCACCACCCCGGCGGTCACCTGGGTGGTGCGCCCGGCCTTGACCACGCCCATCCCGACCCCGGCCTGGTCGATCCCGCGCGGGACGAGCACCCCCAGCAGCATCGCGGTCACGTTGCGGCTGTGCGTCGGCCGGGCCAGCGCCGCGTCGACGAGGTTGTAGCCGGACATCCCGAAGACGATCCGTTCGAAACGGTCCAGGGTGGCGACCTGGTCGGACGGGAACAGGCCCCCGTCGAACGGGCCCGGCTGCAGGATCGCATCGCCGGGGCCGCCGGCGTTGGTGTTGGCCAGCACGTGGTTGTTGCTCAGGATCAGGTAGTCCCCCTCCGGGCCGGCGCCGCAGGTGCAGTCGGTCACGTCGGCGCAACGGCACCGACGCAGGTCACGCACCAGGGCACCGAACGTCCCCGCGGTGATGTCGTGGTGGCCGATGCTGAAGCCCGGCAGCGCCGGGCGGACCCGCCCGTCGAACGTCAACGCGTGGATCGGCCCGGACTCGATCACGTCGGTCACCGCCCCGTCCAGCTCGGCCGGGACCCGGTCGGCCTCGGCCAGCTCGGTCAGTGGACGCTTGGCCTCGACGAACACGGTCAGCGACGCGGTGTCGGTGACCGTGCCGCCGCTCACCTTCAGGCTCGGGGCCACCGCGACGACCCCGTCCCGGCCCAGCAGCGCGGCCTGGTGCCGGTCCTGCGCCGCCGCGATGTGCCCGGCCGCCTCCAGGGCCTCCGGGGCCCCCGCCAGCGGCGCGGCGGCGCGGGCCGCCGCCTGCTCACCGGCCTGCTCCCATGCCGCGGCCAGCGCTTGCGCAGCGGCCGTGCCGGCCTGATCCCATGTCCTCAGCCCGTCCATGACACTCCTCCTTCGTGTTGCTGCTCCCCCGAGTCGTACTGCTCCCCCGGGTCGTACTGGTGGCGCTCAGCCCTGGGCGCCGATCGGGCCGGACTCGAGCACCTGCACCCGAACCCCGTCCACCTCCCGCGGCAGCAGGTCCGCCGGCGCCAGCTGCTCCGCAGGCACCTTGCCGGTGACGTATACCGTGATGCACGGAGCGCCGTCGACCGTGCCCGGAGCCACCGCCACCACGTTGGCGCGGCGCATCAGATCGGCCTCGTGCCCGGCCAGCACCGCGAGCACGGCTCCGGAACCCAGGCCTTCGTCCGCCACCGGTCACCTCCGCCTTGCGTGCGAGCCAGAGGCTGAGCTCGACACCGGTCGGTGGGCACCGGCCCCCTGGGTGTCGGTGACGGCCCCGGTCACGACCGGGTCACCGCTCACGCAGCGCCCCGACCGGAGGAGGCGAGCATCAGCAGCAACCCGGTGGCGCTGCCGCTGAGGGACGGCTGCACCACCGGGTCGGCCGGGCGTCGGGGTGCCGCCCGTGTCGGCACCGCTCCCACGCGCCGCGAACGGACGCGCCGCGACGAGGGCCGGGTCCCCGGCCTGGTCGATGAACAAGGCCATGGGCTGCCCCCGACGGGTCCCGTCCCCGGGGCGACACCCCGAAGAACCTCACATCACTGACTGACCTGCTGGTCAGTGATAGTCTCAGCCGTTCACCTGTCGCTGTCAACCCCCCACCGGAGGACACGCATGTCAGACCCGGCCGGCGCCCGACGCGCCCACGCCGAGCAGGTCCAGGCCCGGATCCTGGCGGTGGCCACCGAACACCTGCGCCACTACGGCTACGACCGCACCTCGCTGGCCCAGATCGGCGCCGCGCTCGGCCTGACCCGCGGCGCGGTCCTGTACCACTTCAGGTCCAAGGCCGACCTGCTCGGCGCGCTGCTCACCCCGTTCACGGCCGGCCTGGACCAGGCCCTGACCGAGCTCGAGACCCGCCGCACCGGCCCGCGCCCGGCCCAGGTCATCGACACCGTCCTGGACCTGCTGGTCGCCAACCGCCTCGCCACCGAGCTGCTCACCCGGGACATCGCCTCCCGGCACGCCCTCGACCTGGACGCCTGGTCCACCACCAGCGCCGCCCGCCTGGTGGCCCTGCTCAGCCCGGACAGCGCCACCGACCCCGCCGCCGCCGCACGCGGCTACGCCGCCCTGGGTGCCCTGATCCGCCCGCTGGTCTCCCTGCCCGACCCGCTACCCGAGCCGGCCCGCCCCGCGATCCGCCGTGCCGCCCTCAACGCGCTGCGCCCCCCGCGAGGCCATCACCAGACCTGAGCGGAGCAACGCAGGAAGCGAGGACCATCGTCGAGCGCCCTGATGCCCGGGGGTGCCTACGATTCTGTGATGGCTGCCTGGCTGATCGTCCGTCTGGGACGGGCCGAGGACGCGCCGCGGATGGCGGACGTCAATGTGCGGTGCTGGCAGGAGACCTACCGAGGGCTCATGTCCGATGCGGCGCTCGACGACCCCGGCCTGCTCGCTGCTCGGGAGCAGTTCTGGACTGCCGCGCTGACCGAGGAGCGCTATCGTGCCAACCGCGTGGCTGTCGCCGAACGGGACGGCGAGCTGGTGGGCATCGCGATGTCCGGTCCGCCCCTGGACGCTGGGGCGAAGTGGGTCAGGCAGCTCTATGTCCTCTACGTGTGCGCGGTCGAGCACGGTAAAGGCGCTGGGCAACGGTTGCTGCAGACGGTCGTCGATCCGGACGAGTCGGTGGCCCTCTGGGTGGCCGACCCCAACCCGCGTGCGCAGGCGTTCTACCGCAAGCACGGCTTCGTTGCCGACGGCACGGCCCAGCTCGACGACGGGGTACGAGAGATCCGGATGATCCGCGCTCCTCGGGCCGGTCGATGACCTGGTTCGTGTCCGTGGCATGACGGCGTTGCCGGTCCGCCCCAATGACGTGAGGGCGCACGGATCTTCCCCGGTCCAGCAGGTGGATCACGCTGACCGGAGGGGAGCACGGCTGGGAGGCAACGTTCCCCACGCTCGCAACTGGGCGGCATACACATCGGGTATGCCGCTCACCCTCCTGCCGCTCGCAGCACCCCGTGGCTGTCGGCCACCGAGTCCTCAGGCGGCGGGCGGCGGGAGGGTGACGCCGAAACCGGCCACGGAAAGACGCAGCAGCACCTGCCCCGGTGCCAGCAGGTCGGCGACGCGGACCGCGCTGAGCAACTCGAGCTCAGCCAGCCGGGCGGCATACGCGCCCTCGACCGCCACCCGCGCCCGATGTAGCTCGATGGTGTTGTGCCACACCTTCTGGCGTGCCTCGCGCAGGAACAGCTTGGAGGCGACGCGGTTGAGCGGCTGCAGCACGCGCTCGGTCACGGTGCGGGTCGACCCGGCTGCGAGCCGGTCGTCCTCGGCGCCGACACACCCCGCGAGCACGCGGTCGACCCGCTCGTGGTCCCGTCGGCGGCGCGCCGTGAGCACGGGGTCGGCGAACTCGTCGTCGTCGATCACTCCCAGCAGGGCCTGGGGCAGGTCGTAGTTGAGGTGCGCGTTGATGCCGAGCAGCACGTGCCGCAGGGCGGGCAGCGACGGCGGGGCATCGAAGGCCAGGCGCCATGGCCGGGGCACGCCGGGGGCACCGGCGAGGTCGCGGTCCAGGGCGGCCAGGTACAGGTCGGCGAACACGACGTCACACCGCTCGACCCACGCGGGGTCCTCGAACCGCGCCTCGTCGATCGCGGTCCCCACGGCGAGCGTGGTCCGGCGGTACGTCTCGAGGAACCGGCGCCGGGCGGGCTGTCCGGCAGGCAGCGCGGCCAGCCGAGCATCCATGGCCGCCACCACGGTCTCGAGGTTGCGCGCAGGCACGTGAACCCCCTCCCGGAACGGGTGTGTGCGACTAGTATCGACGGCACGACTGGCGGCTGTCAGCACTGTCGAGGGCTTCCGCCGGCCGGGAAGCCAGGTGCGCCCTTGTTCGGTCGGCACAGCCCCCGCAGCTTCGACGCGGTCGCCCTCGGTCGACTCGAGACCGACGCCTGGGTCGGCTACTACCGCCGGGACTGGGTCCGCACGCTGCGCTCCATCGTCGGGATGGTGGACGAGGGCTTCGGCCTCGGTCCGTGGGCGACCTGGGTTGCCGCGTGGCACGTGCTGCGCGCCAACCAGGCGTGGGCACCGGTCCCGGACAACGACCCCGAGGCCGCGCGTGCCGCGATGCGCCGGTTCTACCGGCTCCTGCACGCCCGCTCGGACCTGGACTTCGAACCCGACCGCGCTGCGACGCTGGAGGTCGAGTGGTGGCGCATCCACCGGGCCCGCCAACGGGACGACGCCGCCGACCGAGCCGACCTCGAACGCGCGCTGGTCGACCTCTACGCGCACGTCTACGGGGTGCCCCGAGGCTCGCTGCACGAGGCCGCCCGGTGGCGGGTCGAGGCGATGGACCTGTCGGACGCGTGGGTGGCCGGTGGGTGCGACCCGACCGACCCGCGCCTGGCGGCCGAGCGACGCGCCCTGGTCGCCTCGTACGCCGCCCTGCTCGACACCCTGTGCCGGGTCGGCGCATGAACCGGGACGACCGCGTCCTGGGCACGACGGGGGCGCTCGGCGGGTTCATCGCCCCCTTCCTGCTCGTCGCGTTCATCCTGCTCCACGGCCTTCCCGGACAGACCGCGCGGCTCTGGGCCCGGCGGATCCGGTCACACCCGACCACGACGCCGTTCACCGACCGGCCGCCGACCTGGGTCCTCGGGGCGGGCTTCGTCGCGGTGGGCCAGAGCAGCCCGTCGTGGCCGGCGTCGCCGGGCACCGGGCGTCGGCTCGCCACCCGACCGCCGGCCGAGCAGTACTAG
>NZ_JBDIAQ010000199.1:0-5223 GCF_039812505.1 Intrasporangium sp. | reverse complement strand
TACCGCCTCCCCCACGACGAGGTACGGCACTCGGCGTGGCCGCTCCGACTCGGCCCCGAGGGCACCGACGACGTCGTCGAGGCGCACCAGATCGCCTGCTCGCACTTCGACGCCTACCGGTTCTTCTCGCCGCAGGCCGCACCGCGCAACACGCTGCGGCCCACGCGGGCCGGGCAGGCGGCAGACGAACAGCCGGGCTGCCTGCACGCCGGGATGGACCTCTACAAGTGGGCGATGAAGCTCACCCCCGTCGTCGGCAGCGAGCTGACCGTCGACTGCTTCGAGCTGGCGCGCGACATCCGCGAGCTCGACATGCGGGCCGCGCCGTACGACCTGCGCGAGCTCGGCTACGAGCCGGTGCGGGTCGAGACCCCCGAGGGCAAGGCGCAGTACGTGGCGGCGCAGCGCGGCTTCAGCGAGCGCGCGCAGCGGCTACGGCAGCGGCTGCTGGCCTCGCTCGACGTGCTGCCGGCTCAGGTGTCGGAGTCGGGGTCGGGGTCGGTCGAGTCGGAGTCGGGGTCGGTGTAGAGGCAGAACGGGTGCCCCGCAGGGTCGAGCATGACCCGCACGTCGTCCTGCGGCTGGTGCACCGCAGGCCGGGCACCCAGCCCGACGGCGTGCGCCACGGCGGTGTCGAGGTCACCGACCTGCAGGTCGAGGTGCAGCATCATCAGCGGCTTGCCCGGCTCGCTCGGCCACACCGGTCGCACGTAGTTCGGCTCCCGCTGGAAGGCGAGGTTGTAGCCGGCCGTCGCGTCGGGCGCGAGCGTCGCCCACTCGGGGGTGTCCTTGTAGAGGCGCCAGCCGAGCAGCCGCTGGTAGAAGTGGGCGAGCTCGGAGGCGTCGGGGCAGTCGAGCACGACGCCGAACCACTGCGGCGCGGTCGGGAGGGCAGCCATCACCCCAGTGTGCTGGACGGCGCGGGTCAGCGGATCGGGACGCCCTGGCGGACCAGGCCGTGGACGAGCCCGTCGACGAGGGCCCGCCACGAGGCCTCGATGATGTTGGCGGCGACCCCGATCGTGTTCCACGACGTCTCGCCGTCGGAGGTCTCGATGAGCACCCGGGTCACCGCGTCGGAACCGTGCGAGGCGTCGAGGATGCGGACCTTGAAGTCGATCAGCTCGAACTTCTCGATCTCGGGGTAGGCGACCGCGATGGCCTGACGGAGCGCGTGGTCGAGGGCGTTGACGGGGCCGTTGCCCTCGCCGGTGGCCACGGTGCGCCGGCCGTCCGCGCGCAGCTTGACGGTCGCCTCCGAGGCGGCCTCGCCGCCCCTGGCGGACTCGGTGATGACCCGCCACGACTCGATGTCGAAGTAGTCGGTGCTGCCGGGTTCCAGGGCCCGACGCAGCATGAGCTCGACGGAGGCGTCGGCGGCATCGAAGGTCCACCCCTGCAGCTCGAGAGCCTTGACCTCGGCCAGCACGCCGGCCACCACGTCGGGGCGGGCCGACACGTCCAGGCCTGCCTCGCGTGCCTTCAGCTCGACGCTCGCCCGCCCGGCCATGTCGGACACCAGGGTGCGCATGCCGTTGCCGACCAGTGCGGGCTCCATGTGCTGGTACAGGTCGGGGTCGACCTTCAGGGCGCTGGCGTGCAGGCCGGCCTTGTGTGCGAACGCGCTGGCGCCGACGTACGGCTGGCGACTGTAGGCGGGCACGTTGGTGATCTCGCTGATCGCGTGGGCGATCGGCATGGCCTGCCGGAAGGCGTCGGGGTCGATGGCCGGCAGGCCCAGCTTGAACTGGAGGTTGGCGGCCACCGTGACGAGGTCGGCGTTGCCGGTGCGCTCGCCGTAGCCGTTGACGGTGCCCTGCACGTGCGTGGCGCCGGCCCGCACGGCCGCGACGGAGTTGGCCGCGGCGCAGCCGGTGTCGTTGTGGCAGTGGGCCCCGACCCGGGCCCCGGTCTGCGCGAGCACGTCGGCGACCACCTGCTCGACCTGGTGGGGCAGCATGCCGCCGTTGGTGTCGCACAGCACCACGACCTCGGCCCCGGCCGCGTGCGCGGTGCGCACCACCGTCAGCGCGTAGTCGCGGTCGAGGTGCCACCCCTCGAAGAAGTGCTCGGCGTCGAGGAAGACCCGGCGGCCCTGGGCCACGAGGTGGCTCACCGTGTCACGGATCATCTCGAGGTTCTCCTCGAGCGAGGTCCGCAGGGCTTCCTCGACGTGCCGCACATGTGACTTGGCCACGAGACAGACCACGGGTGCGCCGGCCTCGAGCAGGGCCGCGACGAGCGGGTCGTCGGCTGCGCACGACCCGGCCCGCCGGGTCGCCCCGAAGGCGGCCAGCGTGGCGTGCCGCAGGGTCAGCTCACGCCCGGCCCGCTCGAAGAACTCCGTGTCCTTGGGGTTGGCGCCGGGCCAACCTCCTTCGATGAAGTCGACCCCGAGCTCGTCGAGCAGGCCCGCGATGGCGAGCTTGTCCGACACGGAGAGGTTGAGCCCCTCCTGCTGTGCGCCGTCGCGCAGGGTCGTGTCGTAGACGTGGAGCGCTTCCATGCTCTTCCCTTGGTCAGTCCGTCCTCGGTGCTCTTCTCGGATGCCGCTGGGCCGGGTCCGGCTTCGCAGCGTCTCCCTCACGGGTGGGTCGGGAAACAAAAAGACCCCCCAAGGGTTCGGGAGGTCTGCGCGACGAGGGTCTCTCGTCGCGCTAGGCGATAATGAGCGTGGCGGTGGCCGCGAGATGCTTCATCACGAGCGCCAGAGTAGGGGGTGGCGAGCCGGTCCGGGAACCGGGTGTCCGCATCGTGGATGCCGGTGGCGCGCCCGGTCGGCGGGTCGGCGGGTCACACCGGCCGGCCGAGCGCTGCCGAGACGGTGACCGCGACCCCGTCCGCGTCGTTGGAGGGGCAGATCCGGTCGGCGGCGGCGAGCACGTCGGGGTGGGCGTTCGCCACGGCCCAGCCGACCCCGGCCCAGCCGAGCATGGGCAGGTCGTTGGGCATGTCCCCGAACGCCCACACGTCCCGCGCACCGATCCCGAGCCGCCCGGCCCAGCGCTCGAGGGCGACGGCCTTGGTGACGCCCGGCGCGTTGACCTCGGCCAGGCCGGAGGCGCCGGAGAAGTGCAGGTGCCCGCGCCCACCGACCACGGCCTCGACGGTGGCGAGGAACTCGTCGTGCGGCACGCCCGGCGCGAGCGCGAGCAGCTTGCCGACGGGCTCCCCCGCGAGGGCGGCGAGCGGCCCGTGGGCCACCCCCCGCGCCCGGGCGTCGTCGCGGTGGTCGGGGAAGCCGGCGGCGAGGTAGGCCCCGCCGGCCCGCTCGGCGGCGAAGACCACCGACGGCAGGGCCGCCCGCAGCCGCGCGACCAGGGCCTCCACGACACCCGTGGCGAAGCAGTGCGTCTCGAGCATCCGGCGGGTGGCGACCTCGTAGACGAACGCGCCGTTGCCGCAGATCGCGATGCCGCGCGGCCCGACGACCTGTCCGAGGCCGTGCAGCCAGCGTGGTGGCCGCGCGGTGACGAGCACCGTCTCGAGACCCGCCTCACCGGCTGCCGCCCAGGCCGCGCGGGTCCGCGCGGACACCGTGCCGTCGGAGTGCAGCAGGGTGCCGTCCAGGTCGGAGGCGACCAGGCGCGGCCGGTCCGGCGCGCCCGGCCGGTCGGTCCGCTGCATGCCACCACGGTAGCCGGGCGGGCGGCTCACCCGTCCCGGTGCCGACGTCACCGACCGGCGGCGGCCCGCTGGGCGGCATACGACCTCGCCGCGGCGACCAGCCCGTCGAAGAGGCGAGGGTCGGTCCCCTCCTCGGGGTGCCACTGGACGGCGACGCGGAAGCGCGCGGTGGCGTCCTCGATGGCCTCCAGGGTCCCGTCGGGCGCCCAGCCGCAGGCGGCGTAGCCGGGGTGGGTCAGCACCGACTGGTGGTGGTAGCTGGGCACGTCCACGCGCGGGCCGAGCAGGCGGGCGAGCACCGTCCCCGGGACGGTGTCCACCGCGTGGGTGCCGTATGCCGCCGGACCGGGCGAGTGGCCCTCGTGCCCGACCCGGTCCGGGACGTGCTGCTCGAGCACTCCACCGGCGGCGACGGCCATGACCTGCATGCCCCGGCAGACGCCGAGCACCGGCAGGTCGAGCAGAGCGGTGACGCGGGCGAGGGCCAGCTCGGTGGTGTCCCGGTCGGGGCGCACGCCCTGCACCGCGCGGTGGCGTACCGCGGCGTAACGCTCCGGGGCCACGTCCGCGCCCCCGGACAGGACCAGCCCGTCGAGCCGGGTCAGCAGCTCGCGGGCGAGGGCCGCGCCGTCGTCCGGGCGCGGGGGGACCAGCACGACGATGCCGCCGGCCGCCTCGACCTGGCGCACGTAGGAGTGCGGCAGCAGCGCCGAGGGCACCTGCACCCAGTCCCCCCGTGAGGCCGGCTCGACGTAGGTCGTGATCCCGATGACCGGCCGCGGCGACGGGCTCACAGCGGGGTCACGTAGGCGCCGGAGATGCCGCCGTCGACCAGGAACGTGGCGGCCGTGACGAAGCTCGACTCGTCCGAGGCCAGGAAGAGCGCCGCCGCGGCGATCTCCTCCGGCTCGGCGAACCGGCCCATCGGCACGTGCACCAGCCGGCGCGCCGCGCGCTGCTCGTCCGCGGCGAACAGCTCCTTCAGCAGGGGCGTGTCGACCGGCCCCGGGCAGAGGGCGTTGACCCGCACCCCCCGGCGGGCGAACTGCACCCCGAGCTCACGGCTGAGCGAGACCACCCCGCCCTTGCTCGCCGTGTACGAGATCTGCGAGGTGGCCGCGCCCATCACCGCCACGAACGAGGCCGTGTTGATGATCGAGCCGCCGCCCTGCTCGAGCAGGTACGGCAGCACCGCCTTGCAGCACAGGAACACCGAGGTCAGGTTGACCTCCTGCACCCGCCGCCACGCCGCCAGGTCGGTCTCGAGGATCGAGTCGTCCTCCGGCGGGCTGATCCCGGCGTTGTTGAAGGCCACGTCGATGCGGCCGTGGGCGTCCTTCGCGACCCGGAACAGGTGCTCGACCTGCTCCTGGCTGGTCACGTCGACCGAGACGAACAGCGCCCCGGTCTGGGCCGCGACCCGGGCCCCGCCCCCGGCGTCGACGTCGCCGACCACGACCCGCGCGCCTTCCCGGACGAACCGGCGCACCGTGGCCAGCCCGATCCCCGAGCAGCCACCCGTGACCACCGCCACCTTCCCGTCCAGCCTGCCTGCCATGTCCTCTTCCTTCCGGTTCGCTGCCTCCACCCCACCCC
>NZ_JBDIAQ010000198.1:0-5246 GCF_039812505.1 Intrasporangium sp. | reverse complement strand
GGTTGCAACCGGCGGGGTTGGCCGTTGCTCGGTGTGTTGCGAGGTGGTCCCGGTTGGTGGCTGCTCCGGACCGAGGGTGGCTGTGCCCGCCGACCGAGGGCGACTGCGCCGGACCGGTCCCGGGCTGCCCGAGGCGGGTGCACCATACGCTGAGCGTGTGACGCACCACGAGCCGGTCATCGACCTGCACACCCACTCGAGCACGAGCGACGGCACGCAGGCACCGGCCGAGCTGGTCGCCGCCGCGGTCGAGGCGGGCGTGGACGTGCTGGCGATCACCGACCACGACACGGTCGGGGGCTGGGCGGCGGCCGAACGAGCGGCCCGGGAGCGTGGCCTCGTACTGGTCAAGGGGGTCGAGATCTCCTGCCACTACAAGTGGTCCTCGGTCCACCTGCTCGGGTACCTGGTCGACCCCGCTGACGCGGACCTGGCGGCCGAGCTGCACCGCGCCCGTGTGTCGCGGGCGCAACGCCTCGAGCTGATGGTGGAGCGGATGTCCGCCGACGGCATCCCGATCACCTACGAGCAGGTCGTGGCGCAGGTCGGCCCCGGAACCACGCCGGGGCGGCCGCACATCGCCGACGCCCTGATCGAGGCCGGCGTCATCCGGCACCGGGACGAGGCCTTCGCCGACTGGCTCAGCGAGCGCTCGCCCTACTACGTTGGCCACTACGCCGTCGACCTGGCCCGTGCGGTGCGGCTGGTCCGGGCCGCTGGGGGAGTGCCGGTCATCGCGCACCCGTTCACCCGCACCCGGGGCGCCGGCATCCCGGACTCGTTCATCGCGCAGCTCGCCGCCGCCGGGCTCGGCGGGCTGGAGGCCTACCACCGGGACCACGGGCCGGCCGAGGTAGCGCGCGCCGAGCGGCTGGCCGCCGAGCACGGCTTGCTACTGACCGGGTCGAGCGACTACCACGGGGCCGGCAAACGCAACCGGCTGGCCGAGAACACCACGCGTCGCGACGTGCTGGAGGCGATCATCGCGCAGTCCAGCGGGGTCACCGCGGTCGTCTGCCCGTGATCCGCACGCCCGGACGGGGGCGCACCGCGCGCCCGACCGAGCCGACGCCGGGGACGTGCGAGACTGGCGTCATGCCGCGCCCGACCCAGCCGGACCCCGTCGTCGGGCCCGCGACCGTCATCGCCCTCGCCAACCAGAAGGGCGGGGTGGCCAAGACGACGTCGGTCGCCTCGCTCGGGGCGGCCTTCGCCGAACAGGGCAGGCGGGTCCTGCTGGTCGACCTGGACCCACAGGCCTGCCTGACCTTCTCGCTCGGCGTCGACCCCGACTCGCTCGAGACCTCGGTGTGCGAGGTGCTCCTGGGCAAGGCGGAGGTGGCCGACGCGATCATCGCCTGCGACGACGGCTTCGACCTCGTGCCCTCCGTGATCGACCTCGCCGGCGCCGAGGCGATGCTCCTGCCGCGACCCGGCCGCGAGTACGTCCTGCGCAGCGCGCTGGAGACGAGCCGGACGGCATACGACATCATCCTGCTCGACTGCTCCCCCAGCCTGGGCGTGGTGACCCTGAACGCGCTCACCGCCGCCGACGCGCTCATCGTGCCGATGCCGTGCGAGATGCTCAGCCACCGGGGCGTCGGCCAGCTGCTCGACACCGTGGCCGACGTGCAGAAGATCCTCAACCGCGACCTCGAGGTCTGGGGGGTGCTGCCGACCCTGTTCGACGGGCGCAGCCGTCACGCGCGCGAGGTGCTCGCCGACGTGGGGCAGCGCTACGAGCTGACGGTTCTGCAGCCGCCGATCCCCAAGACGGTGCGCTTCGCCGAGGCCCCGGCGGTGGGCCGCTCGGTCCTGGCGACCGCGCGCACCTCGAAGGGGGCCCAGGCCTACCGCGAGGTCGCGGCGGCGCTGCTGGCCCGGTTGTGACCGGGGGCGGACGCCTCGCGGCGCGCCCCGGATCCGGCCGTGCAGGCGGGATCAGTCGGTGCCCGCGCCCGGCGCGGCGCCGTTCGGGGCCGACGCCGGTCGGTCGTGGCCGCCACGGCGGCGCCGGCGCGTACGCGTGGACGGCTCCGCAGCGGGCTCGGGTGACGCCGCGACCGCCGCGGCGTCGGATCCGTCATGTCCCACTCGGGCTGCGGCACCACCGCCGCGGGTGCGTCGCCGGTTGCGGGTACGCCGCCGGGACGCCTCGTCGTCCCTGCGTGACCGGGCACCCTCGGGACGCGGCCCGCCGGAACGGTGATGACGGCCCTTGCCCTGCCGCCGGCCCGTCTCGCCGAGGTCCTCGATCTCCTCGGCGTCGAGTCCGGCGCGGGTCTGCTCGGACCTGCGCAGCTGGCCCTTGGCGCCGGCCCGGATCTGCAGGTCGGTGAAGAGGTGCTCGGACGAGGAGTAGGTCTCCTCCGGCTCGGGGATCCCGAGGTCGAGCGCCTTGTTGATCAGGGCCCACCGGTGCATGTCGTCCCAGTCGACGAGCGTCACCGCGACGCCGGTGTTGCCGGCCCGCCCGGTGCGACCGGTGCGGTGGACATACGTCTTCTCGTCCTCCGGGCACTGGAAGTTGATCACGTGGGTCACGTTCTCGACGTCGATGCCGCGGGCGGCTACGTCGGTCGCCACGAGGACCCCGACCTTGCCCTTGCGGAACGCCCGCAACGCCTGCTCGCGGGCACCCTGGCCCAGGTCGCCGTGCAGGGCCGCGGCGGCGAAGCCGCGCTCGACGAGCTCGTCGGAGACCTTGGCCGCCGTCCGCTTCGTGCGCGTGAAGATGATGGTCAGCCCACGGCCCTGCGCCTGCAGCACCCGCGAGATCAGCTCGACCTTGTCGAGGGCGTGGGCGCGGTAGACGAAGTGCTCGATCGCCTGGACCGTGTGCGCGTGGAGCGGGTCGTCGCCCACTGCGCGGATGTGCGTCGGCTGGGTCATGTACCGGCGGGCCAGCGCGACGATCGCGCCCGGCATGGTCGCCGAGAAGAGCATCGTCTGCCGGGTCGTCGGGGTCAGCGCCATGATGGTCTCGACGTCCGGCAGGAAGCCGAGGTCGAGCATCTCGTCGGCCTCGTCGAGCACGACGGCTCGCGCCTGGGACAGGTCGAGGTGGCCCTGCTTCGACAGGTCGATGAGTCGTCCCGGCGTGCCCACGACGACCTCGACGCCGGCCCGCAGGGCCTCGACCTGGGGCTCGTAGGCCCGACCGCCGTAGACGCTGAGGACCCGGATGCCCCGACGGTCACCGGCCTTCGCGAGGTCTCCGGCCACCTGCACGGCCAGCTCGCGGGTCGGGACCACCACCAGGCCCTGCGGCGCCCCCGGCCGCGACAGCGCGCCGAAGCCGGCGTCGCCGGGTGCCACGACCTGGTTCAGCATCGGCACGCCGAAGCCGAGCGTCTTGCCGGTGCCGGTCTTGGCCTGGCCGATGATGTCGTGACCGGCGAGGGCCACCGGCAGGGTCATCGCCTGGATCGGGAAGGGGGTGGTGATGCCGGCCGCGGCCAGGGCGGCGACGATCTCGGGGTGGACGGGGTAGTCGCCGAACGTCTGCCGGGGGGTGCCGGCGGGGGCGCTCGGCTGCGGCGACTCGGGGGTCTGTGGTGCCTCGGTTACCTCGGTCGTGCTCTGGGTCATGTGTGTCTCTCGGTCTGCACGAGCACCCCACGGGTCCGGACGGGCGCGGGAGCTCAGTGTCTGTTGCTGGGCCGATCGGAGGTTCTCGGGGTGGCGAGCCTGCAGGTCCGCAAGGCGCGGGCGGCCGGGCTGAGCCCGGCACCATCCGCGCCACCCCGTTCGCACGTTCATCTTCGAGGCCGACCGGGCACCGATATGGTCACCGCCCATTCTACCGGCTCCGGAGCGTCCAGCCGGCCACGTCAGTACTGTGGCGGGCATGAGCGACCCCGATGGCGCGTTGACCCCGCCGGAGCCGACCGGTTTCGACCTGGCCGACCCCGACTACCGAGCAGCCGTGATCGACCTGCTCGGCGGACTCGGCTACGCCGAGCTGCGCGCGTTCTCCCAGCTGGCGGGCGACGCCGAGCTGGCCCCCAGCCTCAGGCAACGTTCGGAGCTGGCCTTCCTGGCCGACCAGGAGCTCGGCCACTACGCCCTGCTCGCCGACCGGCTCCGCAGCCTGGGTGTCGACCCGGAACAGGCCATGGCGCCCTTCGTCGCACCGATCGACGCCTTCCACGAACGCACCAGGCCGTCCGGCTGGCTCGAGGGGCTCGTGAAGGCCTATGTTGGCGAGGGCATCGCCCAGGACTTCTACCGGGAGGTAGCGGCGTACGTCGACCCCGCCACCCGCGACCTGGTCATCCGGGTCCTCGACGACAACGGGCGGGCCGACTTCGTCGTCAGTGCGGTGCGCGAGGCCATCGCGGCCGACCCGCGGGTCGCCGGCCGGCTCGCCCTGTGGGGTCGCCGGCTCGTGGGTGAGGCGCTCTCGCAGGCCCAGCACGTGGCTGTCGAGCGCGACGCGCTCACCGCGCTGCTGATCGGTGCGCCGGGACGACCTGCCGCGGACCTCGCCGAGATCGGGCGGATGTTCGTGCGGCTCACCGACGAGCACACCCGTCGGATGCAGCGGCTGGGACTGGCCGCCTGAGGCGGCCCGCCCGACGACCGGCCGCTGCACGACCGGCCGCTCCAACGCGGGGTCACGGCAGCCGGAGGCTGGGACACCGGCGCGTGTGGACCGGGACACCGGCGGCTGTGGACGGCGAGAGGGCCCCGCCAACTCGGCCGGGCCCTCTCGAGTCGGTGACGTCAGCGCGACTTGCCGACGCGACGCCCGTAGGCCGAGATGCCGACGGCGGCGACGACCGCGCTGATGATCCAGTACCACCAGCTGATCCCTCCGCCGCCGGAGTAGCCGAACAGGACGCCGAGCACGAGGGTCGTGACGATCGAGGCGATGATCCCGATGAGGATCGTCATCGGGATCGAGATGTCCTGCTTGCCGGGCAGGAGCAGCCGGCCCAGTGCCCCGATGACCAGTCCGGCCAGGATGGCTCCGATGATGGTGCCGAGCATGTGGCGTGCCTCCTCGTCAGCCGTGCCTCCCGGCCGGCCCTGTGCGGGCCCGGTCCGGCCGGGCTGCGGCTCCCACCAGCAAAGCACTCACCGGGCCGCTGCGCGGGAGTATCGGGCACGAAGCCGATAACGATTGCGCCATGGGCGGGCTCGCCCACCCGGTGGCCCGGGCGACGCGCCGGGTCCGGGCGGCGCGCCGGGTCCGGGCGGCGCGCTCACTGGCGCCGAACCTGACGCGCTCACTGGGCGCC
>NZ_JBDIAQ010000197.1:0-5247 GCF_039812505.1 Intrasporangium sp. | reverse complement strand
TTCGGCGATCCTGGTCGGTGCCAGGCCGTGCACCTGCTGATGCAGCCGCTCCATCCGCAGGTCCAGATCGGCTGCCGTGTCGGCGGCGTCCTTGAGCTCGGCCAACAGCTCGTCAGGGACCTTGCCGTCGTACTTGTAGTAGAGCTTGTGCTCGAGGCTCGCCCAGAAGTCCATGGCGATCGTGCGGAACTGGATCTCCACCGGGACGTGCACGATGGTCGAGGACAGGAAGACGGGGATCTCGACGATCGCGTGCAGGCTCTTGTACCCGTTGGGCTTCGGCTCGGCGATGTAGTCCGACACCCTACGGACGGTGATGTCGTCCTGCTGGGTCAGCAGGTCGAAGATCCGATACGCGTCGGAGACGAAACTGCAGGTGATCCGGATGCCGGCCACGTCGGTGATCTGCTGACGCACCGACTCCAGGTCCCGGCTCACCCCGCGGCGGTGGACCTTCTCGAGCAGGCTGTCGATCGTCTTCACCCGGCCCTTCACATGCTCGATCGGGTTGTAGTCGTGCATGTGCACGAACTCGTCGCGCAGGATGGTGATCTTGGTCTCCACCTCGCGCAACCCGAACTCGTACTCCAGCAGGAACCGCCGCATCAGGGTGCCCAGCTCCCGTATCTGATCGGCGGTCATCGTGACGGACGGGTCCGGCAGGGGCGACTCGGGCATGTGTCAGTCTACGCACTCCCAGTGCAGGCGACGCAGGCTGTGCGCCCCCCCACATACACAGGTGGGTGTGCGCGTGACCCGCGACGTCCTGGTCCTTGAAGACCGGAGCCGGAGCCACCGAGGGACCATGGGTCGACTACGTTTCGCTCCACAGCGGGGGGATGTTGCCCCGACCCGGTAGGGATGGCCAGGCGAGTCGACTGGCCTGCGGAAGAATGGTGACGAGCAGCTGGAACTGACCGGAACCAGGGTGGCGGTGATCGGTGGCACCGCCGGCATCGGGCAGGCGCTCGCCCGGCGGTTCGCCCGGGACGGTGCGGAGGTGACTGTCGCCGGATGGTCGCTCCGCGAACCGGCGCAAAGCCCGCTGCCACGGGATGGCAGCCGCTTGGACCCGCAGCGCGTTCGCACGCCTGGCCAGGATGTAGGACGGGCCGGAGTCGTCGATATCGGCGAGAGCGGGCAGGTCGTGGAGCTCGGCGATCGAGCCGTAGGCCAGCGTGCGCTCCAGGTCGGCCGGGAAGCTGCCCATGTGTCCAGCCTGGCTGGCGATGACGACACCGCTGCCCTCTGAGGCGATGACCCGGCCGAACGCCTCCAGGACGTAGGCGGTGCCCAGTAGGTCCACGGCGACGATGCGCTCCGGCGGCGCCTTGGATGGGCGACACACCGGCGCGTGGATCAGCCGGGTCACGCTGCCGAGTGCGGCGGCGTAGTTGGCCAGGGCGTCGACAGTGGCCTGGTCGGAGACGTCGACGACCATGGTGTCGACCTCGTAGCCCTCGCCGTGCAACTGCTCGGCGACGGCGGCGAGCCGGGTCGGGTTGTGGTCGGCCAGTAGCAGGCGTCGCTCGACGGCGCTCCGGCGGGCGATGGTTACACCGATGCGGCCGGTGCCGATGGGGACGGCGACGTCGAGGTCACTCACGGCCTGCGTTGTCGGCAGGGCCGTCCTGCCTGTCGTTTCGTGCCTGGGTCGTTTGCTCCCGGATCAGGCGGGGTCGACGCGCAGGGTCGTGGCGCGTGCCTCGGGGCTCGTGATGGCCTGCACCGGGCCGCCGTGGCCGTACTTGTCGTGGTAGGCGCGGTCGATGTCGTCGTCGTGGGAGCGGTCGTGGGTGAAGGCCACCTCGGTGCGCCGGCCGTCGGCTTCGATGCGCCCGGTGCCGGTGTGTTGCACACCGCGATACCAGGCGCCGCTGGTGCCGCGTACCGAGCGGATGTAGAGGCTGTCTCCGACGACGACGTGCCAGACGATTCGGGGGCTGCGCAGCGTCCCGTCGCGACGGTGTGCAGCGACCCTGATCTCGCTGTCGGCGTCGATCGCGGCGAGCTGCTGGGGTGTCCAGGTGTTCATTCGGGTCTCCTGTCGTTCCGGTGGGTCGAGGTCAGGCTTCGGGGATGTCGCGGCCGTAGGTCTCGAGGGTGATGTCCTCGGGGTCTGGGCCGCCGCGGACGCCGGTGTCCAGTGCGTCGATGGCGGCCAGCTCGTCGGCGGTCAGCTCGAACCCGAACACGTCGAAGTTCTCGGCGATGCGTGACGGAGTGACGGACTTGGGGATGGCCTGCCGGCCCTGCTGGAGGTGCCAGCGGAGCATCACCTGGGCCGGGGTCCGCCCGTGCTCGGCCGCGATCCGCCCGATCGTGGGGTCCTCGAGGGTGGAGCCGCGAGAGCCGTTGCGGTAGAACGTGATCCCACCGATCGGTGACCACGCCTGGGTGACGATGCCGTGCTCGGCGTCCGCGGTCAGGACGTCGGGCTGGCGGAAGTACGGGTGGACCTCGACCTGGTTGATCGACGGGACCAGATGGGTGGCCGCGAGGAGCCGATCGAGGTGGCCGGGCATGAAGTTGCTGACGCCGATCGCCCGGACCTTGCCGTCGGTCAGCAGCGTCTCCAGGGCACGGTAGGCATCGAGGGTGCGGTCGAACTCACCGGGCAGTGCCTGGTGGAGGATGAGCAGGTCGATGTGGGCGAGGCCGAGCTTGCCGGCGCTCTTGTCGAACGCGTGGAGGGTCCGGTCGTAGCCGTAGTCGCTGATCCAGACCTTCGTCTCGACGAAGACCTCCTCGCGAGCCAGCCCGGATGTTGCCAGGGCCTCGCCGACCTGACGCTCGTTGCCGTACGCAGCGGCCGTGTCGATGTGGCGGTAGCCGACCCCCAGCGCGGTGGCCACTGCGGCCCTGGTCTGGTCCGGAGGCGTCTGGAAGACGCCGTAGCCCAAGGCCGGCATCGTGACACCGGTGTTCAGGGTGATGGTGGGAATGGTCATGATGTGCACTCCAAGGGTGTCGGGGTGAGGACCCGCCGGAGGACCCGACGGGCCGGTAGAAGGACGACGAGGACGATCACCAGCGCGATGGCGAGCAGGGCGCTGGCACCTGTGATCGCGGCACTGACGTGCTCAGCCACCGTGTCCGGTGACCCGGTGGCGTAGCTGACGAGGATGACCGCCAGGACCGCGCTGGGGCCGGTGGACTTCCTCGCCCGGTCGGTCCCGGTCGCTCGGGGTGCGGTCGATACGCTCACGGGCGGACCATCACCTTGAGGGCCTCGCGGTCGTCCATCGCGGTGTAGCCCTTCGGGGTGTCCTCCAGGACGACGGTGCGATCGAAGACCCGGCCCGGTTCGACCGTCCCGGCGAGGACACCGGGCAGCAGGTCCTCGATGTAGGCCCGGACCGGGGCGGGCCCGCCGGTCAGGGTGATGTTGCCGCCGAAGAGGCTGCCGAAACCGACCGGCGCCTCCTCGTACTGCGGGACCCCGACCCGGCTGATGACCCCGCCGGGCCGGACGACACCGACGGCCTGCTGGTATGCCGGCAGGTGGCCGACCGCCTCGAGGACGATCGGACTGCCGCCACCGGTCAGGTCGCGAACGGCGGCGATGCCTTCCTCGCCGCGGGCGGCGACGACGTCGGTGGCACCATACTCGCGGCCGAGGTCGGTGCGGGCCCGGTGACGGCCCATGAGGACGATGCGCTCGGCGCCGAGCTGCCTGGCGGACAGGACGGCCAGCAGGCCGACTGCGCCGTCACCGATGACGGTGACCGTGCTGCCCGCGGTGACCCGACCCCGGACTGCGGCGTGCCAGCCGGTCCCGTAGACGTCCGAGAGCGTGAGCAGGGAGGCCAGCAGGGGTTCGTCCGCGCCGGCCGTGACGCCGGGCACTTTGACCAGCGTGCCGTCGGCGAACGGGACTCGCACCGCTTCGGCCTGGCCGCCGCCGGTGCCGAGCCGGTCGTCGTTCCAGAACCCGCCGCGAACGCACGAGGTGTGCAGCCCGGCCCGGCAGAACTCGCACTCGCCGCAGGAGACCGCAAACGGGGCGATCACGAAGTCACCGGCGGCCAAGGTCCGTACATCGGCACCGACACCCTCGACGACGCCGATGAACTCGTGCCCGATCGAATGGCCCGCCGGCGAGGGCGGGGCCGAGTGGTGCGGGTGCAGGTCGCTGCCGCAGACACACGCCCGGGTCACCCGGACGAGGGCATCGGTCGGCAGCTGGATCGAGGGGTCGGGGGCGTCGACGACGCGGATGTCGCCGGCGCCGAACAGGTAGGCGGCTCGCATGACCACCAGTCAACGCGTGCCGGCCCAACTGCGGGAGTCCCGCTCGTTCGGGGTATTGCCAGAGCCTCCCTCGTCGGGTTGGTGCGGCCTACCGTGGTGGGCATGGCATCGACTGAGCTGCGGGCGGAGATCCGAGAGTTCCTCCGCTCACGCCGGGCCCGGATCACGCCCGAGCAGGCGGGGCTGCCCGCCTACGGCGGCAACCGGCGGGTGGCGGGGCTGCGCCGCGAGGAGGTCGCCATGCTGGCAGGGGTCTCGGTCGACTACTACGTCAGGATGGAGCGCGGTGGCCTCGGCGGGGCCTCCGAGTCCGTCCTCGACGCGCTCGCCGGCGCCCTGCGGCTCGACGAGGCCGAGCGCGAGCACCTGCTCGACCTCGCCCGAGCGGCCGCGGCCGGGTCCAGCCGCCGGACGCGGAGGTCCGCGACGACCGTGCGCCCCGCCGTCCAGCAGGTGCTCGACGCCATCACCGACGCTCCCGCCTGGGTCCGCAACGGCCGCCACGACATCCTCGCCATGAACCCGCTCGCCCGGGCACTCTACGAGCCGGTGTTCCGCGACCCCCGACGGCCCGCCAACACCACCCGCTTCGTCTACCTCGAACCCGACCGGGCCCGCGAGCTGTTCGTCGACTACGACGAGATCGCCCGCGACGCCGCCGCGATGCTGCGTCTGGAGGCCGGCCGCAACCCGCGCGACAAGGCCCTCATCGAGCTCGTCGGCGAGCTGTCCACCCGCTCCGAGCTGTTCCGGCAGCGCTGGGCCTCCCAGGACGTGCGCTACCACCGCTCCGGGCACAAGCGCCTCCGCCACCCGGCCGTCGGCCGGCTCGACCTCGACTTCGAGGCCATGGAGCTGGCCTCGGAACCCGGCCTCCGGCTCAACATCTACACGGCCGCAGCGGGCACGCCCACCTCCGACGCGCTGAAGCTCCTCGCGTCTTGGGTAGCCAGCCAGCCCGAGACCCTTGCGCGGGAGTCGCTGGCCGACTGA
>NZ_JBDIAQ010000196.1:0-5380 GCF_039812505.1 Intrasporangium sp. | reverse complement strand
GCCCGCCTTCAACAGCCGCATCGTCAGTCACAGGCCCACCAACGGCACAGAAGCCCTGAAACTGCGAAACTCAAGGGTGCCGGTTCGACGCCGTCGGGTGCCGTCCGGTGACGTTCAGCGCCGTCCGGCCTGCGCCGTCGGCAGCCGGTGAGTCGCGGGCGCCAACCAGCCGCATCGTCGTGCCCATTGGTGCCGACTGCTACCCCACCCGTATCACGAGTCACAATTCTCCCGACTCGCACCCACCCGTCGGAGTCGGCGCCTATCGTTGGGGATCAGTCGGGGGAGGTGCCTGCCACAGGTGGGCGGTGTCCCCGCGTCCAGATCGACCGTACGAACTCAGGGGGTGGCCCAGCCGATGCCGGGCAGAGCGTCAGCAGAGCACGAGTCGCGCGTGGTCACGATCCGCGTGCGGCGGCGTTTCACGACCCTGCTCGGACTCTGCGCCGCCTCCACCATGGTGCTGTCCCTTGCGGCCGGGGCGCGCCCGTCCCAGACCTCGGCACTCCTCGCGTCCGACGGCCCGCTCCCGGGCCTGACCCAGGCGCAGCCGCCCGTCACGGATGGCATCACGTCGTTCGCCGGGGGCGGCGACCCGATCGCGGCAGCGCTCGGGGCCAGCACTTCCTCCGCGGCCGTGAACGGCGCCATCCAGCAGCTGGCGGCGGGCCTGTTCCTGTTCCCGTCGCTGCAGCTCGCTCCCGGCCGGACCGGGGGGCCCGCCGGCACGTACTCGTCCGGCGCCGGTCGCGTCGGGCTGAGCTGGCCGCTGCACGCGCCGGTGGCCTCGGGCTTCGGCCCACGCATCCACCCGGTGCTCGGACGGGCGATGTTCCACACCGGCCTGGACCTCATGGCCGCCTGCGGCACGCCGATCCGCGCCGCCGCCGACGGACGGGTCGAGTATGCCGCCATCACCCCGTCGTGGGGACGGCGGGTCATCGTGCGGCACAGCGCCAGTCTCGAGACCGGTTACGCGCACATGTCGCGGTTCCTGGTCCAGCAGGGCGACGTCGTCAAGCGCGGCCAGCTCATCGGCCTGGTCGGCACGACCGGCTGGTCCACCGGCTGTCACCTGCACTTCGACGTGATCGTGGACGGCGACTACGTCGACCCCGCCCCGTACCTGGGGCTGCCCGGCAGCTCGACCGCCAGGGTTCCCTACCACGCCGCGCCGGGCCGCGCGCCGCACCCGGTGGAGGACGGCGACGTGCCGGTCAGCGCGGCCACCCGGCCGAGCCCGTCGTCGACCAGCAAGCCGCCGACCAGCAAGCCGACCAACCCGCCGAAGCCGACGCCACCGGCGACGACCCAGGCTCCGACGACGGGCACGCCGAGCACGACCACCCAGCCCTCCACGACCACGACCGGCACGCCGACGACCGGCAGCTCGACCACCACCGGCACGCCGGCGACCGGCAGCCCGACGACGAGCACCGGCAGTCCGACCACCACGGGCAGCCCGACGACCACCACGCAGCCGTCCGACCCGACGACGAGCCCGTCGTCCTCGAGCGCCGGCGGCACGCCCGGCACCACCAGCGGCACGACGGCCGGATCGAACCACACGACACCCGGATCGAGCAGCGCCGCGACGAGCGAGCACCCGACCACCAGCCACACCCAAGGTGACACAGCCGCCCCGGCCAGCAGCAGCTCGGGCGCGTCCACTTCGAACCCGCGGCAGACCACGGGCGGCTCGAGCACGCCGGGCACCACCCCGGCCACCTCCTCTCGGAGTACGACGACCGAGGCGCCCTCGCCGACCGACGACAACACCACCAGCCGCGAGGCCACCACGGCGACCACCGGCGAGGACTGAAGTCAAGATTTGGGCACACCCCCGGAGTGGCTCTCGTCTGAGCGGCCGGGACCGGATAGGTTGCCCGGATGGACGATTCCACACCGGGCACGACTCCTGCCTCCTCCCGGGGTGCTGATCCCGGCGGACGCCAACCGATCGTCGTCGTGGACCACGTCAACAAGCACTTCGGCGACCTGCACGTCCTCAAGGACATCAACCTGACCGTCGGCAAGGGTGACGTCGTCGTCGTGCTCGGGCCCTCGGGCTCCGGCAAGTCGACCCTGTGCCGCACGATCAACCGCCTCGAGACCTTCGAGTCCGGCAAGATCCTCATCGACGGGCAGCCCCTGCCCGAGGAGGGCAAGGCGCTGGCGCACCTCCGGGCGGACGTCGGCATGGTGTTCCAGTCGTTCAACCTGTTCGCCCACAAGACGATCCTGCAGAACGTCACGCTCGGACCGATCAAGGTGCGCGGGCAGAACAAGGCCGCCGCCGAGAAGCACGCCCTCGAGCTGCTGGACCGCGTCGGCGTCGCCCACCAGAAGGACAAGTACCCCGCGCAGCTCTCCGGCGGCCAGCAGCAGCGCGTCGCCATCGCCCGCTCCCTCGCGATGGACCCGAAGGTCATGCTCTTCGACGAGCCGACCTCCGCCCTCGACCCCGAGATGATCAACGAGGTCCTCGACGTGATGACCGGCCTGGCCAGGTCGGGCATGACGATGATCGTGGTGACCCACGAGATGGGCTTCGCCCGGCGGGCCGCCGACCGGGTCGTCTTCATGGCCGACGGCGAGATCGTCGAGCAGAACACGCCCGAGGAGTTCTTCACCCACGCCCAGTCGAGCCGGGCCAAGGACTTCCTCAGCAAGATCCTGACCCACTGAGACCGATCCCCGCACCGACCATCCGCCGGCCGCATGGTGACCGCCGAACGGCCGGCTCCCAACAGGAGGAACAACCCACATGAAGCTCACCCGAATTGCCGTCGCCGCCGTCGCGTCCGGCGCTGCCCTCGGCCTCGCCGCCTGCGGCGGTGGAACCAGTGGCGGCGGCGCCGGCGGCAGCACCGGCGGCGGAGGCGGCGAGACGGTCAAGGTCGGCATCAAGTTCGACCAGCCCGGCCTCGGTCTGAAGGAGGGCTCGAAGTACTCCGGCTTCGACGTCGACGTCGCGAACTATGTCGCCAAGGAGCTCGGGGTGACGCCGCAGTTCGTCGAGGCCGTCTCCTCCCAGCGCGAGTCGCTGATCGCCTCGGGCCAGGTCAAGTACATCGTCGGCACCTACTCGATCACCGACACCCGCAAGGAGAAGGTCTCCTTCGCCGGCCCCTACTTCATCGCCGGCCAGGACCTGCTCGTGCGGGCCGACGACACGTCGATCACCGGCCCCGACAGCCTCAAGGACAAGAAGCTGTGCTCGGTCAAGGGCTCGACCTCGGCGGTCAACCTGCAGAAGAAGGTGCCCGGGGTCAACCTGCAGGAGTACAACACGTACAGCCTGTGCGTCGCCGCGCTCAAGGCCGGCAACGTCGACGCGATGACCACCGACGACACGATCCTGGCCGGCTACGCGGCCCAGACCCAGAACCAGGGCAAGCTCAAGCTCGTCGGCAAGCCGTTCTCCACCGAGAACTACGGCGTCGGCCTGAAGAAGGGCGACCAGGCCTTCTGCGACCAGGTCACCGCGGCCCTGAAGAAGTTCATCAGCTCCGGCGAGTGGGAGAAGTCGGTCCAGAAGAACCTCGGCCCGGCCAACTACAAGCCGGGCCCGGGCAACCCGCCCACCCCGACCTGCCAGCTCTGAGCCCGGCCACGTCGTGACGGTATGCCGCTCGGCGCGCTGAGCTGAGCGGCATACCGCCCGCTCCGGTACCGCCCACCACCGCACCCTCCCGAGGAGGACTGCCCATGGGTCAGCTGTTCGCCCAGTACCCCATCTTCGCGGCGTTCGGCATGACGATCGTGCTCGCGATCTTCGGCGCGATCGGCGCGCTGGTCATCGGCACGGTCGTCGCCGTCATGCGGGTCTCCCCCGTCGGGGTCTTCCAGCGCGCCGGCGCCTTCTATGTCGACATCGTGCGCAACACGCCCCTGACCCTGATCATGATCGCTGCGAACATCGTCATGATCGTCAACCTCGGGTTCAGCTTCAGCGAGGACATCGCGCGCGACAACATCATCTGGGCCATCATCGCGCTCGCCGTCTACCACGCAGCCTTCGTCTGCGAGTCGCTGCGCAGCGGCGTCAACACCGTGCCGGTGGGTCAGGCCGAGGCGGCTCGGTCGATCGGGCTGACCTTCGGGCAGAGCCTGCGCGAGGTGATCCTGCCCCAGGCCTTCCGCGGCGCGATCACGCCGCTGGGCAACACGCTCATCGCGCTGATCAAGAACACGACCGTCGCGACCGCCATCGGCGTGGCCGAGATAGCGGGCCTGATGAAGCAGATGCAGGAGTTCAACAACAACCTCATCGTGCCGATCTTCCTGATCGTCGCGATCGGCTTCGTCATCCTCACCCTGCCGGTCGGCCTGCTGACGACCTATCTGTCCAACCGGCTGGCGGTGAAGCGATGAGCTCCTCGGTCCTGTTCGACGCGCCGGGGCCCAAGGCCCGGGCCCGGCACCGCAGCCTCACCCTGGTGGGTCTGGTCGTGATCCTCGCCTTCCTCGCCTTCCTGCTGTGGAAGCTCGGCGAGAAGGGCAACCTCACCGCCGACATGTGGACGCCGTTCATCACCAGCGAGATCTGGGTCTACTACCTGATCCCCGGGCTGATCAAGACGCTCGAGGCGGCGGCCCTGTCGATCCTGCTGGCCGGGATCTTCGGGCTCGTCTTCGGGATGGGCCGGCTCTCGCAGAACGGCGCGATCCGCTGGGTCTCGACGGTCGTCGTGGAGTTCTTCCGGTCCGTCCCGGTCCTGGTCATGATGATCGCAGCGTTCTCGCTGTACGCGTTCAACAACGTCTTCACCAGCGAGCTGAACCCGTTCTTCGCCGTAGTGACCGGCCTGACCCTCTACAACGGGTCGGTTGTCGCCGAGCTCATCCGCTCCGGCGTCGGGAGCCTGCCCAAGGGCCAGGCCGAGGCCGGCCTCTCGATCGGCCTGACCAGGGGCCAGACACTCCGCGCGATCCAGCTGCCCCAGGCGATCACCGCCATGCTGCCGGCGCTCGTCAGCCAGCTCGTCGTCATCCTCAAGGACACCGCGCTCGGGCAGATCATCACCTACCCCGAGCTGCTGACGACCTACGCCCAGATCGGGTCGTACAAGGGCAACATCGTCCCGTCGATGATCGTCATCGCGCTCATCTTCATCGTCATCAACTACGCGCTGACCCGGCTGGCGGGCTTCGTCGAGGCGCGCCTGCGCTCCCGCGGCCGGACCACGATAGCCGGAATCGGGGCCGGTGAGGACACCCTCGCCGTCGCCGAGACGACGGCGCCCGACGACACCCAGGCGCCGACGCGCTGACGCGGGTACCCGGCCCCTCCACGCCTACCCGGGCCTGTCCACGCGCGACACACCGAGCACCGGCAAACCTCGACGGCTGCAACCATCAAGGTTTGCCGGTGCTC
>NZ_JBDIAQ010000195.1:0-5424 GCF_039812505.1 Intrasporangium sp. | reverse complement strand
CTTCTTCTCCCGCGAGCGCAACGCGGCCCCGGTCCTGCCGAGCGACCCGTTCCGGTGGCAGCGCATCGTCGCCCGCGGACGGGCTCCCGACACGCCGTGGACCCGCTACCTGCTCGTCGCCGCGGCCCTGCTCGTCGTCGCCGGAGCCCTCGGGTGGGGGCTGCTACGGACCGGGCCGACCCCGGGGCCGTCCACCCCGGCATCCTCCTCGGCCCTGGCGCCGTCACCGACGCGCACCACGTCCCCCGGGCCTTCCGTGCCGCCCACCACCGCGCCCACCCCGCCCGGCACCCTGCTCGCCACCTCGCCCGCCACGACGGGCCAGGTGCCGGCGGCCCTCCCGGTGCCGGCCTCCTTCCGGGTGCGCTCGGTGACCACCGCCGACGACCGGCACCTCTACGCGCTGGGTGTGCTCGCCTGCCCCGGTGGGACGTGCCCGGCCCTGGCGGCCTCCGACGACAACGGGCGCACCTGGCGCCTGCGGCACACCTTCGCTGCCTCGGCGAGCCCGGCAACCTCGACCGGCGCGGTGCTCGGCGCGCCGGAGGGGGGCGGCCGGCTCGGCTCCGTCCGGTTCGCGAACCCGAGCATCGGCTGGGTCTTCGGCGGAGCGGTGCTGCGAACGACCGACGGAGGACGCACGTGGCAGCCCTACGACCACCGCGGTGGGGACGTCATCGACCTCGAGACCGACGGGACGGACGTCGTGCTGACCACCGCCCCCCGATGTTCCGACGGGACCTGCCACGGCGCGATCACGGTCAGCCGGGCTCCGGTCGGCGCCGCCGCCGCGACCGACGTCGTGGGCACCATCGACGGCGCCGCCGGCGTGACCGGCGCCGTGGTCGCGTGGCACGCCGGTGTCGCCTACATCTCCCCGACCGTGCGGCCGCGTCCGGGCGGGCTACCGCCGGGCCCGGTCGTGGTGCGGCCCGACGGTCTGCACGCGGTCGGTCCGCAGGCGTGCGGCCGCGGTCAGGGCGTGCAGCTCGTCGCCCCTGCCGCCGGACCCGTCATCTTCGCCGTCTGCGCATCGAGCGGTGCCGCCGGGCACGTGGGGTACGCCGTGCAGGCGAGCACCGACCGAGGGGCGACGTGGGCCCTCGTCAGCACCGACCGGCTCGTCCTGGTGGACGCGGGACCGACGGCCTTCGCGGCGGCGGACGGGTCGAGCCTGCTGGCCGTATCCGGCGGGAGCCGCGACCTGCACGGGTCGATGCGGCGCAGCACCGACGGCGGAGCCACCTGGGCCTCCCCGGGCCGGCCGCCCGCCCTGCCGTCGCAGGGGTGGGCCTGGGTCGGCGCACCGGGCGGCTCGGTCTACTACGCGCTCTCCGCGGACCCGGAAGGGGGCTACTGGAAGAGCATCGACCGGGGGCAGACCTGGTACGCGGTACGGGTCGCGGGGTCCTGACGCGAGCTCAACGCACCTTCGCGCGGTTCGGGCGCAGCCGGAGCGCCACGAGGGCCTGCGCGATCCCCACGAAACCGAGGATCGGCCAGGTGAGGGTCAGGTTCCCGACCCGGTCGCGGACCGCGCCCATGGCCAGCGGGCCGAACGAGGCGAGCAGGTAGCACACGAGGAAGCCCATCCCGCTCAGGCGAGCGGTCGCGGAGGGGGTCCGCGCGTAGTGCACGAGCAGGACCAGCCCGAGCGAGAACGCGGCTCCCTGGCCGAGTCCCAGCACGAAGGCCCAGACCCAGGGGGCGGCGAGCGGGGCCAGGTAGATCCCGAAGCTGCCGACGATCCCGAGCGCGGCCGAGACCAGCAGCAGCACCCGCATGTCCCGCACCCGGTCGCTCAGGGCCGGTCCCAGCAGGCCGGAGACGATCTGCGCAGCGGTGAAGGCGGCCAGCAGGTAGCCCGCGGCGGTCTTGGACCAACCGTGCTCGACATAGCTCGGCGCCAGCCAGGCGACGCTCGAGTAGAAGCACCACGACTGGAGCGCGAGGTAGATCGCGACCGTCCACGCCGTCAGGCTCCGCCACGGCAGACCGCCGTGCGGCCCCTCGCCACGCACGTGCCGGGCACGGACCCGCACGGTGAACGGCGCCCAGACCAGCACCCCGAGCAGGGCCAGCACGGCCCACGCGCCGAGCGAGGCCTGCCAGGACCCGAGGCGCTCGGCCAGCGGGACCGCCACCGCCGAGGCCAGCGTCGCCCCGCCGAGCATCCCCGCCATGTAGAGGCCGGTGACCAGGCCCATCCGCTGCGGCGGGAAGAAGATCTTGACCAGCTGGGGCAGCAGCGTGCTGGCGACCGCGATGCCGACGCCGGCGACGAAGGTCCCGAGGTAGAGCAGCGCCACGTTGTCGCCGAGCCCGCGGGCGATCGTGCCTAGCAGGATCCCCACCGCCGAGCAGAGCACCACCACCGCGGCGCCGGCCCGCTCGGCCAGCCGCCCCGCGAGGGGCGCGAAGAGCCCCATGCACAGGACGGGCAGCGCGGTCAGCACGCCGGCCATCGCATGGCTGAGACCGAGGTCGGCCGAGATCGTGTCGATGAGCGGAGGGACACTGGTGATCGCCACGCGGAGGTTGACGGCCACGGCGAGGAGGGCCACCACCATGGTCCAGAAGGACGGCAGCGGGCGCGGCTGGCCCGGGTGCCTCGTCGGCTCGGGCAGGTAGGCCACCTTCAGACTGTAGTCGTGTCGATGAGCAGGTCGGCGCGGTGCCGTGTCCCGTCGCGCTCGAACAGCTCCTGTTCCTGGGCGGCCCAGCGCTCCCAGTGCGGGGCGTACGCGTCACCGTCGCGGGCCAGGCCACGAGCCCGCCGCAGCGCCGGGGAGGCGTCGAGGAAGACTCGCACAGCGGCATACGCCCCCGCGGGCAGGACGCTGGAACCGCACCCGTCCACGACGAGGAACGGTGCCGGGACCACGGGGTGCTCCTCGGCCCACGCGCCGCGCTGCCAGTCCCACCGGCGGTATGCCGCCGAGCGTCCTTCCGAGAGGGGGTGCAGCACGTGCGTGGCGAGGATGTCCACGGAGCGGGCCAGTCCGTCCCAGCCCGGGTAGATGAGGTCGAGGTGGACGAGCTGGGCCCCGAGGGCGCCGGCCACTGCCGCGGCGAGGGTGGTCTTGCCCGAGCCGCTGTGGCCGTCGACGGCGACGACGACCGTCGCGCCGCACCGCGGTTCGGCGCGACGGGCCAGGCTCACCACGGTGGCCACCTGGACCGGGTCGGCCGGTGCCGTGAGCTGGTCCCACATGCTCGTGACCCTACCCAGCGCCTACCCTGACGCCATGACCGTGGCCACGCGAGTGATCCCCTGCCTCGACGTCGACGCCGGGCGCGTGGTCAAGGGGGTCAACTTCATGAACCTGCGCGATGCCGGGGACCCGGTCGAGCTGGCCGAGCGCTACGGCGAACAGGGTGCCGACGAGCTGACCTTCCTCGACGTCACCGCGAGCAGCGGGGACCGCGAGACGACCTACGAGGTGGTGCGGCGCACGGCCGAGCGGGTGTTCATCCCGCTGACGGTGGGCGGCGGGGTGCGGACGGTCGGGGACGTCGACCGGCTGCTGCGCGCGGGCGCGGACAAGGTTGGCGTCAACACGGCGGCGATCGCCCGGCCGGAGCTCATCGCGGAGATCTCCGACCGCTTCGGGGCCCAGGTGCTCGTCCTCTCGGCGGATGTGCGTCGCCGCCGGCGGGCCGACGGGAGCCCGACCGGTGACTTCGTCATGACCACGCACGGCGGCCGTACCCCGGTCGATCTCGACGCGGTCGAGTGGTGCGCTCGGGCGGCCGAGCTCGGGGCGGGGGAGATCCTGCTCAACTCGATGGACGCCGACGGGACGAAGGACGGCTTCGACCTGGAGCTGATCCGGCTGGTGCGGGCCGCCGTGTCGGTCCCGGTCATCGCGTCCGGCGGCGCCGGGAGGGTCGAGCACTTCGCGCCCGCGGTCCGGGCCGGCGCCGACGCGGTGCTGGCGGCGAGCGTGTTCCACTTCGGTGAGCTCACCGTCGGCGAGGTCAAGGCGGCGCTGCGCGCGGCCGGGGTCGTCGTGCGCTGAGCCTGGCGACCCTGCTCGTGGGTCCGGGTCAGACGCCGAGCCGACCCGCCTGCAGGGCGGCGATGTCGCCGTCGTCCCCGGACAGCTCGACCTGCGCGACGCTGCGCCGGCCGAATGCGTAGAGCAGCAGCTCCGGGGGCCTGCCGCGCAGCACGACAGTGCCGCGTTCGTCGGGCAGGCGCGCGGCATGGCGTCCGAAGCCCTCGGCGACGAGGACCACCCCCGTGGGTGCCCGCCGGAACGCGAGGCGGCCGAAACGTCGCAGGTCGGCCCAGATGTGCTCCTCGAGCTCTGGGTCGAGTCGTCGCGCGGCCCAGCCCTCCTCGGCACGGAGGACGTCCTCGTGGTGGACGAAGAACTCGAGCAGGTTGGCGCGCTCGTCGACCGGCTGCCACGACATGGGGTTCCACCTCGGCGCGCCCTGACGGAGCTGCGCCACGAGCTGCTCGTAGTCGCCCCCGGCGATCCGGCGTATCTCGCGCTTGGCACGCGAGCCGACGAACGGGACGAACCTGCCCACCGCGAGATCCGGCCGGGAGTCGCGGATCACGAGGTGGGCCGCGAGGTTGCGGGTCTTCCATCCGGCGCAGAGGGTGGGAGCGTCGGGGCCGACCCGGTCGAGGTCGTCGGCGAGCAGGAGCCGTTCGGAGAGGGCGTCGCGGGTCATGGGCTCATCCTTGCAAAGGCTCGTCGCCGGGCTTGGGTCGCGCCACCTCTGGGTGTGGGCTCAGCTGGCTTGGTGCCACTGGTCGGGGTCGCTGAGGATGCGCAGCTCGAGGTGGGTCAGCTCGCGGATGCGGGCTCGGTCGGCCTCGACAGGGATGCTGCGGTGGCTTCTCGGGTGCTGTGGCAGCACGGGTGGGGCGCTGCTGGTATAGGTGTGCCCGGTGGGCGTGGTCAGCTCGATCGTGTGCGCCCGTCCGGCGCGACCGGCCGGCCCGGTGCGGCCAGCAGGCTCGGTGGGGTCGCTGCTGGTCGGTCCGGGGTCGGTGACGCGGGCGTGCCAGCCGGGCTGGTCCTTGACCAGGTTGCAGCGTACGCACAGGCCTTGCCCGTTGGTGGCGGTGGTGGGCCCCCCGGCGGCCCAGGGCTGGACGTGGTCCAGGTGCCGGATGGGAGCATCGCACCAAGGGGTGCGGCAGGTGCCGTCGCGGGCGATCAGGTAGCGCCGCAGCCCGGCGTCGAACCGGCGGCGGGTGGAGTCGAGCTGTACGAGGGTGCCGCTCACCGGGTGCGTGTAGAGCCGGCGCAGCCAGGTGTCGGCTCGGCGGGAGGTGCGTGCCGGTGGCACCAGCGGCATGGGTCGGCGGGGCGGGGCCGTGCCGGGAGGGCGTGGCGGGGGCGGTGCCGGCCGAGGCAGCCGGTCCGACTGCGAGGCGTGGTGCCCGCCGGTGTCATCGGG
>NZ_JBDIAQ010000194.1:0-5572 GCF_039812505.1 Intrasporangium sp. | reverse complement strand
ACACCGAACAGCCGCCAGGCTCTACGGCTGCAACCGGGGAAGTTGGCAGGTGCCGGGCGTGTCCCCGGGAGGCCGGGCGTACCGGGATGCCGGGCCTGGCGCGTGGCGCCTACGTGCTCACGGCCGGGTGGCCGAGGTCAGGACGGCGGTGACCGCCTCGAGGGTGTGGATGGCGGGATGGCGGCCGGCTCCCGAACCCGCGCGATCGAGCCAGATGCCGCGCAGCCCGGCCGCGACGGCCCCCAGCACGTCCCACTCCAGGCTGTCGCCGATGCTGACGGTCCGGGCCGGGTCGGCGGCGACGCGGCGGCACGCCTCGAGGTAGACCCGGCGGTCGGGCTTGCCCACACCCAGCGTGTCGGTGGTCACGACCCTCCCGGCGAACCGCTCGGCCAGGCCGACCGCCTCCAGCTTGACCGCCGTGTCCACCCGGTTCGAGTTGGTCAGCAGCACCACGGGGGCGCCGCGCCGGTCCGCCGCTGCCAGCAGCGCGGGGACGTCGTCGAACAGGCGCTGCACGCTGCGGAAGGCCGGGATATAGGCGGCGAGGTAGCGCTCGCGGGCGTCGCTCGGCAGGTCGACCGAGAACGTGTCGGCGACGTCGCGCAGCCGGGCCAGCCGCATCTGTACCACGGAGATCTCGCCGGCGGTGTAACGCCGGAACCAGCCGCCGGGGTCGTCGTAGTACCGCTGCGCCATCTGCCGGTGCGGGTGGCCCGGGCCGGGCCACAGGGCCCGCGCCGCGACCGTGCCCGCGCTCGTCATCGCCGTGCGGGTGTCCACGATCGTGTCGTCGACGTCGAGAACGAGCGCGCGTATGCCGCTCAGCACCTTCTCGAGGGAACGCTCAGACACGCTCGTCCCCCGGTGCACGCTCGTCCCCCAGTGCGAACAGCGCCAGCGCACCCGCGACCCCGCTGACGTCGACGGGCCGGGCCGGCCCGCCGGCCGGCCAGTCCGGCCGGTCCAGGCGCAGGTGCTGCAGGACGCGGGAGCCGGGCTCGAGCACGGAGGTGTGGGTCTCGCGGTACCCCAGGGCACGAGAGACTCCGAGCGAGGCGGCGTTCTCGACGTAGGCCGAGGTGATGGCAGCCACTGCACCGAGGTGACCGAAGGCGAGCTCGAGCACCGCAGCGCGCATCTGCGTGCCGAGGCCACGGCGCCGGGCTCGGGGCACGAGCCACGACGAGGAGTCGACCGTGCGCTGTCGCCGGTACGGAGCCGGGCCCTCCAGCCACTGGACGCCGACGACCTCGCCGCGCTCGCGTACCACGAAGGGCAGCGCCCAGTCGTCGGGCGACCACGTCCCGAGGGCCCGCCAGTAGCTCCGCGCGAGGGCGGCCCGGCGGTTCGCGGCGCGGCCCAGGCCGGGGTAGGAGGGCGCGCCGGGATCGAGCTCGACGTCGTCCGGCAGGGCCCCCACGACGGCGGGGAGGTCCGCCTCGCGCATGACCTGCAGGTCCAGCCCGGCGGTCCGGAGCCGGATCGCGTGCACGGGCCAGACGTCGGCGAGATCCGTCACGATGACAGGCCCGTCAGAGGGTCTCGCGCAGCAGGCGCAGCCGGTTCAGCGTCGAGGTCTTGCCGAGGATCTCCATCGACTCGAACAGCGGGGGCGACACCCGGGCGCCCGACACCGCCGTGCGCAGCGGCCCGAAGGCGAAGCGCGGCTTGATCCCCAGCCCCTCGACCAGGGCGGCGCGCAGGGCGGTCTCGATGGCGCCGGCGTGCCAGCCACGCTGTGTCCCGAGCACACCGGTGCCGTGGTCGTCGATGTCGCCGAGCACGCGGATCGCCTCGTCGAGCACCTGCGGCGCGTCGTCCTTCAGCTGCGCGCGGGCGTCCGGCTGGATCTCGAGCTGGTCGTCGGCCACGAAGAACGGGCCCACCAGCGCCGGCGCCTCGGTCAGCAGCGCCATCCTGGTCTGGATCAGCCCGGTGACCTCCGTGAGCCGGCCGAGCTCGCCCAGCGACGGGCGGCCGGGCAGCACGCCGGCCTGCTCGAGGTAGGGCAGCAGCCGCGTGGCCAGCTCGCCCACCTGCAGGGACCGGATGTGGACGCCGTTGAGCCACTCGAGCTTCTTCAGGTCGAAGATCGGCCCGATCGGGTTGACCTTGCCCCAGTCGAAGCTTGACGAGAACTCCTCGAAGGTGAACACCTCGACGTCGGCCCCCTCGGCGTCCTGCTGCGGCGGGTAGGCCAGCAGCGCCAGGAAGTTCACGAGTGCCTCCGGCAGGTAGCCCTGCTCGCGGAACCAGGTCAGCCGGGCCGCCGGGTTCCTGCGCTTGGAGATCTTGGACTTGTCGGCGTTGCGCAGCAGCGGCATGTGCGCCCACTTCGGCGGCTGCAGCCCGAGCCACCGGTGGAGCAGGATGTGCTTCGGCGTCGAGCTGATCCACTCCTCGCCGCGCACGACGTGGGTGATGCCCATCTCGTGGTCGTCCACGACGACGGCCAGGTGGTAGGTCGGGAACCCGTCGGCCTTCAGGATCACCTGGTCGTCGGGCCGGGGCGCCGACACCGTGCCGCGGATGACGTCCTCGAAGGTCAGCTCCACGTCGTCCGGGATGAGCATCCGCACGACCGGCGTCTCGGTGAAGCCGGGCAGCGCCGCCCGCTCCTCGCGGGTCTTGCCGTGGCAGAGCCGGTCGTAGCCGGTCGGCTGCTTCGTCTTCTGCTGGACCATCCGCATGTGGGCCAGCCGCTCGGTCGAGCACCAGCAGTGGTAGGCATGCCCCTGCTCGACGAGCTTCTCGACGTAGGGCCGGTACGTCTCGAGCCGCTCGGACTGTCGGTACGGCGCGAACGGCCCGCCGATGTCCGGCCCCTCGTCCCAGTGCAGCCCGAGCCAGCCGAGCATGTCGTAGAGCTGGGCCTCGCTGTCCTCGCGGAAGCGCGCGCGGTCGGTGTCCTCGACCCGCAGCACGAACTGCCCGCCCTGCTGCCGGGTGAAGGCCAGGTTGAACAGCGACATGTAGGCGGTGCCGACGTGCGGGTCCCCGGTCGGCGACGGCGCGATCCGGGTGCGCACCGGGCCGGAGCCGTCCGAGGTGCTGCGCCGCGGCCCCGGGGCCGGCCGCACCTCGACCGGGCTGTCGTCGGGGACGGGGCTGGGCGGCATACGGGCGTCGGTCGGTGCGGTCACGACAGGCCAGCCTAGTGCTCAGCGCCGCACGAACGTGTTCGTCAGCGACCCGATGCCCTCGATCTCGACGGTGACCTGCTGGCCCGCCTCGACGAGGCCCACGCCGGCGGGCGTGCCGGTGAGGATGACGTCACCGGGCAGCAGCGTGAAAGCGGCCGAGGCGTACTCGATGATCGCGGCCACCCCGTGGACCATGTCGCAGGTCCGGCCGTCCTGGCGCACCTCGCCGCCGAGCGTCGTGCGGATCGCGAGGTCGGCCGGGTCGAGCTCGGTCTCGACCCAGGGGCCGAGCGGGCAGCTGGTGTCGAAGCCCTTGGCGCGTGCCCACTGGCCGTCGCTGCGCTGCCAGTCGCGGGCGGTCACGTCGTTGGCGATGGTGTAGCCGTAGATGCACTCGGCCGCGTCGGCGGCCTTGACGCCCTTGGTGATCGTCTTGACGACGACCGCGAGCTCGCCCTCGTAGGAGACCTCGCTGCTGCCGGCCGGCAGCACGACCGGGTCGAACGGCCCCACGACGGCGGTGTTGGGCTTGAAGAACAGCATGGGGTGCTCGGGCGGGGCCGTGCCGCCCATCTCGCGGACGTGGTCGGCGTAGTTCCTGCCGACCGCGACGACCTTCGAGCGCGGGATCACCGGCGCGAGCAGCCGCACGTCCTCGAGCAGGACGGGACCGGCGCCCGAGGGCTGCAGCCCGACGTAGAGCGGGTCGCCGCTCAGCGGCGTGACGACCTCGCCGCCCGGGTCGCCCTGGACGATGCCGTAGACCGGGTCGTCCCCGGTCGTGTACCTCGCGATGCGCACGTGGCCCAGTCTAAGGACGCCTCGGTATGCCGCTCACGCCCGCTCAGCGCGGCCAGACGACGTGCACCCGGGCGGGCCGGCCGGGCCGACCGCTCGGGCGGGTCCGGTACTCCGGCACCCCGACGCAGGTCCACAGCAGCCCGGCCACGCCGGGGCCGAGCAGCCGGGGCAGGTCGGCGTCGCGGAAGGTCATCCCGCTCGCGGCGGCGCCGAGCGCCCCCGCGGCCAGGTGCAGCCGGCCCTCGACGAGGCCGGCCAGCAGCTGGACCTCGCGGTACCGGTGGTCGTCGACCCCGGTCAGCTCGATGCCGGACATCGCCACGAAGGACGCGTCGTGGGCCAGCCCCTGCTCCAGCGCAGCCCCGTACAGCTCGTCCCGCAGCGCCGCCTCGCTCATGGCCCGTTCGGCGTGCCGCAGATCGGGCCACCGGTAGACGCCCGGAGCGAGGCCGTCGACCGCGACGGCCCCGACCCAGTGCGGCACGTCGACCTCGCGCATCGCGACCGTCATGGCGTCGCGCAGCAACGACAGCGGCACCGAGCGGTCGGCGCGCAGTCGGCGGATCGAGCCCTTGCCCGCGACCACCGCGTCGATCGGCGTCCCGGGTGCGGGCCTGGTGGCCGGCTGCACCGCCCGGCCCCGCTCGAGCTCGGGTCCCAGCGCGGTGCGGCGACCGGCCCGCTGGGCCTGCGTGACCAGTGGGAACACCACGCCGTCGGCGTCGTGCCGGCCCCGCACCGTCGGTCCGGTCGGCTGCAGCGCGGGCTCGCCGGGCCCGAGCGCGACGACCGCGACGGGGAACTCGGTGACCGAGTCGACCCCGACCAGGTCAGCCACGACGGTGTCGGGGAAGGCGGTGTGCAGCCCCGCGCGGACACCGGCCGAGTCGGCCAGCGCCAGCAGCTGGGCGAGCATCGTGCCGGCGTCCCAGTAGACGTGCCGGAACCCGCGCTCCGCGTAGCGCCAGCCGGTGCGCCACGGCACGCCGGTGACCACCAGGGCGGGGGCCGCGCCGAGCGGGGGCGGCCCGACCCGGACGAGGGCGTGCGCGGCGGGGTCGTACCAGTGCACCCCCGGCGGCAGGTCCGTGTCGAGGCCACGGGGGACGGCGGCATACAGCTCCAGGGGGAACCGCGCGCCCGCGGACCCGGCAGCCCGGAACAGCAGGGTCACGCCGGCCCGGTTCACGGTGGTGCGGGTGACCCCCGCCGAGAGGTGCAGCAGCCGGGCCAGACCGGCCAGGTCGAGGCGACGCGGGGCGAGTTCGGCGGTCCCGGCGAGCACGGCCAGCGCCGGTGCCGTGCAGGCCGGCAGGTCTGGGGTCAGCAGGACCCGGGGCAGGTCGGCCGCGTAGGCCTTGTACCACTGCGGCCGATGGTTCTCGTCGTCCGGGACGAGGCCGTGCACCACGCGCGGGTCGGGGACCGGCTCGGTCCACTCCCGGTCGTGCGAGTACGACGTCAGCCGGTGCAGCAGGTGGGTGGGTGGCTCGGTATCGGGCGCCATGCGGCCATCATCCCGGCCCCCCGGCCACCAACAATCCCGCTCCGGCCGGATTGTGCGAGCCCGCCGCGCCCCCCGGCCACCAACAATCCCGCCCCGGCCGGATTGTGCGAGCCCGCCG
>NZ_JBDIAQ010000193.1:0-5651 GCF_039812505.1 Intrasporangium sp. | reverse complement strand
GACTGGATCGCGCACTTGGTGCGGATGTCGGGGAAGTCGGTGACGGCCAGCACGTCCATGACCGACCAGGCGTGCATGGCCTGGTTGCCGGTCATGGTGCGTCCGATCGAGTCGCGCACCAGGCTGCGGGCGCCGTCGCACCCGACCACGTACTTGGCCCGGACCTTCCGTTCGGTGCCCTCGCGCGGGCCTGCGGTATGCCGCAGGGTGACCTGCACGGGGTGCTCGCCGTCGCCGATCGTGAGCCCGACGAACTCCAGGCCGTAGTCGGGCGTCGTGCGCGTCGGCGCGTTCGCCGCGACCTCGGCGAAGTAGTCGAGCACGCGGGCCTGGTTGACGATCAGGTGGGGGAACTCGCTGATGTGGTGCTCGTCGTCGACGGTCCGCGAGGTGCGGATGATGTTGTCCAGGTTGTCCGGGTCGGGGGTCCAGAAGTTCATCGCGGTGATCCGGTAGGCCTCGGCGATGATCTGCTCGGCGAAGCCGAACGCCTGGAAGGTCTCGACGCTGCGGGCCTGGATGCCGTCGGCCTGCCCGATCTCCAACCGGCCGGCGCGGCGCTCGATGACCCGCGTGGTGATGCTGGGGAACTGCGCGAGCTGGGCGGCCAGCAGCATGCCGGCGGGGCCGCTGCCGACGATCAGGACGTCGACCTCGTCCGGGAGCTCGGCCGGGCGGTCGACACCGGTGCCCGCGACGGGGCGCACGCGTGGATCCGCGGAAACGTAACCGTGGTGGTGGAACTGCATCATGTGTGTCTACCTTCCGTTCCGTCAGTTGGCCGCGGCGCTGGGGTACGCCCCTGGTTGTCCTACGAAGTATCCCTGCGCCTGCTCGGCCTCGTGGTCCGGGCCGAGCGGGATCCCGGTGCGGTCGCGCAGCAGCAGGGTCGCGACGAGCCCGACCACGGTCATCCCGGCCAGGTACCACGTGACCGCGCCGGTGCCGCCGGTCGCCTGGACCAGCGCCTGGGCGATGGTCGGGGCGAACGCGCCGCCGAGGATGGCGCCGAGGGCGTAGGAGATCGACACGCCGGAGAACCGGATGCTGGCCGGGAACAGCTCGCTGTAGAGCGCGGACTGCGGGCCGTAGGTCAGGCCGAGTCCGATGGTGAGGAGCGCCAGGCCGGCGAAGAGCAGCCCGACGCTGCCGGTGTTGACGAGGGGGAAGAGGGTGAAGACGCCCGCCAGCTGCAGGATCCAGCCGAGCACGTAGGTGCGGCGACGCCCGATGTGGTCGGACACCCATCCGCCGGCGAAGGTCGCGATGAGCCAGGTGACGGCCGAGCCGGTGACGGCCCACAGGACGGGGCCCCGGTCCAGGGCGATGGGGCCGTGCGGGTCCGTGGCGTAGCGCTGGATGTAGCCGCCGGTGGTCATGTAGCCGACCGCGTTGTTGCCGGCGAAGACGAGGGCGGCGACGATCACGAGCGGGGTGTGCTTGCGGAACAGCTCGACGATCGGCGTCTCGGCCTGGTGCTTGCGCTCGGCGATCTCGGCGAAGACGGGGCTCTCCTCGACACGCCGCCGGATGTAGTAGCCGACCCCGATCAGCACGATGGAGAACAGGAACGGGACCCGCCAGCCCCAGGCGTGGAACGCGTCACCCGGCGCGACAACTGCCATCAACGCCATCACCCCGGAGGCGAGCAGCAGGCCCAGCGGGACGCCGATCTGCGGGGCGGCGCCGAAGAGGCCACGCTTGCGGGTCGGGGCGTGCTCGACGGCGAGCAGCGCTGCGCCGCCCCATTCACCGCCGGCCGAGACGCCCTGCACCATCCGCAGCAGGATCAGCAGGACGGGCGCCCAGACGCCGATCGACTCGTGGGTGGGCAGCACGCCGACCAGTGTCGTGGCCACGCCCATGAGGATCAGGGTGAGCATGAGGACGAGCCGCCGGCCGTACCTGTCGCCGAGGTGGCCGGCGAGGAAGGCGCCGATCGGCCGGAACAGGAAGCTGATCCCGACGGTGATGAAGGAGAGGATCTGCGCGAACTGTGGTCCGGCGGGGGCGAAGAACAGGTCACCGAAGACCAGACCCGCGGCCGTGGCGTAGATGAAGAAGTCGTACCACTCGACCGTGGTGCCGACCACTGTGGCCAGCATGACCCGGCGCTGCTCGCGGGGGGTGCTCGGGGTGTCGTGGGAGGCGGTGCCCGGCGGATACGTGATGCTCATTGGTGTGCTGACTCCTGTGTCGCTTCGACGTCCTTGTCTGTCTCGGAGCGTCCGCAGCGCCCGTGTCGACCGTGGGGTGGGCCGGTGCGGGGAGGCCACGGTGGATCGAGCCGTCGTGTTCTACCTGGGCTTGACCACCGGGGCAGGGCCACCGGGGCTGGGCAACTGCTGGGGCGGGGTACTTGCTCCGATATCCAAGATCGTATACGGTATTGTCATACGACGCAAGAGCAAGGAGGCTCATGAGCACTCAGACGGTTAGCGCAGATCCCCGATTCGCCGGCCTGCCCGGCCGCCCCGGCAAGATCGTTGCGGTCCACCTGAGCTATGCATCCCGGGCGGACCAGCGCGGGCGCAGACCTGCCGCACCCTCCTACTTCTTCAAGCCGTCCAGCTCGGTGGCCGCCTCGGGCGGCGCCATCGGACGCCCCGCGGGCACGGAGCTGCTGGCCTTCGAGGGCGAGATCGCGCTCGTGATCGGTGAGCCCGCCCGGCGGGTGCCCCTCGCCGACGCCTGGGAGCACGTGGCCTGGGTGACCGCCGCCAACGACTTCGGCCTCTACGACCTGCGCGCCAACGACAAGGGCTCGAACGTCCGCTCCAAGGGCGGCGACGGGTTCACCCCGATCGGCCCGAGCCTCGTCGACGCGCGCACCGTCGACCCCGGCGCGCTCCGGCTTCGCACCTGGGTCAACGGCTCGCTCGTCCAGGACGACACGACGGCCGGGCTGATCTTCCCGCTCGCCCAGTTCGTGGCCGACCTGTCCCAGCACTTCACGCTCGAGCCGGGTGACGTCATCCTCACCGGCACCCCCGCCGGCTCGTCGGTCGTCGTCCCCGGAGACGTCGTCGAGGTCGAGGTCGACCACCCGGGCACGGGAGCGAGCTCAGGCCGGCTGGTCACCACCGTGACCGCCGAGGAGGGCGGCGGCTACGACGCGTCGGTCGGGTCCCTGCCGGCGGTCGACGACGCACAGCGCATCGCGGCCTGGGGTTCGCGGGCGGCGGCCGGGCTGCCGGAGACGGACGAGCCCGGCACCGCGACGCTGAGTGCGGCTCTGCGCAGCAAGCTCGCGAGCATCCCGGTGGCGAGCCTGTCCTCGCAGCTGCGCCGCCGCGGGCTGAACAACGTCTCGATCGACGGCGTGCGGGCCCTGCCGGGTTCGGGCAAGCTGGTCGGCACCGCGAGGACCCTGCGGTTCGTGCCGAACCGGGAGGACCTGTTCCAGACCCACGGTGGTGGGCACAACGCCCAGAAGGCTGCCTTCGACGCGGTCGGCGAGGGCGAGGTGATCGTCATCGAGGCACGCGGCGAGCAGGGTGCCGGCACGCTCGGCGACGTCCTGGCCATCCGCGCCCGCGTGCGAGGGGCGGCCGGCATCGTCACCGATGGAGCAGTCCGCGACCACGACCCGGTCGTGGCCGCCGGCCTGCCGGTCTACTCCGCGGGAGCGCACCCCGCCGTCCTGGGCCGCAAGCACGTCCCGTGGGACACCGACCTCACGATCAGCTGCGGCGGGGCCACCGTGCAGCCGGGTGACATCATCGTCGGCGACGCCGACGGCGTCATCGTCATCCCGCCGGCCCTTGCCGAGGAGGTCGCCGACGCCGCGCTGGCCCAGGAGCAGTCGGACGGCTGGGTAGTGCAGCGCGTCGCCGAGGGTCACCCCCTCGAGGGGCTGTTCCCGATGAACGCGCACTGGCGGGCCCGGTACGATGCCGAACACGGTGGAGGGGAGTCGACATGAGCACACCGACGACGCACCCGGAGGCCGACCTCGGGCTGAGCAAGTCGGCCCGGGCCCACGCCTGGATCAGGCAGCGCATCGCCGACCGGGACTTCACTCCCGGCTACCGACTCGTCCTGTCCACGATCGCGAGCCAGCTCGACATGAGCGTCGTGCCCGTCCGTGAGGCGATCCGACAGCTGGAGGCCGAGGGCCTCGTCACCTTCGAGCGCAACGTCGGCGCCCGTGTGTCGATGGTCGACGACGTGCAGTACACCTACAGCATGCAGGCCCTGGCCGTGCTCGAGGGGGCCGCGACGGCCCTGGCCGCGCGGGGCGTCACCGCCGACGACCTGGCGGCGGCCCGCCGGATCAACGAGCGCATGGTCACCCAGCTCGAGTACTTCGACCCACGCGCCTTCACCGCGCTGAACCAGAGCTTCCACGCCCGGCTCTTCACCCGCTGTCCCAACCCCCGGCTGCTCGAGCTGGTCGAGGCGGAGTGGGTCCGGCTCGGTGGGCTGCGCAGCTCGACCTTCTCCTTCGTGCCGGAACGGGCCTACGAGTCGGTGCGCGAGCACGAGCAGATCCTGTGTCTCATCGAGGCGTCGGCGCCACTCGAGGAGATCGAGCACGCCGCCCGCCGGCATCGCTCCGCGACGCTGCGGGCCTACCTGTCGCACGAACCCGACCACGAGGCTGCCGGCCTCCCGATCATCTGACCCCACCCCCGAACCCGGAGAGAACCCATGACCGACACCACCACGATCACCGACCGCAGGCCCAGCGACCTGCCCGAGCGCATCCAGCACTACATCGACGGAGCGTTCGTCGACTCCCTCGACGGGGACACCTTCGACGTGCTCGACCCGGTCACCAACGAGACCTACGTGCAGGCCGCCTCGGGCAAGAAGGCGGACATCGACCGGGCCGTCGCCGCGGCCCGGCGGGCCTTCGACGAGGGGCCGTGGCCCCGGATGCTGCCGCGCGAGCGCTCCCGCGTGCTGCACCGCATCGCCGACATCGTCGAGTCGCGCGATGCCCGTCTGGCCGAGCTCGAGTCGTTCGACTCCGGGCTGCCGATCACCCAGGCGCTCGGGCAGGCCCGGCGCGCCGCCGAGAACTTCCGGTTCTTCGCCGACCTGATCGTCGCGCAGGCCGACGACACCTACAAGGTGCCCGGCCGTCAGGTCAACTACGTCAACCGCAAGCCGATCGGCGTCGCGGGCCTGATCACCCCGTGGAACACCCCGTTCATGCTCGAGTCGTGGAAGCTCGGGCCGGCCCTGGCCACCGGCAACACGGTCGTGCTCAAGCCGGCCGAGTTCACCCCGTTGTCCGCCTCGCTGTGGGCCGGGATCTTCGAGGAGGCGGGCCTGCCGCAGGGCGTGTTCAACCTGGTCAACGGGCTCGGCGAGCACGCCGGCGACGCCCTGGTCAAGCACCCCGACGTGCCACTGATCTCCTTCACCGGCGAGAGCAGCACCGGCCAGCTCATCTTCGGCAACGCCGCCCCCTTCCTGAAGGGCCTGTCCATGGAGCTGGGCGGCAAGAGCCCGGCCGTGGTGTTCGCCGACGCCGACCTCGATGCCGCCGTCGACGCCACGATCTTCGGGGTCTTCTCCCTCAACGGCGAGCGCTGCACCGCCGGTAGCCGCATCCTGGTCCACCGCGACGTCTACGACGAGTTCGTGCAGCGGTATGCCGCCCAGGCCAAGCGGGTCGTCGTCGGCTACCCGAACGACCC
>NZ_JBDIAQ010000192.1:0-5725 GCF_039812505.1 Intrasporangium sp. | reverse complement strand
GGTGGAGCTGAGGGGACTCGAACCCCTGACCCCCTCCATGCCATGGAGGTGCGCTACCAGCTGCGCCACAGCCCCGTGCGATCACTCGCCGGATCTTCGTCAGGTGCCGCCTCATCGAGGCGACTGCGCAACTCTAGCCAATCGGCGGCGCCGGGCCCAAATCGGGTCTCGCTGGGCGGCTCAGACGTCCCACGGCCCGAGGTTCCAGCCGGCGATCCGCCAGCGGGCCCGGCCGGAGAACCGGCTGCGGTCCTCGACGAGCTCGATCCAGTGACAGTTGTCGATCCCGCGGAACACGCGGTCGGCCTGGTCGAGGTCGAGGCCGACGAGCTCGGTCGCGGCCAGCTTGCCCGACGCGCCGTGCGCGACGATGACGGCGGCCTCGCCCGCCATCAGCTCGCGCAGCACATCCTTCAGGGCGGCTGCGACGCGCGTGGCGACGTCGGCCCGGGTCTCGCCGGTGCGGCCCTTGCGCACGTCCTCGCCCCGGTCGAGCGCCGCGATCACGTCGGCGTACTTCGCGCGGACCTCGTCGGCGTGCATGCCCTGCCACTCCCCGACGTCGATCTCACGGAAGCGGGCGTCGAGGCGCACCTCGAGCCCGGTGATCTCGGCGATCGGGTCGGCCGTCGAGGCGGCCCGCTGCAGGTCGCTGGAGACGAGCAGGGCGGGCTGGTATGCCGCCAGGTGCGGCGCCGCCGCGACGACCTGGCTGCGACCCGCCTCGGACAGCTCGGTGTCCTGGTGCCCCTGCCAGAGCCGGGCCGCGTTCGCGACGGTCTCGGCGTGGCGCATGATCACGACCCGGCGCAGCCCGGGCGGCGCGCCGATCACGGGTCGGACCGGGAGGAGGAGCCGGCGTCGACGGTGGCCAGGTCGACCTGCGGGCAGTCCTTCCAGAGCCGTTCGAGCGCGTAGAACTCACGCTCCTGCTCGTGCAGGATGTGCACGACGATGTCGCCGAAGTCGAGCAGCACCCAGCGGCCGTCGCGCTCCCCCTCGCGACGCAGCAGGCGGGCGCCGTGCTCGCGCAGCTTGTCCTCCACCTCGTCGACGATGGCCCCGACCTGCCGCTCGCTCGGCGCGGACGCGATGACGAAGACGTCGGTCAGGGGCAGGTGGTCGCTCACGTCGATCGCGAGCACGTCCTCGGCGAGCTTGTCCCGGGCCGCCAGGGCGGCCACCTTGGCGAGCCGGAGGGACTGGTCGGGCGCGGTCACAGGGCTTCCTGGCACTGCCGGGCCGGCTTGGCGAACGGCTCGACCCGAGGCCGGCTCGTGTGGCGGCCCGAGTAGAGGTGGTACTTGTTGATGTACTGCACGACGCCGTCGGGCACGAGGTACCAGACGGGCATGCCGTCGACCACCCGGGCCCGGCAGTCGGTCGAGCTGATCGCCATGGCCGGGACGACCTGCAGGGTGACGCGGTCCTCGGGCAGCCCCTTGTCGGACAGCGCGTGGCCGGGCCGGGTGACGCCGATGAAGTTGGCCAGGTCCCACAGCTGGTCGGCGTCCTTCCACGACAGGATCTCGGCGAGCGCGTCGGCGCCGGTGATGAAGTAGAGCTCCGCGTCGGGCCGCTCGAGACGCAGGTCCCGCAGGGTGTCGATCGTGTACGTGGTGCCCGGGCGGTCGATGTCGACCCGGCTCACCGTGAACCTGGGGTTAGAGGCGGTCGCGATGACCGTCATGAGGTACCGGTGCTCGGCCGGGGTGACCTCCCGGTCGGCCTTCTGCCACGGCTGGCCGGTCGGGACGAAGACGACCTCGTCGAGGCGGTACCGGGACTGGACCTCGCTGGCGGCGACGAGGTGGCCGTGGTGGATCGGGTCGAACGTGCCACCCATGACGCCGAGGCGCATGCTCAGTGGTGACCCTTCGGTGGCTCGATCTGCTCGCGCAGCGCGTCGCCCTGCTCGCCCCGGGGGGCCTGCAGCTTGTAGGCGGTGTTGCGGAAGCTCCACGTGATGGCCAGCCCGACCAGGAACAGGCCGAAGGCGATGAAGAAGTACGCGATGGAGGGCATGGGCAGCCCGTGGGCTGCCTCCTCGGCGGCCTGGGCCGTGAGCAGGACACGATCGGACATGGGCCCCAGCCTAGCGTCCGGACCGGCCGACCCAGCCCCGGCGCCCCGCCCCCGTCGCGCACGGGGACGCCGCGGGGAGGTCGGCGACGCCGCGGTGGCGGCGTGAGCGGCATACCCTCGGTCGGGCCCACCGGGACACAGCGCGTCCCCAGCCGCCGGACAGGAGGGACCGACCGGCGCCCGTAGGCTTGCAGACATGGTCCCCGAGCTGTCCGTCGTGATCCCGATGTACAACGAGCAGGAGGTGCTGCCCCTGCTCGTCGAGCGGCTGCGCCCGCTGCTCGACGGCATCGAGGGCACCTACGAGGTCGTCGCGGTCGACGACGGCAGCCAGGACCTGACCCCGGCGCTCCTGCAGCGCTTCCGGCGGGACTGGCCCTCGCTGCGGGTGGTGCGGCTGCGCGCGAACGCCGGGCACCAGGCGGCGATCTCGGCCGGCCTGGTCAGCGCGCGGGGCAACTACGTGGTCACCCTCGACGCCGACCTGCAGGACCCGCCCGAGATCATCCCGCAGATGCTCGAGCTGGCCCGGCGCGACGGAGTCGACGTCGTCTACGGGGTGCGCAACGACCGCTCCACGGACACGTGGTTCAAGCGCGTGTCGGCGCGTGCGTTCTACGCCCTGATCGGCGCGGTCTCCAAGACCTCGGCCCACGCCGATGCCGGGGACTTCCGCCTCATGTCCCGCGCGACCGTCGACGCGATCAACGGGCTGCCCGACCACAACCGGGTGCTGCGCTTCATCGTCCCGGCCCTGGGCTTCCCGTCCGACACCGTCGAGTACAAGCGCGAGCAGCGCGCCGCCGGGACCTCGAAGTACCCGCTGCTGCGGATGGTCAAGCTGTCCGTGGACTCCCTCACCGGCTTCTCGGCGGCGCCGCTGCGGGTCGCCACCTTCGCGGGCATCGGCGGCGCGGTCATCGCGGTGCTGTTCGTCATCTACACCCTCGTGGTCCGGGCCCAGGGACACACCGTGCCCGGCTGGACCTCGACGGTGGCGATCGTCGCCGGGTTCAGCGCGATCCAGCTGCTCTGCGTCGGCATCCTCGGGGAGTACATCGGGCGGATGTACGCGCACCTGCAGGGCCGCCCGGCCTACTTCATCGCCTACGACTCGCTGGCCGTCCCGGAGCGGCCGGGCGGACCCACGGACACCCCCCTGCCGGCCTCCTCGTCGCAGCGTGTCGCGGCGCGGGATGCCCGGCCCGCGATGCCGGCTCGGGGCGGGCCGAGCTGGGCTCCGCCGGCCGGCGAGAGACCGCGACCCGACGGGAGCGACCGCTCGGCGGCGGTCAGTCGCCGCGGCGGGCCCGGACGAGCAGGCTGACCCCGGGCCAGCCGTCGACGGGCAGGTACCGCTCGGCGGTGATGATGGCGCGCAGCCCGAAGTTGACGACCGGGTGCAGGTCCTCCAGGTCCGAGCCGCTGCTGGAGCGCCGCCGCAGCGCCACCACCGGGCGCAGCAGCACGTTCCAGGAGCGAGCCGTCTCGATGGTGAACCCACCGCGCTCGAGCACCGCCAGCAGCTGCGACCGCGTGTAGCGCCGCACGTGGTCGACGGCGACGTCGTGCGCCGACCACAGCCGCGGGTCGGCGGGCACCGCGACGAGGAAGGTCCCGCCGGGCCGCAGCACCCGGTGGGCCTCGGCCACGGCGGCGTCGTCGTCGGGGATGTGCTCGAGGATGTCGAAGGCGACGACGAGGTCGAGGCTGGCCGGCGCGACGGGCAGCGCGGTCGCATCGGCCCGCACCACTGCGAGGCCGCGCTCACGGGCGACGGCCGCGCCCTCGGCGCCGTACTCGAGGGCGACGGCGTCCCAGCCGTGGTCCCGCAGGACGCGGGTGTTGCCACCGCCCGCGGCGCCGACGTCGAGCGCGCGGCCCGGGATCAGGCCGCGCAGCTGCCGGGCCAACAGGTGGCGACGCTCGCGATACCACCAGTGGGTGCCCTCGAGCGCAGCCAGCTTGCGGACCTCAGTGCCCTCCATGGCTCGTCATCATGCCAGCCCGGGCTGACGGTGACCGGCCCCCGTCCTCAGCGGACCTGGCCGTCGCCCTCCACGATCCACTTCGTCGTGGTCAGCTCGGGCAGCGCCATCGGACCGCGGGCGTGCAGCTTCTGCGTCGAGATGCCGATCTCGGCCCCGAAGCCGAACTCGCCACCGTCGGTGAACCGGGTGCTCGCGTTGACCATGACGGCCGCGGCGTCGACCTCCGCGGTGAACCGACGGGCCGCCGCGCGGTCCTCCGTGACGATGGCCTCGGTGTGCCCGCTGCCGTAGCGGCGGATGCGCTCCATCGCCTCGTCGACCGAGCCGACCAGCGCCACGCTCATCTCGAGAGCGAGCCACTCGGTGCCGAAGTCCTGCTCCCCCGCCAGCTCGTATGCCGCTCCCGCCGCCTCCGCGTACGGCCTGACCTCGGGCGCGACGTGCAGCCGCACCCCGGCACCGGCGAGATCGGTCAGCACCTTGGGCAGGAAGTCGGCGGCCACGTCGCGGTGGACGAGCAGCGACTCGGCGGCGTTGCAGACGCTCGGCCGGTGGGTCTTGGAGTTGACCGTGATGGCCTCGGCCTTCGCGAGGTCGGCCGCCCGGTCGACGTAGACGTGGCAGACCCCGACCCCGGTCTCGATGACCGGCACGGTCGACTCGCGCACCACGGTCTGGATCAGCGCCGCTCCACCGCGCGGGATGACCAGGTCGACCCGCCCCCGCGCGGTCATCAGGGCCCGCCCCGCGTCGTGACCGCCCTCCTCGATCAGGGTGATCGCGTCGACCGGAAGTCCTTGTGCGGCAAGCGAGCCGCGCAGCGCCTCGACGAGGGCGTGGTTGCTGCCGGCCGCCGCGGACCCGCCCCGCAGCAGCACCGCGTTGCCCGACTTGAGGGCGAGGCCGGCCGCGTCGACGGTGACGTTGGGGCGGGCCTCGTAGATCATCCCGACCACGCCCATCGGCACGCGCACCTGGCGGATCTGCAGCCCGTTGGCCAGGGTGGAACCACGGACGACCTCGCCCACCGGGTCGGGCAGGGCCGCCACGTCACGCAGGGCCTGGGCGACCGCCGCGACCCGGTCGGCGTCGAGCCGGAGCCGGTCCTGCAGGCCCTCGGACAGGCCCGCGGCGCGGCCGCGTTCGAGGTCGTCGGCGTTGGCCGCGAGGATCTGCGGGGTCGCGGCATCGAGGGCGTCGGCCAGGCGAAGCAGCGCCGCATCCTTCTGCGCGCGCGAGAGCAGCGCGAGCCGGCGGGAGGCGACGCGGGCCCGGTCGGCCAGCCCGTTCACGTAGTCGACGACGGTCGGATCGATCGGCTCGGACATGACACCAGCGTAGGCGGTGAGCCGCCCCGGCACCCGGCCCACCCGGGGGCTGGGACCGGGCTGGGCGGCATCCCCTCGAGGGTCAGCGGCTGTCGTAGCGCGTGCGGGCGAACCACAGCCCGACGAACGAGATCACCGCGATGACCATGTAGTAGATGCTGGGCGCGTTCAGCGAGCCGGTGACGTCGAGCAGCCAGGTCAGGGCCAGCGGGGCGAACCCGCCAAGGACCGTGACCCCGATGTTGTACGCGACCGAGACGCCGGTCGTGCGCACGTCCCTCGGGAAGATCTCGGTCAGCAGGGCGGGCAGCGGGCCGAAGT
>NZ_JBDIAQ010000191.1:0-5735 GCF_039812505.1 Intrasporangium sp. | reverse complement strand
CCCTTCTCCGACGTCCCTGACGGGGAGGTGACCGGGCAGGCTCCCGTCCCGTCCGAGGCTCTGCCTCCGTCCGAGGCCCCCGTCCCGTCCGAGGCTCTGCGTCCGGCCGCCGGCCCCGGCGGACAGGCCAGGTCGGCGACGGCAACCGCGACCGCCCGTGCCGAGGCGCCGTCGACCAGCCGTGCGATGCCACCGGTCATGGTGGGCGCCACCGCAGCGATGACGGCGGTGGGCCTGGTCATCACGCTCGTCGCCGGGCCGCTGTTCGCCTACACCCAGCACGCTGCCGCCGACCTCATGCAACGCGACCCCTACATCACCAGCGTCCTGCCACCGGGGGTGCGCCGGTGAGCATCGATCCCGGGACCGGCCGGCCGGGCGGCGAGCCACCCGGCGACACCGAGACCAGCGGGGCCAGACCCCGGGGCCCACTGCGCCGCGGCGGCTTCCAGCCCCGCGCCATCCTCGCCGTGGCCGTCGCCTGGCTGCTGCTCTGGGACCGGATCTCGTGGGGCAACATCGTCAACGGCCTGCTCATCGGTCTGGTCGTGACCCTGGCATTCCCGCTGCCCTCGATCGAGTTCGCGGGCCGGATCCGGCCGCTGCGGACCGGATGGCTCATCTTCCGCTTCTTCACCGATCTCGTCGCGGCCTCGATCCAGGTGCTCCGGCTCGCCTTCAGCCACAAGCAGCCGCGCAACGCGGTCATCGAGGTGCCCCTGCGATCCCGTTCCGACTTCTACCTGACGATCACCGCCGAGCTCAACGCGCTCGTCCCCGGCTCGGTCGTGCTCGACGCCAGACGGTCCACCTCGACGCTCTACCTGCACCTGCTCGACATCGGGCGCCCCGGAGCCATCGAGGCGGGGCGCGCCCACGTGTACCGGGTCGAGGAGCGGGTCGTGCGGGCTCTCGGCTCCGACCAGGAGATCGCCGACCTCGAGCGCCGCAAGCATGAGGATGAGGGCGCATGACGACCGCTTTCACGATCGCCGGCATGCTCATGCTCGCCGCCGCCGCGGCCCTGGTCCTCTATCGCGTCTTCCGGGGACCGACCAACCTCGACCGTCTCATCGCGACCGACATCCTGCTCGTCGTCGTCATCTCGGGTGTCGGCATGGAGGCCGCCTGGCACAGACGTGCGACGAGCCTGCCTCTGCTCATGGTGCTGGGCATCGTCAGCTTCGTCGGCGGAGTGGCGATCGCCCGCTTCATGTCGCACGACTCGGACCGGGAGGCGCCGTGAGCTGGACCAGCGTCCTCGACGTGGCGGGCGGCATCAGCCTGCTCCTCGGTGCCTTCATGTGCCTCGCCGGGGCCATCGGGCTGGTCCGCTTCCCGGACACCCTGTCGCGGCTGCACGCGGCCACGAAGCCGCAGACGCTCGGGCTCATCCTGGTCCTGCTGGGTCTGGCCCTGACGATCCGCACCTGGGGCGCGGTGACGACACTGGTCCTGGTCGGCGCGACCCAGTTCTTCACCTCGCCGGTCACCGCCCACCTCGTCGGGCGCTCCGCCTACCGGCACGGCAACGTGCGCAAGGACCTGCTGGTCGTCGACGAGCTGTCCGAGGCCCTGGCCCGCCACGACGCGCAGGACAACACGCCGGACTCCTCCCCCTGATCGAGCGTGCAGCTCTTCGGATCGAGCGTGTCCGTCCCCCAATCGAGCGTGCAGCACTTCGGGTCGAGCGTGCCACTGTCACATGGTGGGTATGCCAACCTTCGGTGACGGCGGAACCTCCGTGGCGAGTGTGCGCCCTCGGTGGTGACGATTCCTGGTGCTGCATGCTGCACTGTCGGTCACAACGGCTGAACTGTCGATCCGAATCGCTGCACTGTCGATCGGGATTGCTGCACTGTCGATCGGGACGGGGCGCGCCGAGCGGCGAGTCATCGGCGTCTTGAGACCGACGAGACGAAACGATGACAAGCATGCGATGATGGTCATGACGGCAGGCAATCCGACGTGGCTTGCCCTGTCTCCCCGATGTGCGGGCCCTTTCTGACCGGTTGTGGCCCGCCGTTGGATGCCGGGTGGGGTCGTCTCTGAGGGGTGGCGGCCCCACCCTTGGGCCGGCTGCTTTCCGATGGGCGGGAGCCGACTCGGGCCGCCCTGCTGCAAAGCGCAGACACGGGCGCATATGTGGGAGCATCATGAGGTATGGCCCACCTCGCGACGGTGGGACGCCGGTTGCCATTGACCATGACCCTCGCCGGCTTCATCCTCGCTCTCTCCGTCGTGACGAGGACCCTGTGGGATCCCCTTGCCACCCAACCCATCCGCGCGCACACCACGTATGGGCTCCCGGCGCTCGAGGACGGCGCTTGGTGGACGACGTTCACCGGGATGTTCTTCGCAATCCAGCCCTACCAGCACATCCCGATACTGCTTGGACTTGTCGTGTTCGGCGGCTTCGCGGAGTGGCGCCTCGGATGGGCACGAGCAGGCTTGGCACTGCTCATCTGCCATACAGCCGCGGTCCTCGGATCAGCGCTGCTGCTGTGGGCGACACGCAACCACGGCTATGTCTGGACGACGGGTCTGTCCCAAGTACGCGACGCAGGCCCTTCGGCCGGCTTCCTGGGCGCTGCGGCTGCCGCGTCCGTGACGCTTCGTCCGCCGTGGCGAGGGCGGCTGCGCGCCGCGTTGGTCGTGTATGTCGTGCTCTTTGTCGTCTATATGGGCGCCCTGGCCGACCTCGAGCACGTCATCGGGGTGGCCGTCGGGCTCGTGCTTGGTCCGTTCCTGGTCGCGCGGCGCCCTCATCTGAGCTGGCGCTCACTCACGCGACGTGACTATCGGCTGTTCGCCAGCATCTTCTTCGTCATCGCGGCTCTCGAGGGCCTGATCCAGCCCTTCTCGACAGTCGAGGGACCGCTCGCCGTGACACAGTCCGCAGCGGCACAGGCGGAGGAGCTGGCCGGTCGGGACCTGGCAGCTGGACTCGTTCAAGCGGTCCTGTGGCTGTGGCTCGCCCGTAGCCTCTACAAGGGTCGTCGACGCGCTTGGCGCTGGGCAGTAGGCCTGCTGGTCGTCGTGATCGGCATCCAGGTGGCGAACGTCGTCTATATGGCCGTCGTCGGCGAGCCCGGTCTGGTGGCCATCGGTTTCGACGTCGTGCTCAACACCTTCGGACTCGCGATCCTCATCGTCGGACGCCACGCGTTCCGCAATCCCTCCCCGCGGCGTGCTCGTCGGACCACGGGTAGCCTCATGGCCCCGGCCGACGAGCAGCAACGCCAACACGCCGTATCCCTGCTCCAGAGGGCCGGCACTGTCAACAACCTCGCGTGGATGACCACTTCGCCAGAGAATCGCTGGTTCGAGGACGACATCAGCGACGGTTACATAGCTTACCGAGTCCACGCCGGCGTCGCGATCGGTCTCTGTGATCCTATCGCCGCGACGCGGCAGGCACGATCGGCCCTGCTTGCCTCCTTCGCCGACGCGGTCCACGCCGCAGGTCTCGTACCCTGTCTCTTCACCGTGACCCGGGAAGCCTCGCAGAACGCGTCGCTCCAGGGATGGCACACGCTGCAGGTTGCCGAGGAAGCAGTCATCTCGCTGCCGGACCTGCAGTTCGTCGGCAGGTCCTGGCAGGACGTGCGGACGGCGCTGAACCAGGCCAGCCGCCTAGGCATCGACCTTCGTTTCGGCCCCCTCCAGGAACAACCTCGCGGCGTGCAGATGCAGGTCAAGGCGATCTCCTCCGAATGGGTCGAGGACAGGGGGCTCCCGGAGATGGGCTTCACCCTCGGCGGAGTCGACGAGGCCCTCGACCCGCAGGTGCTCGTGGCGCTCGCCGTCGATGCCGATCAGACCGTCCACGGGCTCACGTCGTGGATGCCCATCTACCCGCCCGAGGGTGGCATGCCGATCGGCTGGACCCTCGATGTGATGCGACGACTGCCCGGCGGCTTCCGGTACTCCATGGAGTTCCTGATCTCCGCCACATGCCTCACCCTGAAGGAGCGTGGCTGCTCCATCGCTTCACTCTCCGGCGCCCCTTTGGCCCGCACCGTCGGGCCGGACGAAGGCCTCGACAGGGGAACGCTCGACAGTTTCCTGGATCGTCTCGGCGAGACGCTGGAGCCCTACTACGGATTCCGGTCGCTACACGCCTTCAAGTCGAAGTTCCAGCCCCGGACCGAGCCCCTCTTCCTCGTGTTCCCGGACGAGGCAGCGCTTCCCCGGATCGGTCTCGCGCTGAGCCGGGCATACCTGCCGGAGGCCGGGGTCCGCGACCTTGTCGCGCTCATGCGTCACGGTGGGCACGACTCGCGCGCGCACGGGGCCTCGCGGGCCGGCTAGTCAGCGGTCGCCGTAGCGCGCCACGACGACCTCGACTCGCTGGAACTCCTTGACGTCGGAGTAGCCGGTCGTTGCCATGGCCCGGCGAAGCGCTCCGATGATGTTCGTCGTGCCGTCGGCATTCCTGCTGGGGCCGAGGAGGACCTCCTCCAGCGTGGCCTGGCGGCCGATCCGGATCCGCTCGCCCCGGGGCAGCTGGGGATGGTGCGCCTCCGGGCCCCAGTGGAACCCGCGCCCCGGCGCGTCGGTGGCCCGGGCCAGGGCGGCGCCGAGCATGACCGCGTCGGCCCCGCAGGCCAGCGCCTTGACGATGTCGCCGGAGGTGCCGACCCCGCCGTCGGCGATGACGTGGACATATCGTCCGCCGGACTCGTCGAGGTAGTCGCGACGGGCCGCGGCGACGTCGGCGACCGCGGTCGCCATCGGGGTGTGGATGCCTAGCGTGGTGCGGGTCGTGTGCGCGGCTCCCCCGCCGAAACCGACCAGCACGCCCGCCGCACCGGTCCGCATGAGGTGCAGCGCCGCCGTGTAGGACCCGGCGCCGCCGACGATGACCGGCACGTCGAGCTCGTAGATGAACCGCTTGAGGTTCAGCGGCTCGGCCTGCCCCGACACGTGCTCGGCCGAGACCGTCGTGCCGCGGATGACGAACAGGTCGACACCGGCGTCGACTACGGTCTTCCACAGCTGCTGCGTCCGCGCCGGCGTCAACGCGCCGGCGACCGTGACACCGGCCCGGCGCAGCTCCTGCAGCCGCTGCGTGATCAGCTCGGGTTTGACCGGCTCGGCATAGATCTGCTGCATCCGGGGGGTGGCCTCGCTCGCCTCGAGCCCGGCGATCTCGTCGAGCAGCGGCGCCGCGTCCTCGTAACGGGTCCACAGGCCCTCGAGGTCGAGCACCGGCAGCCCGCCGAGCCGGCCGAGCGCGATCGCCGTGTCGGGTGAGATGACCGAGTCCATCGGAGCGCCCATCACCGGCAGGTCGAAGTGGTAGGCGTCGATCTGCCACGAGACCGAGACCTCCTCGGGGTCGCGCGTGCGGCGCGAGGGCACCACCGCGATGTCGTCGAAGGAGTACGCCCGCCGGCCACGTTTGCCACGGCCAATCTCGATCTCGGTCACCGGGTCAGCCTAGCGACCGCGCGGGGGCCGTCAGAGTGCCCCGACGCCCGCACAGTATGCCGCCCAGGCCGCTCCGCCCCGAGCGGCCCGCTCACAATCCGGCCGCGGCGGGAAAGTGGGAGCCCCTCGACACCGAACCCCGCTCACAATCCGACCGCGGCGGGAAAGTGGGAGCCCCCCGACACCGAACCCCGCTCACAATCCGACCGCGGCGGGAAAGCGGGAGCCCCCCGACACCGAACCCCGCTCACAATCCGACCGCGGCGGGAAAGTGGGAGCCCCCCGACACCGAACCCCGC
>NZ_JBDIAQ010000190.1:0-5785 GCF_039812505.1 Intrasporangium sp. | reverse complement strand
GTCGGCGTGCGTCGGCGCGCCCGGCCGCCAAACCGACATGCAGCGCCGTCAGCTCAGCCTGACAGCATCCGAGAGTCGATGCGCGATCGGCATGCCCGGCCGGTAGGCAAGGTGTCGGTGGGACGGCGCGGTCAGCACCGCGAGGTCGTCGACCGAGGTGCCCAACCGGACCGTTCCGACGTCCTCCCGGCGCAACGCCCGGGCGGATCCGGCGGTGGCGGCATACACCGCCTCCTCCGGGGTCATGCCCATCTCGCGCACGGCGAGGGCGACCATCAGCGGCATCGAGCTGCTGTTGCAGGTGCCCGGGTTGCAGTCGCTGGCCAACGCCACCGCCACCCCGGCATCGATCAGGCGCCGCACGTCCGGGTAGGGCGAGCGGGTCGAGAACTCGACCCCGGGCAGCAGGGTCGCCACCGTGTCCGAGCCGGCGAGTGCCGCCACGTCGGCGTCGGACAGGTACGTGCAGTGGTCCACGCTCGCGGCCCCGAGGTCGACGGCGACCTGCACGCCCGGGCCGGGGCCCAGCTGGTTGCCGTGCACGCGCACCAGCAGCCCGTGCTGCTTGCCCGCCGACAGGATGTGGCGCGCCTCGTCCTCGGTGAAGGCGTACCGGCTGTTCGGCTCGCAGAAGACGTCGACCCAGCGGGCGTGGGGGGCGCAGGCCTCGAGCATCTCCCCGGCGCACAGCTGCACGTATGCCGCTCGGTCGGCGTGGTACTCGGGCGGCACCACGTGCGCCCCCAGGTACGTCGTCTCGCCGGTGAACTCGGCGGCGATCCGCAGGGCCCGCGCCTCCTGCTCGACGGTCAGGCCGTAGCCACTCTTGATCTCAACCGTCGTGGTGCCGAGCGCGGCCATCTCGGCCACGCGGGCCTGCACCAGGGCCCGCAGCTGTTCGTCGGAGGCGGCGCAGGTCGCCTCTCGGGTGACCGCGATGCCTCCGCCGTCATAGGGGGTCCCGGTCATCCGGGCCACGAACTCGGCGCTGCGGTCACCGGCGAACACGAGGTGCGAGTGGCTGTCGACGAAGCCCGGCAGCAGCGTCTGCCCATCCAGCTCGACCCGCTCGTCGGCATCCGGCGCGGCCGACCCGGGACCGATCCAGCCGACCCGGCCGCCGTCGATCACGAGTGCCGCGTCCTCGAGGATGCCGAGCAGCCCACGCTCGCGCGCCGGGTCGTTGGTCACCAGCTCGCTGATCCCGGTGACGACGGTGGCGCTCATACGTCCTCCTGTGCGGTTGCGACACGTTGCGGGGGGCCACTGCGTTGCCCGGCCTGCCGGGCCGGGCCGTCCGGGCGGACGGCCGAGGTCAGCGCGACGACCGCAGCTGCGACCATCCTGCCGACGTCGCCGAGCCGGTGCCGGCCGGCGTCGACGATCACCTCGCCGTCCTTGACCACGGTGTGCACGTCCGCGCCGCCGGCGGCGTACAGGATCTGGTCGGGATGGGCGCCCGCCGTGCGGGGCGAGTCGGCGCGGATCGCGACCAGGTCGGCACGCGCTCCCGCCTCCAGCCGGCCGGCGTCGGGCCAGCCGATACTGGGGTGGTCGGTGGCGGCCGCCAGCAGCTGGGCGTGCTCGAACCGGCCCCGCTGCAGGGTCGCGAGCCGCTCGTGCATCTCCAGGGCGCGAGCCTCCTCCATCAGGTCGATCACAGCGTGCTGGTCGGAGCCCAGGCTGAGCGGGCTGCCGCCATCGAGCAGCGCGCGTGCCGGCCCGATGCCGTCGGCGAGGTCGCGCTCGGTGGTGGGACAGAAGCAGCAGGTGGTCCCGGTGCCACCGAGCAGCCCGATGTCGCCCGTGGTCAGGTGGGTGGCGTGCACGGCGGTCGTACGCTGCCCCAGGGCCGAGGCATCGTGCAACAGCTGGGTGGGGGTGCAGCCGTAGACCTGCTGGCAGGTCTCGTTCTCGGCGGGCTGCTCGGACAGGTGCACGTGCAGCGGCGCCTCGCCCGAGGCCTGGACGACGGTGGGGATCTGGTCGCGGGGCACGGCCCGGACCGAGTGGATCGCGGCGCCGATGACGGTGTTCTCGTCGCCTTCCAGCTCACGCCAGCGGCGGGCCCACCCGTCGGCGTCCCCGTCGCCGAACCGCTGCTGCTCCGGTGACATCGCCAGGTGCCCGGCACCACCCAGCCCGCCCGACACGTAGCAGGTGTCGAGCAGCGTCAGGCGCACCCCGGCCTCAGCGGCGGCCTGCCGGAGCGCCTCGCCCATCGCGTTGGGGTTCGCGTAGGGCGTGCCGCCCGGGGCGTGGTGCACGTAGTGGAACTCACCGACGGCGGTGATGCCGGTCAGGGCCATCTCGGCGTAGGTGGCCCGCGCCAGCGCGAGGTAGGAGTCGGGGTCGAGGCGCGCGGCGACGGCATACATGACCTCGCGCCAGGTCCAGAAGGTGCCGCCGCCGTGGTGGGTGCGACCCCGTAGCGCCCGGTGGAACGCGTGGCTGTGGCAGTTGGCGAAGCCGGGCACGACCACCCCGGGCAGCCGTCGCGCGCCCTCGGAGCCATCCCTCGCGGTCACCGCGGTGAACCGGCCGTCGGTCACCTCGAACCGCACGGACTCGGCCGGCCCGTCCGGCAGCAGCGCGTGGGCGGCCCAGTACGCCGTCACGACGGGTCCGACAGGGCCTGCGACGGGCCCGCGGGTGGTGGGCTGCCCTCCGCACCGGTCGACGAGGTATCGCCACGCAACGGCAGCTCCGCTCCGGTCACGAGATCCTGCACCACCCGGGTGAGCGCGGCCACGCCGCGGTGGCAGTCGCCCGGCTCGGCGAACTCCTCCGGGGAGTGCGACACCCCGGTGGGGTTGCGGACGAACAGCATCGCGGTCGGCAGCCCGGCGGTGGCGAGGATGCCGGCGTCGTGTCCGGCACCGGTGCCGAGCAGCGGGACGTGGTCGCCCAGCACCGCGCTCAACCGGGAGACCAGTCCCGCGTCGAAATGCGTGGTCGGGGTCCAGGACTCCTCGCTGATCCGACCTCCACGCTGGGCCACCTCGTCGGCGAGGGCCGACACGGTGGCCCGCACGTCCGGCTCGACCGGGCCGCGGGTGTCGAGCCACACCGTGGCGTGCGAGGCGATCGCGTTGACGCCGCCCGGGTCGAGCCGCAGCTTGCCGACGGTGGCCACCGTCGAGTGGCGCTGCGCCTCGGCCCGGACCGCCAGGACCATCTCGGCGGCGAGCAGGGTGGCGTCGTGACGGTCCTCGAGACGGGTGGTCCCGGCGTGGTTCGCCATGCCGGGCAGGTCGATGCGCCACCGGCCGTGCGGCCAGATGTTGGTGCCGATCGCGACCGCCGAGGTGGCCGGGTCCAGGTCGGCCAGGGCGCGGCCCTGCTCCACGTGCAGCTCCACGAAGCAGCCGACGCGACGCAGCGCCTCCTCGTCCCGACCGATCACGTGCGGGTCGCGGCCGGCCACCCGCAGCGCCTCGGCCATGCTCACCCCGTCGGTGTCGACGAGGTTGCGCGCGCGGTCGGCGCCGAGTGCCCCGGTGATGACCCGGGAGCCGGCGCACGCGACGCCGAAGCGTGCCCCCTCCTCGTCGGTGAAGTTGACGACCCCCAGCGGTCGGTCGGGCCGCAGTCCCTGCTCCCGCAACGCGTCGATCACGGCGAACGCGGACACCACCCCGAGCGGCCCGTCGTAGGCGCCGCCGTCGGGCACCGAGTCGAGGTGCGACCCGATCACGACGCCCTGTCCGGGCGCGTCGTCCGGGTCGCCCCACCAGGCCCACTGGTTGCCCATCCGGTCGGTGGTCAGGTCGAGTCCACGGCGCGCGCTCTCGCCGGCGAACCACTCGCGCAGCGTGTGGTCCTCGCGGGTCAGTGCGAACCGGCGGTACCCGCCGGTGGACTCCGAGCGTCCGACCGGATGCAGGTCGTCCCACATCCGGTCGAACTCCCGAGCCACCGCGACGGAAGGCTCGCTCACGGGTTCAGCTCTCCTGCATGGGGATCCGCACGCCGCGTTCCTGGGCGACCCGCTCGGCGATGTCGTAGCCGGCATCGACGTGGCGGATCACACCCATGCCCGGGTCGTTGGTGAGCACTCGTGCGAGCTTCTCGGCGGCCAGCGGGGTGCCGTCGGCGAGCGAAACCTGCCCGGCATGGATGGAGCGGCCGATGCCGACGCCGCCGCCGTGGTGGATCGAGACCCACGAGGCGCCGGACGAGGTGTTGACCAGCGCGTTCAGCAACGGCCAGTCCGCGATCGCGTCGGACCCGTCGGCCATCGCCTCGGTCTCGCGGTAGGGCGAGGCCACCGAACCGCAGTCCAGGTGGTCGCGCCCGATCACGATCGGCGCCGAGATCTCACCGGAGGCGACGAGGTCGTTGAAGGCCAGGCCGGCCTTGTCGCGCTCGCCGTAGCCGAGCCAGCAGATCCGGGCGGGCAGGCCCTGGAAGGCGATCTTCTCGCGGGCCCCGCGCATCCACTTCTGCAGCCGGTCGTTGTCCGGGAACAGGTCCATCACGGCCTTGTCGGTGGCGTAGATGTCCTTCGGGTCACCCGAGAGCGCGGCCCAGCGGAACGGGCCCTTGCCCTCGCAGAAGAGCGGCCGGATGTAGGCCGGCACGAACCCGGGGAACTCGAACGCCCGCTCGTAGCCGCCATGGCGCGCCTCGTCGCGGATCGAGTTGCCGTAGTCGAAGACCTCGGCCCCGCCGTCCTGGAACTCGACCATGGCCTTGACCTGCTTGGCCATCGAGGCGCGGGCGCGGTCGGTGAACTCCTCCGGCTTCTTCTCGGCGAACTCGTGCCAGTCGGCCAGGTCGACGTCCTCGGGCAGGTACGACAGCGGGTCATGCGCCGACGTCTGGTCGGTGACGATGTCGATCGGCACCCCCCGGCGCAGCAGCTCCGCGAAGACGGTGGCCGCGTTGCCGACCACGCCGACGCTCCAGCCGCGCCGCTCCTGCTTGGCCAGCAGGGCCTTCTCGACCGCGTCGTCCAGGTTGTCGGCGACCTCGTCGAGGTAGCGGTACTCGACCCGCCGGTGCAGCCGCTCGGGGTCGACGTCGACGATGAGGCAGGCGCCCTCGTTCAGGGTAACCGCGAGCGGCTGCGCCCCGCCCATGCCGCCGCACCCGCCGGTGAGCGTCAACGTGCCGGCGAGAGTCCCGCCGAACCGCTTGTCGGCGACGGCCGCGAACGTCTCGAAGGTGCCCTGGACGATCCCCTGGGTGCCGATGTAGATCCACGACCCCGCGGTCATCTGGCCGTACATGATCAGGCCGAGGTGCTCCAGCCGCCGGAACTCGGGCCAGTTGGCCCAGTCGCCGACCAGGTTCGAGTTCGCGATGAGCACCCGCGGCGCCCACTCGTGGGTGCGGAACACGCCGACGGGCTTGCCGGACTGGACCAGCATCGTCTCGTCGTCGGCCAGTGTGGTCAGGGTGCGCACGATCGCGTCGTATGCCGGCCAGCTGCGCGCCGCCCGCCCCGTGCCGCCGTAGACGACCAGGTCGTCCGGCCGCTCGGCGACCTCTGGATCCAGGTTGTTCATGAGCATCCGCAGCGGGGCCTCCGTGGCCCACGACCGTGCGGTCAGCGTGGTCCCGCGGGCGGCGCGGACCGGGCGTGCACCTTCCATCTCAGTTCCCTTCTCGGTCGGGCTGGTTCAAGGATTCGGGCATGTCGGGACGCCGGACTTCGCGGTGTCGGGGGGTACCGCGGTGCCGGAGGTCGGACGCACTTCGCCTGATCGACAGTGCAGTTCTCCGGATCGAGAGTGCAACTCTCCGGATCGAGAGTGCAGTTCTCCGGATCGAGAGTGCA